>JBBIVA010000017.1:0-37676 GCA_037439945.1 Marinilabiliaceae bacterium
AACTATTAATTTCTAATGACGGTCATTAGAAAAAATGGCTAAAGACAAATTTGGGATAAAATGAAATTAAGATTAAAAAGTTTTTAAGGATTTATTAAAATAAAAAACTCAAAATTATTGCTTAATTATTTGGTTGCAAAAAAGTGGAATTGTATAACATTAGGTTATTTTATTGACTCCACTAATTCTACAACATTACCTGATTTAAGTTTATAAATAAGGTTTGATGCAGCCATGGCAGCAACTGTTGCCTCTCCTACTGCTGTGGTTAACTGTCTGTATTTTTTTGCAATAGAATCACCCGCTCCAAAAACTCCGGGAATATTTGTTTCCATATCGGAGTTAACCATTAACTCGCCAAAACTGTTCATATCAACCATACCTTTCACAAAATCAGTATTTGGAATGTATCCAATAAAAATAAAAACCCCATCAGTTTTATAGCTGTTGGATTTTCCTGTTTTCAGATTTTTTATATCAACAGATTCAAGTTTATCATTGCCATAAAACGATGTTATAGCAGATTCCATAATAAATTCAATTTTACTGTTTGCTTTAGCCTCTTCAACTGCATGTTTAAAGGCCTGAAAATGGTCAAATTGATGCACTACAGTAACTTTTGATGCAAATTTGGTAAGCGAAACGGCTTCCTCGAGAGCAGAATTTCCACCTCCTACTACAAATATCTCCTTGCCGGTAAAAAAATCACCATCACACGTTGCACAGTAAGAAATACCTTTTCCTTTAAAATTTGTTTCACCCGGTACGTTTAAAGTTCTGCTACTTCCACCCGGGGTAAGAATTATTGCGTTTGAGGTATGTTCAAAACCATTTGTAAGCTTTATATTTTTAATCAAGCCTGAAAGCTGCATACTTTCAATTGTAACATTGGATTTAATATCGCAACCAAATGATTTCGCCTGACTTTTCATTATGTTTGCCAATTGATAACCGCTTATTGATTCAACGCCGGGATAATTTACAATTTCGTGTGTTAAAACCATTTGGCCACCTACTGCACCCTTGTTTAAAATAAGGGTGCGTAATCGGGCCCGCGACAGGTATATACCTGCCGTTAGCCCTGCCGGCCCTCCGCCTATTACAATAACGTCATAATGTTTTGATTCCATTTCATTATGCATTAACAGGATTGCCAAACTGCTGATTTAAAATATTTGTAACCTGCTCTACAGTCTGAATACTTGATGTGGCTTTTACTACCTTACCATTTTTATAATAAATTGTAAATGGTATGCCCATAAAACCTCGAACTTCGGGCAAATCTCTTATAACATGAGCTTCAGGATTATCAAACTCCATATCGAAGAACTTAACATGGGTATAATCATCTCTCAGGTCTTCCATAATTCCATAAACCGGAATACACATTGGGCCCATACGGCCACAGCAAATCATAACATTTTCATTTTCATTAATTACTTTTGAATGTTGATTAGCATTTTCAATGTGGGCTAAATTTGTGTGCAACATAATAATTGATTTTAGTTATTTAATAATGTTTAAAACCGTAACAGGCAGTGAATATTCTACCTATAATTTTCACTTTTGGCATCACAAAATTATATCGCTCAATTTTTTTTAAAGTATTTTTGGGTTTCGATCGGATTGGTTATTCAATTGATTTTCCTTAATTTTTTTATTGACTTAAATCCATCTTAAAATCTATATTGCTGTTTATTAACACAATAATATCACATTTGGAAAACGGATTCAGGTTTAATTACATTATCGTAATTATCCGTTTCGTTTTAATTACAACCAATTAGTGAAACTAACCGGCATTATTATAAAACTATTTACAGATGAAAACTCTTACTGATACAGATGCTGATTTTATTTGCGATATAAATGCCCCATGTTTTCACATGCTGGTTGGAAAAGAAGTTGAAATGATAAGGGAAAGTAAAACCCAGGTTCTTTTCAGAAAGGGTGAGACAATTATTAAACAGGGAACTTATTCATCATATATTCTATTCATTATAAGCGGACTGGCCAAACAGTATTTAGAAGATGGGGAAAAAAACTTCAACCTTAGAATACAAAAACCTGGTGATTTTGTAGGCCTATCAACAATATTTGAAAATAATACATTCAACTATTCAACAATGGCCATAACTGACACCCAGGCTCTTATAGTAGAGAAAAATACTATTGAACAGATTATTCTGAATAATTCAAATTTCGCATTTTCTTTAATTAAGAGATATGGAAGTCAAAACTCAAAGTTGTTTGGTAACATTCATAATTTGATGTTCAAACAAATGAATGGAAGAATGGCTGATACCTTGATATATTTGAGTTCAGATGAGTTTTCAGATAGCAATATTTTTTCATTCCTTTCAAGAAGGGATATTGCAGATTTTACAGGAATATCAACTGAAAGCGCAGTAAAGCTTCTAAAAAATTTTGAAAAAGACAGAATTATTAAAATTGAAGAAAAAAATATTAAAATTTTAAAAAGGTCCCTACTGGAGGAAATTAGCAGAAAAGGATAGCAATAGAAATCGAAAATCAAAAAAAACTAAAAAATAGAATTTTAATTATAAATTTGCATAAATTTATATGTTGTATTATTAATATTTTGGAATGGACGATATATTTAGTAAAATTGGCGCCACTCAAACTTTAAGCCAAAAAATTGAGAGGAAAATTGAAGAGGCCATAAGACAAAAGAAATTGATCAATGGAGCCCGTTTGCCTTCTGAGAAAGAACTATGTGAACGTTTTGCAGTTAGCAGAACAGCATTGCGTGAAGCATTAAGACGATTAAGTGCCAGAGGGCTGATTCAAATTAAGAAAGGAAGCGGTATGTATGTATCTGATATTAAAATTGAGGATGCTATTAATTCGCTTAATCTATATTATGACCTGAAATTTGATTCAAATTTAATAGCCCAGATTATAGAAGTTAGAAGACTATTTGAACCCCAAATAGCAAGATTGGCTGCACGTAACCGGACAATTGATGACATAGTTAAACTTAGGGAAAACCTTAAGTCTCTAGAAAACTGTGATCCTGACAATACTCAATTGGAAGTAGATACCATTAATAAATTTCATATGAACCTGGCCAATGCATCAGGTAATCCAATAGTAATAGTTACAATGGAGCCAATTTACTCATTGTTGCCACGCATGCGAAATTTTATTTATGCTAATATCGAAGGTGAAAAGGAATATACATTATTTGCTCAAAAACGTATTTTAGAAGCAGTTGAAAATCAAGACGAAACAACAGCCCATGATGAGTCAGTTAAATTATTGGTGCGAAACCATGACGTTTATGAAAAATATTTTAAAGGTGTACTGAAATAGATAAAAAAAGCCGGCCAAATTGCCGGCTTTTTTTAACCATTAAACCATCTTTTTTTCAATATTTATTTCCCTTTTTCCAGGCATCAATTGCTTTTTTCACTGAACCGCTACGTATTAATAAATCCTGTGCCACATTAAATTCAAGGCCTAATTCTTCCATTAACATCCGGGTACCTCTTATTATTAACTTACTGTTTGTCAATTGCATGTTTACCATTTTGTTTCCCTTAACACGGCCAAGCTTTATCATAATGGTTGTTGTAACCATATTAAGTATCATTTTTTGAGCAGTACCTGCCTTAAGCCTTGTACTTCCAGTAACGAATTCCGGACCAACAATTGCTTCGATTGGAAACTCAGCCACTTCGGCAATTTTTGAATCGGGATTACAAGTTATGCAACCGGTCAAAATCCCGTTTCTTCTTGCTATTTCAACACCTCCTATAACGTATGGGGTGGTTCCTGAAGCTGCAATACCAATTACTGTATCTTTAGAATTTATGTTAAAAGTTTTTAGTTCTTCCCAGGCTCTTAAAGAATCGTCCTCTGCATTTTCAACGGCCTTTCTCAAAGCAATATCGCCACCAGCAATAAGGCCAATTACCAAATTGTCGGGAACACCAAAGGTTGGAGGAAGTTCCGATGCATCCAAAACCCCTAACCTGCCACTTGTTCCAGCCCCAAGATAAAAAACCCTTCCCCCCTCCTTCATTCTCTCAACAATACGTACAACCAACTCTTCTATTTGTGGCAAAGCTTCGCGCACGGCAACATGAACTTTGGAATCCTCTACATTTATTGCATTTATTAATTGATTCACGGTCATCTTCTCTAAGTTTTTAAATTGAGAAGGTGACTCCGTAATGCTAAGAGTGAACTTTGATTCTTCCGATTTTGTAATCATAAATTAATTTTATTTTTCCTTTATTGTGTTGTGATACTTAATTAATCCATCAATTGGATCCTTTGCAATTTTATAAATCGTATATCCTGTTTCGGTTGCGGCTTCATGTAACGGTTTAGAAAAGTACCACGCAACACTGCCCGTAAAACTTACCTTAAGGTTATTTGGCTGATTATATTGTTTTATGTTTCTTAGAAAAAATTCAATAAAACTCCCTCTTACCAACTTGTAAATGGATTCATCATGTATATTATTCAGTAAAAACCGTGTATATTGTGCCAGATACCTGTTTGGAAATGGATGCCTGTAAACTCTGTCCATTATCTCGTTGGGTAATATTTTATGCTCATCAAAAAAAGAATTTATAAGATATTCAGGTAATTGTTTCTTTAAAATATCTGACACTAATTTCTTCCCCAAAACTGCGCCACTTCCTTCATCACCAAGAATATAACCTAAGGGTGACACATTTTGAACAATTTTATTGCCATCATAATAACAGGAGTTTGACCCTGTTCCTAATATTGCGGCTATTCCTGGTTTATTACCGTATAGCGCCCTGGCCGCACATAATAAATCGCTTTCAACAACTATGTTTAATGGCTTTAATGCCCGGTTTATTGCTTGTAATACTATTACCCTTTTCTCAGGGTTTGTGATGCCCGCCCCATAGAAAAAAACTGAACTTAATTGCTCTTTTGATAACTTAAGTTCATTAATAATTGAATAATAAATATCATCTTCATTTTGAAAAAAAGGGTTTATTCCAGATGTTGTATATTGCTCTGTAACATTTCCGGCATTATTCAACAAAACCCATGTTGTTTTAGATGAACCACTATCAGCAATTAATATCATATTGTTGTATTATAAATTTCTTTTTCCCTTTTAATTAGTGCCTTTTATTTGTCAATGAATTATAGTTATCGCACATTAAATGGCTATTAAAATTATTCGCCTGCATTGCAAATATATAAAAATATGACAAAAGCAACAAATGATGTAATATGTATTACATTTTTTTGATACTATAAAATTTTGTTTTTATTTTTGAAAAAACTTTAACAGCCGTTTCATAAGCTAATTTATCCATATTTACCTATGTACCAATTATTAAAATACTTTGTAATTGTATTATTTATTTTAGTTTCAGAAAATACAATGCCAAGTTCTGTTTACAAAAGGAATCCGGGTAAAGAGCAACGGTTACAAAAAATAGCCGCAAAAAAACTTTCAATTGCGCCCTGGGATTTCACAGAATGGAGGCACACAGGAAAAATTGCACTTGATAGTATTAAAGTTGAAACAAATCAAAAAAATATAAATCTATATTTTTCGCCTCAATTTACGCATATTCCAATCAGGCAGGATTTAATTGATAAACTCAAAGGTGACATTAGGAAAAGTCTGGGCAAAAGATTCTATGGATATAGCTTGAAAATAATAACACGTAACAAGCTGGTTGAAACCTTTATCCCAAATTATTACCGACAGGGAGCAATAAATGCTGATACTTTACGCAAAACTATTTTAGAATCTGAAACCAGCATTGTTAGAAGGGCTTCTCAAAACCAATATAAAAACGGGCTAACCAACAGGCATATTGCCATGTGGCCTGGTCATGGGTGGTATTACGAACAAAATCTTGATAGATGGGAATGGCAAAGGGCAAGACTGTTTCAAACCGTTGAGGATATGTTTCCATATACAATTATACGAAACTATCTGGCCCCGATGCTCGAGAATGCAGGTGCATATGTTTTTATCCCAAGAGAAAGATGCGTCCAGCTTAATGAAATTATTGTTGATAATGACACATCTACAGGAAACTCAGAATTGGTTATAATTAATGGGTCATTTAATTGGGAAACAGTAAAAACTTCGGGTTTTAAATATAAAAATGTATTATTTGATGGTGAAAATCCTTTTGAACACGGCACTCACCTTCAGGTAAAATCAGGGGGAGAAATACATGCAATACTAAGGTATATTCCGGAAATACCGGAAGACGGAGAATATGGGGTTTATATTTCATGGGGAGAATCTGGCCAAAACCTGGAAAATATTATTTGCAAAGTTAATTATAGCGGGGGAAATGAAGATTTTATAATAAACCAAAAAATGGGAAACAGTACATGGGTATATTTGGGAACTTACCATTTTTTAAAGGGAAAAAACGCTAAAAATGGTTCACTTGAATTATTAAGTAATAATGAAAAAGAAGGCTATATTACAGCAGATGCAGTTAGGTTTGGAGGTGGAATGGGCAATGTGGCGAGGGGAACAAATGATTCTACTCCTTTAATCAATTTGTATTCAAAAAATAAACAGGTAAATAAGAATAACAATAATTATAAAATAAGCCAACGTCCCCGTTTTATGGAAGGTGCAAGGTACTTTTTGCAATATTCGGGTATGCCTGATTCAACAGTTTACAATATAAGTAAGGGTAAAAAAGACTATAATGACGACTATATGTCGCGCGGAGAATGGGTAAATTATTTAATGGGGAATCCAAATGGGCCTACCGGGAATCCGGATGCAAAAGGATTGGGAATACCGATTGATCTTGCACTATCATTTCATACAGATGCCGGAATAACAAACAATGATTCAGTAATAGGAACTCTGGCCATTTACAGCACAAAGCAAAACAGCGGATTTTTCCCAAATGGAAAATCAAGATTGGCCAGCAGGGATTTATCTGACCTAATCCAAACCCAACTTGTGGATGACATTAGGATAAAATACAATAATAAATGGACAAGACGGGGACTTTGGGACCGTGAATACTCAGAGGCCTGGAGGCCTAATACACCTGCAATGTTACTCGAATTACTTTCACATCAAAATCTTGCTGATATGCAATTTGGGCTCGACCCACGATTTCAGTTTGACATAAGCCGTTCAATTTACAAAGGGATGTTACGCTTTATTAAAGGAGAAGCCGCAATAGTTCAACCACTTGCCCCAATAAAAATGAAAATAAATTTTATTGAAGGAAAAAAGATAAAGATTTCGTGGGAACCAGGCATAGATCCAATTGATCCATCTGCAATGCCCAAATCATATAAAGTTTACTGTCAGTTTGATAATAATGGGTTTGATACAGGAATTTTAACTAATAATGAATATCTGGAACTGGAACTGGAAACATGGTCGGATATTTACAGCTTCAGGGTTACAGCCGTAAACGACGGTGGCGAAAGTTTTCCCGGCGAAACATTATCAGTATCAATTATAAAGGACCAGGAACCAAAAGTGCTCATAGTAAATTCATTTGACAGGATAAGTGCCCCATTAATATTCGATATTGGGAAAAAAGCCGGAATTGAATGGTGGAATGACGAGGGTGTACCATTGGGGATCGACTTTAGTAAAACGGGTAATCAATATGATTATAACCGAAATTCAAAATGGCTTGATGATGATAATCCCGGTTGGGGTGCCAGCTATGCAAATATGGAAGGGAAAGGAATATCAGGTAACACATTTAATTATACAAACATCCATGGGAGAGCATTTAGAGATGCCGGGTATTCGTTCGTATCAATGAGTAATGAAAGTTTTGTATCCAGTTCGGAAACTGACCTTAACAAATTTGCCGTAATTGATATGATATTTGGTGAGCAAAGGAGTATAAGCAACTTTCTTAATAAAGAGAAAAAGGAATTCAGGGTTTTTACTCCTGAATTGATTGAAGTACTCGGGCAATTTGCAAAAAACAATGGTAAACTGATTATCTCAGGTGCTTATATTGGAACCGATATGATTGAAAATAATGACAGTTTGGCCATAAAATTTGCCGATAACATCCTCGGATACAAATGGAGAACAAACAATTCTACAAATGCCGGAATGGTAACTGCTACCAACGAAGCTTCACAATTCTTTACCCAAACATTGGATTTTAATACCTTTGATAATTCAGGTATATATAAGGTTGAGGCCCCCGATGCGATTGAACCTTCAAGTGTTAATTCAAAAAGACTTTACCTTTATTCAACCAATAATACAACCGCGGCAGTACTTTTTAACGGTGATAACAAGGCGGTTTCATTTGGATTCCCTTTGGAATCTATTGTTAAAAAAGAGCAATTGACGGATTTAATAAGAGATATCATGATCTTCTTTAAAAACTAATAAAATCAATATAAATAATGGAAAAATCAATTACGTGTTTTATAACACCAGGAAAAGAAAAAGACCTGAAATTAACAATTGAGGGTTTAATTGAATTCAGTTGTATAAAAAAAATATTTATAGTTTCTGAAAATGAACCCTCCCCTGCTCTACTTTCAGGAAAAATTGAGTGGTTGCAAGCTTCATCACTCCAAAACACAGCCACCATAAAGAAAATTGCATCAATCACCCAAACTGAATACACGCTTCTATATTTAAAATCTCTCCCATTAAATATGGGTGCTTTCGCTCCTGAAAGAATGATTAAAACAGCCGATGATTCAGAAGCAGGGTTAATTTACTCCGACTATTATGAAATTAAGGAAGGAAAAAGGAATCCATTGCCGGTAATTGATTATCAGGATGGTAGCTTAAGGGATGATTTTAATTTTGGATCTGTTTTACTTTATAATACCGGGGCTTTTAAAATTGCAGCAGGTAAAATGGGCACAGAATTTAGTTTTGCCGCTTTATATGATTTACGATTAAAGGTTTCTGAATCACACAGAATTGTGCGATTACCAGAATTTCTTTATACCGAAATGGAAACTGACACAAGACTATCGGGTGAAAAAATGTTTGATTATGTTGATCCAAGAAACAGAGAAGTACAAATTGAGATGGAAAAAGCGTGCACTATCCATCTGAAGGCGATAAACGGATGGTTAAAACCTGAATTTCCTGAAGTATCATTTTCAAAAGAGGAATTTCCGGTTGAAGCTTCAATAATAATTCCTGTAAAAAACAGGGTTAAAACTATTGAAGATGCTGTTAAATCGGTTTTAAGTCAAAATACATCATTTGACTATAATTTAATTGTTATTGATAATCATTCTAATGATGGAACTACCGAAATCCTGGCTAAATATGCAAAAAATGATTCTAGACTTATTCATATAATTCCGCAACGAAAAGATTTGGGAATTGGTGGTTGCTGGAATGAAGGGATTTTTAGTAAATATTGCGGAAAATTCGCCATTCAACTCGACAGTGACGATTTATATATTAATAACGAGGTAGTTCAAACAATTGTTAATGCCTTTTATGAGCAAAACTGTGCAATGGTAGTAGGTACTTACCAAATGGTGAATTTTAAACTTGAGGAAATTCCACCCGGGATTATTGACCACAAGGAGTGGACCCCCGATAATGGAAGAAATAACGCACTTAGGATAAACGGATTAGGAGCGCCAAGAGCTTTTTACACACCTGTATTAAGGGATATTAAAGTACCAAATACAAGTTATGGGGAAGATTATGCTCTTGGATTAAATATTTCACGAAACTACCAGATTGGTAGAATTTACGAACCCTTATACCTTTGCCGCAGATGGGATGAAAATTCAGATGCATCGCTTGATATTGTAAAAATGAACGCACACAACCATTACAAAGACAGAATAAGAACTGTGGAACTTTGGGCCAGAATTGCAAAAAACAAAATAGAAAATGGAAAATAAAACTGCCATCGACACTGAATTGCTGATTGCAGATCAGCTTGGAAATTGGGAACTGGCAAAAAATAATTACAATGGCCTAAAAAAAATTATTTTACGTGAAATCGTATTTGACAACGATTTTAGAATAAAAATCCAGTTCAACCCTGAACGAATAAGGTCATCAGCTGCAAAGGTTGACGCCATATCAATTCAGGAAAGGCCTTGTTTTTTGTGTATGAAAAATCTGCCACCTGAACAACGATGGGTTGATTTTAAAGGTAAATTTAACATACTTGTAAATCCTTTCCCAATTTTCACAAAACATTTAACCATTGCATCAAAAGAACATACAAACCAGAGAATTGAAGGGTATTTCGATTCTTTGCTTCAAATATCTGAATCTCTTTCAGATTATGTAGTTTTTTACAATGGGCCACAGTGTGGTGCATCTGCTCCTGATCATTTCCACTTTCAGGCCGGTATTAAAGGATTTTTACCTATTGAAGACGAATTTGCTTTGGTACGAAAAAATTTTGTTAAACAGGAAGCCGATTGCAATATGTTTGCAATTGATAATTATTTACGTAAAGTTTTGGTCTTTACAGGATCTGATAAAACCATACTTAATAGTTGGTTCAATAATATTCTGGGTATATTAAAAAATTTAATTCCATCTGATCCGGAACCAATGCTAAACATAGTAGCCTACCGGTTTAAAAATAAATGGCATATTTTTATTTTTCCGCGGAAAAAACACCGACCCGGTCAATTTTATAAAGAGGGTGTAGGTCAAATATTATTAAGCCCGGCTTCAGTTGACTTTGGCGGGTTATTGATTACTCCAAGGGAAGAAGATTTTCATAAAATATCAAAATTTGATATTACAGATATTTTTAATCAGGTTTCAATTTGTGATAATGTTTGGGAAGAGATAAAAAAAATTGTCAATCATAAGAATTAAAATGGTACCAAAAATAAAAGTTGGAATTGTATTTAATGAGAAAATTTCATTCAGGCTAAACGGGAAATATAAACATATTCAATCAGGTATGGAATATGAAGGATACGGAGAAGCTATTATCACAGATGATACAATAAATATAAGGATAAACAACAAGGAAGCTACCGGGACACTACCATTTGATCTTGAACCGGTTTCCTATGCCGAATCTGATTTTGACCTGTTCGATGTAACAATTGGAATAAATTTTCATTGGGAACGCAAAGAAGACCAGAAATTTAAAGGGGCGCTTAGGTTCATTAAAGAAAACAATAAAATTACAGCTATTAATATTCTAAATCTTGAAGACTATTTGATTAGTGTAATTTCATCTGAAATGAGCGCAACTTCAACACCGGAATTATTAAAGGCACATGCGGTAATATCAAGAAGCTGGTTACTGGCACAAATTGAAAAAGGTGATAAAATACAAAAAAAGGGTAATTATACAACAACCTTTGAAACTACTCAAGAAAGGGTTAAATGGTATGATAGGGAAGACCATTCAAACTTTGATGTATGTGCTGATGATCATTGCCAGCGTTACCAGGGTATTACCAGGGCATCAACTTCGATGGTAACACAGGCAATAAATGAAACCTACGGTAAAGTACTTGTTTATAATAATTCGATATGTGATGCCCGATTTTCAAAATGTTGTGGTGGTGTCTCCGAACTGTTCGAAAATGTTTGGGAACCTGAGAGTCATCCATATCTTACAAAAGTAATTGATGCATCAGCCAGCCCCGAAGGTTTTGATATGAACCTAAAGTTGGAATCAAATGCTGTTAACTGGATTACGAATTCCCCACAGGCCTATTGCAATACAACTAATAATGAAGTGCTCGGCCAGGTATTAAACGATTATGATCAGGAAACGCCTGATTTTTACCGTTGGGAAGTGAAATATTCCCAAACAGAAATCAGGAATTTATTGAGAAAAAGAGTGGGTATTGATGTTGGGGATATTATAGATATTGTGCCTGTTGAAAGAGGTGAATCAGCCAGGTTAATTAGATTGAAAATTGTAGGCTCAAATGCGACAAAAACTATTGGTAAGGAGCTTGAAATCCGTAAGGCCCTTTCCGAATCGCATTTATATAGTTCAGCTTTTATTATAAAGAAAGGATTAATTGTTGACGGATTACCACAAACCTTTACTCTTTTGGGAGCCGGATGGGGACATGGAGTCGGATTATGCCAAATTGGGGCAGCTGTTATGGGCGACAAAGGTTTTTCGCATGAACAGATATTATTGCATTATTTCAGGGGGGCAACTTTAGAAAAAAGGTACTGATAAAAAACCTATTCATTTATTTCTTAAAAAAAATGTACCAAACTCAAAAAAAACCAAAAATGCTGAAAAAATTCAACTCTCCATGGACTTGGGTGCCGTCACTATATTTTGCACAGGGAATCCCCTATGTAATTGTAATGACAGTGGCTGTTATAATGTATAAACGTTTAGGAATTTCAAATACTGACATTACCCTTTATACAAGTTGGCTTTATTTACCCTGGGTAATAAAACCTTTATGGAGCCCACTGGTTGACCTTTTAAAAACCAAAAGATGGTGGATTGTAATTATGCAGCTCGTTGTTGGTGCAGCCCTTGCAGGCGTTGCCTTCACAATACCTGCTCCATCATTCTTTCAATATACCCTGGCATTTTTTTGGTTGTTGGCTTTTAGTTCGGCAACACATGATATTGCAGCAGATGGGTTTTATATGTTGGGGTTAAATAAAGGCGACCAGGCGTATTTTATTGGTATCAGGAGCACTTTTTACAGGATAGCAATGATAACCGGCCAGGGAATTCTTATTATTATTGCCGGTTACTTTGAAATCCAAACGGGATTGGACCCTGTTAGATTTTCAGTTCAAACAGATCCTGAAAAGGAGTTACAATTTGATTTCCCCGAACCATCTTTAATTACTGATAATAAAGGTTTGTTTTTTATTACAGATGAAAGCGAATACACTTTATCAACCCAAACAATTGATGGCGGAATTGCCGACAGTTTAAAAAACTTCGCATTAAAAGCCAATATTGCAAGTGGTTTTGTAATAGCTGAAATGCCAACAGAAATATCTAAACAATCGCTTTTTACAAGGGTTGTTTCAAATCCTTTAAAAAATAAACTTAAAAGTTTTTTTAGCGATATTACTTCTGAAAAAAATGCAGGGATAAATAAGAAACATGGCAATTTGCTATTAGTTGGATTAAGGTTATCACAAAAACCCGATAAACCTGTTGTATTAAACACAAGTTTTTCGAGAGGTGATAAAAGCATTAAATTATTGTCAGGCGAACGTTTGGAATTCAATATTGAGAATTGGGAAAAAACCGCCTGGCTGGTGATTCAGTCCGATCCAAAATTAGACAAAAGTGTAGTTGCCTGGTTTGAAGGGCGATCAGGCAACATACCGTTGGCCTGGAGTATGACCTTTATTGGGTTAACGGTACTGTTCATTATATTTTTTCTATATCATAATTTTTTTCTTCCCAAACCACCCTCTGATAACTTTACACAGGTTGAATCGGCCCGGGGCTTTTTCAGGGATTTTCTCAACACGTTTTACTCTTTTTTCAAAAAGAAGGAGATTGGACTAGCCCTGGCCTTTATGCTATTGTTCCGCTTTGCGGAGGCCCAGTTGGTAAAACTTGCCATACCTTTTTTAATTGACACTAGGGAAAGCGGGGGCTTAGGCTTATCTACAGGTGATGTTGGCCTGGTTTATGGAACTTTTGGAGTAATTGCACTAACCCTTGGAGGTATCCTGGGTGGATTACTGGCTTCAAGAAATGGATTGAAATATTGGCTGTTTCCTATGACCCTGGCCATTAATGTACCAAATCTTGTTTACGTTTATTTAGCATGGGCAACACCTGATAACTTCTGGTTAATAAGTGCTGCTGTTGCCATTGAGCAATTTGGTTATGGCTTTGGTTTTACGGCATTTATGCTTTATCTGATATATTTTTCAGAGGGAAACAATAAAACTGCCCACTATGCCATTTGCACAGGTTTTATGGCTTTAGGGATGATGCTTCCCGGTATGTTCTCAGGATGGCTGCAAGAAATAATCGGTTATAATAATTTCTTTATTTGGGTTGTTATTTGTACTATTCCCGGATTCATCATTATTCGTTATCTTAAAATTGATCCAAATTTTGGGATAAAGAAAAAAAATGAATAAACTTAATTTTATAATGGTGAAATGCCCATGATTGGCAAACACCAACCAAAATTATTAAATTTCAACATTATGGACATTCCATGTGACCTTAATAAAAAATTTTAACACATGAAACGAGCCATGTAGAACCCTTCGACACACAGAACCACAGCTTGTCCCGATTTATCGGGAATTATTGGCGAGTTCCCCCGATAAGTCGGGGCGGGCAATCTGGTAAATTAAAAACAAAAATACAAACAGATGAAAACTATTTTTATTATAACTTTTTTGATTGGCTCAACATTAACTATTACATGTAACAATCAACAAAAAGAAACCTCAATAGAAAAGCAAATAATTACAGGAGCCGACCAAACAGAAAAGTACCTTCCTATTTTAAAAGGAAAAAGGATTGGGCTTCTTGTTAATCACACTTCCGTAATAAAAGAAACTCCAATTGTGGACAGTTTAATTTCATTGGGAATTAACGTTGTTACCATTTTTGGGCCTGAGCACGGCTTTAGGGGCAATGCAAGCAATGGTGCTGTGGTTGATGATTCAAAAGATGAAAAAACAAACATTCCTATAATCTCACTTTATGGAAAAAAAAGGAAGCCTTCAAAGGAAGATCTTGAAAATATTGATTTGATGATATATGATTTCCAGGATGTTGGCGTTCGTTTTTACACCAATATCAACGCTTTAAGAGATTTGATGGAAGCTTGTGCCGAAAACAATAAACCACTTTTGATCCTGGATAGGCCTAACCCAAATGGTTATTATATTGATGGCCCGGTTTTGGATATGAAACTAAAATCAGGGATTGGGCAATTTCCGGTACCGATATTACATGGCATGACTATTGGCGAATTTGCTCAAATGATAAATGGGGAAAAATGGCTTCCCAATAACCTGCAGTGTAATATAAAGGTAATTCCCGTTGCAAATTACACCCATGATATGCCATATACTTTGCCAATACCCCCATCACCAAACCTTAACACCCAACAATCGGTTTTATTATACCCTTCATTATGTTTGTTTGAAGGTACTATTATAAGTCAGGGAAGAGGAACAATGTTCCCGTTTACGGTATTGGGTAATCCTGATTTAAAAGAAAAATATGGGTTTTCTTTTACTCCGGTAAGTATCCCCGGTATGAGTGAAACGCCTCTGCACCAGAACAAGGAGTGTTTTGGCTTGGATTTAAGAGGTTATAATACCGAAACATTTAGGGAAACCAGGAGGCTTAATTTAAAATGGTTAAGGGAAATGTATCAAAACTATCCATACAAAGAAAAGTTCTTTGACTTTACCCAGAGTCGCCAAATGGGGAATTTTGATAAACTTGCAGGAGATACAATTTTAAAGCAGCAAATAATTAATGGAGTTTCAGATGAGGAGATTTACAAAAGTTGGGAGCCCGCATTAATAAAATACAAAGAAATGAGAAAGAAATATCTGATATATCCATAAGTAAAATATCATACATGGAATAAAGTAGTTTAAACTATAGCTTTATTCCATGTATTTTTCACGATTAATACAGGAAATATTTCTTTGCTCTTAACGAGAATTTTTCCTCATCTTTGGTCCATAAATCTATAATATCGTTAACCTTAAACTGCTTTTCAAACGCAATTCTAACTTTATCGGTTCCACAAACTTTATCAAACATATTTAGCCGGCTTTTTTCACAAAGTTCAAAAACATTTTTATCGGGGTTTAGCGCATAAGCTTCCTGCAAAACATAAAACTGCACCAACGACAGGGATGCTTTTTGTAAATCGGTAATATGCACCTGTACGCCATTTATCAGTTCTCCCTTAAAAACACTGTAATAGGGTCGATAATGTATAGGCCTGAAAATAATCCCTGGTAATTCAAGTTTATTTAACCTCGATGCCAATAATGGTGCATCTATCCAATTAGCAGCAAATACCTGAAATGGCATTGTATAGCCAACCCCTATACTAACACAGTATAATTCACCAAGAATGCCTGATACCGGGTAATAAGCAGCAGTATGCGCATGCGGGACATGCGGGGATGATGGAATCCATGAAAGGCCCGTTTTATCATACGACATAGATCTGTTCCATCCTTCCATTTTTATTACAGTAAGGTCACACCTTACACCATTGTTAAGTAATTTTTCTCCATTCAGGAATTTTGCCAGCTCCCCAACTGTAAACCCATGAACATAAGTAATAGGATATTGACTTACAAAAGAATAAAAGCCATCATCAACCAATGGCCCTTCAAATTTGTTCCCACCAAGTGGATTCGGACGATCCAGAACCACAAATTTAATCTTATTCTCAGCAGCTGCTTCCATTGCTAATCCTAAAGTGCTTATGTAAGTATATGATCTTGAACCAATATCCTGTATGTCATATATTAATATATCAACTCCCTTTAGCATCTCACTGGTTGGTTTCTTGGTTTTCCCATGAAGGCTAAATACAGGTGCTCCTGTTTTCTTATCAGTTGTGTTTTCAACCTGGTCTCCTGCATAATAATCGCCCCTAACACCATGTTCGGGCGCAAATAATACCACTAATTGAACTCCCGGGGCTTCATTCAAAATATCAATAGTTGATTTCAATTGACTGTCAACCCCTGTAGGGTTTGTAATTAACCCAACTTTTTTGTTTTTAAGAATATCAAAATCCTTACCCCTTAGAACTTCTATCCCGGTTTTTACCTGTGCATTACCCATAATGCCAAAAAGTACAAAACCCATAATTAAAATTAAACCCTTTGCCATAATTATTGATTTATAGATTCTATTTATAACACGTATTACATTTTATAAAAGTCACAACAAATTTATAATTTATTCAAAATATTTTTATAATTTATTTAAACTAATATTTAAAGCCATTTCATTATACTCAACACATATTTAAAGATATAATCATTTGGTATTAAATACCATAAACATAAAAAACAAATATATTTGAGACAATATAAAAACTTAACAACAAACAGGATCATGTATTAAAAAAATAATTACCTTTACATGTATTACATCGTATATCGATCAAAGGTATGTGCTGCTTCAAATTGACAATTACTTTTTAATCATGTAAAATAAATTGAAGCAAAAACAATTTAGGTTATAGTTTTTATTAAAATATAATTAGATGGTACAATTAACACGAAGAAATTTTATTAAAACGGGAAGTTTAACCACAGCAGCAGGATTTGCAGGAATAAGTACTGTTATAGGAACTTTAAGCTGTTTTCAACCTTTCGGAAAAAGGGCCGGAAAGAAAGGTTTATCACTTAAATTCAGGCCCTACAACCTGCAACTTAAACATTCATTTAACCTTGCAGGGAGCTCACGAACTATTACTCCTGTTATGCTAACTGAGGTTAGTTACGAAGGTGTTACAGGTTACGGTGAAGCATCAATGCCACCATATCTTGGTGAATCACACCAATCTGCTGAAAAATTCCTGTCGATGGTAAATTTAGGCCAATTTAGTGCCCCATTTGAGTTAGAAACCATTTTAAATTACATTGATTCAATTACACCTGGTAATTTTGCTGCAAAAGCATCTGTTGACATTGCTCTTCACGATCTTGTTGGTAAACTAATTGGTCAGCCGTGGTATAAAATATGGGGCTACGATCCAAGAAAGACACCAAATACATCCTTTACCATTGGAATTGACACAGAAGATATAGTAAGGCAAAAAGTGAGAGAGGCAAATCCCTATAAAATTCTTAAAGTTAAACTGGGAAGAGATAATGATAAAGAAATGATTGAATTTGTACGCAAAGAGACAGATGTTCCAATTTGCGTAGATGTAAATCAAGGTTGGAGAGACAAACATATAGCCCTGGAAATGATACACTGGTTGGAAGAAAAAGGGACAGTGTTTGTTGAACAACCAATGCCTAAGGAAATGGTTGATGACATGGCATGGTTAACAGAACGCAGTCCGTTACCAACAATTGGAGATGAAGCAGTTCAGCGAATTGCTGACGTTAAAAATGCACAAGGGGTATATTCCGGAATTAATATTAAACTGATGAAATGCACCGGAATGAGGGAAGCCCATAAGATGTTAAATCTTGCATTATCATTAAATATGAGAGTTATGATTGGTTGTATGACCGAAACATCCTGTGCAGTTTCTGCTGCTGCCCAACTATCTCCAATGACAAGTTGGTGCGATCTGGATGGGAATTTGCTTATAAAAAATGATGTTTTTGAAGGTGTTAAAATTATTAATGGTAAAGTTACATTAAACGAAAGACCCGGGATTGGAATCTCCAAAGCAAGTTTATGAAATTCCATTTTTTAAATACAGCTCACTTTTTATTTCTATAACGTTCAATTTATCAATATAACCAATATGATTTTTACATAATATAATTCCTATTGGTATAAAATTATTTAATCAGGCAAACTACCAGATATTAACCATCCTAATAATTGTAAATTTAAAGGTAAATATCATCCAGTGAAGGTATGGATTTGTTAATTTCTGACTACAAATTTCTAAATTACTACCCCTGGCTTATTTTAAAATACCGGGTTTTTGAAAATTAATTTTACATATTACCAAACAATTACAACTAAACTCCTTTGCCTTTTGATAAAATTCAAATTTGTAATACACTATATTTAATCATAATTATAATTTTGAAAAACCTGTTAATATTTGTTTACCTCATTAATTCCATAAATAAATTTAGTACGTAAATCCAATTCACACACATTTTTTATCCCCCACCTTTCTAATGTGGGTAAAAATCAATTTTTACAACTTTTCACTGCGTATACCCCTTCATGATCATAAATACAAATCGAAATATTACATTAATAATTTAACATCACCTTAATTTCTTCCAAATCATCAATTTTATGCTAAAAAACAGGTTTTTTTTTGTTGGTTTTACAATTATTAACTTTATTTTTGATATGTAAGATATAATACAACCATACAATAAGATTAAAATTAATGAGAATAAAATTTTCATCAGTTCTACTGCTCATAATCCTATTGGTAACATCGTGTAAACAGGAAAAGCAGTTATCAGAGATTATTGAAAGAATAAGGATAAAATACGCCCCGGAGAAAAGAGAATCTGTTTATAACATTGCTTATAAAAAAATTAACAGTAGGACCTACCAAATAACCGGAGAAGTTGATTCAAACATAGCAAAAAGTAATTTGCTTGACACCCTTTTAGCTTCAGGGTATTTAATAATTGACAGCATTGAGGTACTTCCCTTTAAAATATCAAAACCATGGGGCCTTATAACCATAAGCGTGGCTAATTTAAAAGCCTCGCCATCACATACTTCAGAACTTGTGTCGCAAGCAATTATGGGCACACCGGTAAAAATTCTTAAAGAAAAAAACAATTGGGCTTTTATTAAAACACCTGATAACTATCTTGCCTGGTGCGAAAAAATTGCTTTATCGTTTAGGGATGATGAAGAAATGCAAAACTGGAAGGAATCAGAAAGAATAATTTTGAAAAATTTAATTTCTTTTATAAAGGACCCTAAAACAGGACAAAACATTTCAGATATTGTAGCCGGAAGTATTGTTGTTAAAGAAGAAGAGAATTCCGCAGATATTTTGATTGAGGTTCCGGATGGAAGAAAAGGTATTATAACTTCTGCTGATTATGTGACTTTTTCATCAATTAAAGATCAGGCGCAACCCGATATAAATGATATTAAAATTACTGCTTTAAAATTTACCGGTATTCCATATTTATGGGGTGGAACTTCAATAAAGGCGGCCGACTGCAGTGGTTTTGTAAAAACTGTTTATCAGCTTCACGGAATTATACTAGCCCGCGATGCATCCCTTCAGGTAAGTTATGGAACTCAAATTCCGGTTACAAACGGTTGGAAAGAGTTTGAAACCGGTGATTTAGTTTTCTTTTCTTCAAAACCTAAAGGTGATAAAATAACACATGTAGGAATGTATCTTGGCCGATCTGAAATAATACACTCCTCCGGCTTAGTTAGAATTAATAGTCTTGATAGTACAAGTAATAATTATACCAAATATTATTCGCGCAATATTCACAGTGTCAGAAGAATTATTGGTGCAGAAAAAAATCGTGGTATAGTTTATTTAAAAGATCACGAATGGTATTAAAATATATATAAAATAAAAATTAACATCCAATGTAGAAAATGATTTTAACCAAAAACCCGAGTATTCGGTAATTAATTTCAAAATAATCTAAATTATACTCTATGAAAACATTTCTCATGACGTGCCTTACAGGAATGGGGATTTTTTTGCTGTCTTCTGGATTGCAGGCGCAAACTAAAACCATTACCGGTTATGTAACGGACATTGATGCTTTGGACCCATTGCCTGGTGTAAGTGTGGTGGTAAAAAACACCACCACAGGCACAATAACTGATGCCAATGGAAAATATTCAATTAACGCATCAGAGGGTCAAACATTAAGGTTTTCTTTTATCGGATATGAAATATATGAAGTAGTGGTTGGTGTATCAACCCAAATAAATATCCAAATGAAATCAGAAGCCCAGGCTTTAGGCGAAGTTGTTGTTACAGCAGAGTTTGGGATGAAACGGGTTGCAAGGGCAATTGGATCATCGGTTCAAAATGTTAAGGCAACTGATATTATTGAATCAGGCAGGGACAACTTCATTTCAGCACTTCAGGGGCGTGTGGCCGGAATGAATGTTTCAGCAAGTAGTGGCGCCCCGGGTGCTTCTACTACAGTTGTTCTTAGAAGTATTACATCAATTTCCGGTAATAACCAACCATTGTTTATAGTTGACGGAATTCCTATGAATAACTCTACATTTAATCCACTGAATCTGGCTGATAAAGGAACATCATTTTCTGTCAGGAATTTAGATTTTGCATCTCGTGGGAATGATTTTAATCCCGAAGAAATAGAGTCAATGACGATTTTAAAGGGAGCTGCTGCGGCTGCTCTTTATGGTTCAGATGCTTCAAATGGCGCCATAATTATAACTACAAAAAAAGGTTCAGCCGGAAAAGGAAAAGTAACCTATAGTAATTCTTTTCGTTGGGACAATGCCTATGGTTATCCGGAAATGCAAACCAAATATGCCAATGGAGCCTACGGAACTACAAATTATTACTATTTAAGCCGTTATGGTGGTCTATATCCCGAGGGAACAAAATTGTATAATAATGTTGATGCCATTATGCAAACAGGATTTACATCCCGTCACAATATTTCGGTTGAAGGTGGCTCAGATAAAACAACCATAAGGGCTTCAGCTTCTGTTTTAGATCAGAAGGGAGTTATAAAAACATCTGATTTTTCACGTTTTAATTTGTCATTATCAGGTAAATCTGAAATCAGAAAGTGGTTAACAGTTGAAGCCTCTATGCAATATGCTTCTACCGGAAATAATAAGGTTCCTTTGGGAATTTCTGGCCCTCTTTACATGTCTATGCGATGGCCCATAGTTGATAATATGCTAAATTATTTGGATGGAGATGGTTCACGCATGCGTATGCCAGATTATTATACAGATACTGATCTTTTAAATCCCTTGTTTGGATTATACAAGAATAAACTCAGCGATGAGTCAGACAGGGTTATTTCAAATTTTTCAGTAAATATTATTCCTGTTAAAAATGCATTTGTAAGGGCACAAATGGGATGGGACATTGGAATGCAAACATTTATAACATCTACGCATCCCTATTATTTTAATAATAATGGTGGTGTTGGAATTTACAATATAGCTAAGGCAAATTTCAATGACCTTAATTTGAATTTACTTACTGGTTATTCCAATGAATTTTTTGATGATAAAATCTCTATTTCAGCACAATTTGGGTACCATCAAATAGATAATGGCATTACCAATTTAGCAACCACGGGGTCAAGGTATGCGGTAATTGATTTTCAATCGATAAATAATGTTGATCCATTGACAATTTCCTCGTCACAAACTACAACCACAAGGAGACTTCAGGCAATTTCAGCTCAATTTGAACTTGGTTATAATAATTTAGCCTTTTTAACTCTCCGTGGACGGAACGACTGGTCATCAACTTTACCTAAGAAAAACAATTCATACTTCTACCCTGCGATTGAAGGCTCTTTTATATTATCAGAACTTTCATTTATTAAAAATATTCAACAAATAAATTACCTAAAACTTCGCTCCTCTGTAGCTAAAGTTGGTAAAGATGCAGGACCGCTCGAAATTGATCCTCAGTTGGAAACAACAGGATTATCGGGGGGTGGTTATAAATATGGTTTCACAGCCCCAAATAAAAATTTAAGACCTGAAATGACAACTTCGAAAGAAATTGGGTTTGAGGGACGATTCTTAAATAATAGAATTAATGTTGACTATACTTATTTTAGAACACATTGCGATGACCAAATTGTTAAAGGATTTAGATTAAGCTATGGTACAGGGTTCATACTTAATAATATGAATGTGGGTACTTTTGAAACCTGGGGATGGGAAGCTCATATAGATGGAGATGTTTTACGGGTTTCCAATGGAATTAGATGGAATATAGGTTTAAATGCATCAAGCACTGATTCAGAAGTTGTATATCTTCCAGCCAATGTAACTGAATATTATAACCCATATACCTGGAACTCAGGAAATATTAGAAATGGAATTATGATAGGAAAACCTGTTACCACTTTAACTGGCCGTGCATACACCAGAAATAATGCAGGGGATATTTTAATAAGCCCAACAACAGGTCTTCCGGTTATTGATACGGGCTGGAGTGTTATTGGAAACCGTGAACCCAAATTACGTTTTGGCATAACAACAAACCTTAGTTATAAAGACATGCGATTGTCAGCCATGTTTGCAGGGCGCTATAAAACAACTGTGGTAAACGGAACCAAACGAACCATGATGCAAAATGGGTTAAGTTGGGAATCAGTTAACCTAAGGGAGAAGGGCCCGGTAATTTTTAACGGAGTTTTACAGGATGGAAATGAAAACAGTGCCAACCCAACAATAAATACTATCGCGGTTACATACGATACTTATGGATTATCAATTTATGAAGGAAATGATGAAGACTGGCTGGAAAAGGGTATAAATTATTTACGGCTGCAAGAGTTAAGGTTTTCATATAATTTGCCTCTTAAATGGCTCAAAAGAACTCTATTATCGAACATGAATGTATATATTTCAGGTAATGATTTATATACCTGGACCAATTATTCGGGAATTGATGCAGTTGGAAATACAGTATCTGCAGCCGCCGGAGGTTCAGGAGGTGAAGGTATTGATGTTTGGTCACTGCCAAATCCAAGAGGGTTCACTTTAGGATTAAGTGTAACATTCAAATAGTTTAAAAATTAAATTTACACAAGATGATTAAAAAGATAATAACTTCTGTTTTATTGTCGACATCACTAATGTTTACGTTGGTAAGCTGCGAAGATTACCTTGATGTCAACAAAAATGTAGATGCTCCTGATTATGTTGATGGATATTTATATCTTGCAGGGATAACACAGCAATACCAAGGTATGTATTGGGATATTCGTGCAACTGGCCCAATAACCCAAATGATGGGTACAACTACTTATACTAACTTTGCTAATCATTATTTTTCAGAAGGAAGTGATGCAGGTGGTGAAATTTGGAGGGTTGTTTACTGGAACCAGGGCCTGAATCTTGAAAACATGATAAATCAATCACTTGCTGCAAAAGATTGGACTCTGGCTGGTATTGGTTATGCCATGAAAGCTTATTCGTGGGATCAAATGACTAAATACCACGGTGAACTTATTTTAGAAGATGCATTTGTTCCAGGATTACTGTCGCACCGCTATGATTACCAGGAGAAAGTTTATGCACAGGTAAGGGAGTGGGCCTACAAGGCAATTGAAAATCTCGAAAAAGTTGATAACAAAGCATATGGCAACAAAATAAGTGCCAATGACTATATTTATGGTGGAAACAAAGACAAATGGATTAAATTTGCCTATGGTGTAATAGTCAGGAATCTGGCTTCCTTATCAAACAAATCAGATTTTAAAACAAAATACGCACAGGAACTCATTGATTGTGCAAATAAATCACTTCAAACATTCGCTGATGATGCTACAGTAAAAATTACAGGAGGATCTGCCAATGCAGCTTTCTCGGCCTATAACAATTACTGGGGTACTTTCAGGGTTAATCTTACTCGTGCCTATTTTCAGCACGAATATGCTGTTCAGGTTTTCACAGGAACCGTTCCAAGGTATGATGAGGCAACTGGTAATAAGATACCTGTGGCAGGAAATCCGTATCTCCCCTATGAATTGGCTGCCAAACAGATTATTTGCAGTACAGATTTAGTAACACCAGGACATTATGACCCAAGAGTTGCTGTTAAACTTGCTACTATTGATGATCCCACCTACGACAATATGGATGTAGTTGCTAATATAAAAAACCGTAAATATTACGGTGGTACTCTAACAGGTACCAGTGGTCCAATTGGAACAGCTCCATCTTTTTATGGTCGTAACAGTAATTCGGCCTATACAGGCACCATAAATGACGGAAAAGGACGGTGGATTTACAGGGATGACGCCCCCTATATTTTAATGACATGTGCAGAAATAAAATTCTGTCTTGCCGAAACCTATTGGAAACTGGACAGGAAATCAGATGCCTTTGAAGCGTTTAAAGCAGCAGTAAAAGCCGACCTTGACTTTACAGCTAACTATATTTCACCAGGAACAAAAGGGCAAGCTGTTGGTGGAGATAAAATTACCAAAAGTGTGTTCACAACTTTAGCCAGCGAATACGCAGCCGGGCCTTTCGTTGATGGTTTGCCTCTGACTGATTTTTCCCTTTCTCATATTATGATGCAAAAATGGGTGGCTCTTTACCCCTGGGGAGCATCAGAAGCCTGGGTTGATATGCGTAAGTATCATTATGATATAAAATACACCGGCGACTTTCCGTCATCAGGTAATGGCTGGGATTTATCAATGGTAACCCAAAAATGGGATTCTGATGATACAAAAGTTTATAAGGGCTTTTATTTGGCACCTGCACAAGTACAGCATCGCAAAAGTTCATATAATACCAAGAACAGTGGATCACCTTGTTATCGTATAAGACCAAGATATAACTCTGAGTATATGTGGAATAAACCATCTCTTGAATCTCTTGTTCCAATTGCAGGTACAGCTGAAAACTACCATTGTTCAATTCCTTGGTTTGCCTATCCAGGCAATATACCAACATCTAACTAATCAATAATTTTAAAACTATGATAATGAAAAAATTAAAATATATTGGAATTTTATTGTTGGTGTTTATTTCTTTTTCCTGCGAAAAAAACGAAATTGAGTATGATACAACACCAAGTGGGGAAATGGCAGAATTTCAGCTCCATTATATGGTGCCGGTAACCGCCACATCTGCAAATAATATTACAAAAGTTGAAATCAATAACAAATTAGTGGCCAATATAAAGGCACCATTATCAACCTACAACGCAATCCCAAATGGTAGCGTTGGCCGGTTTTACACTGTTGAACCCGGTTTGGTGAATATCAAATTGTATCAGGGTAGTACTGGCGAAACTTTGGTTTACGACCAAAACGTGACACTATTAAAGGGTAAACAAAACATTTTTGTACATGATTTTACGAAACCTCCTGTTCTGTTTGATAACGGATACCCATATTCGAAAAATACAACTATGAATACCGATTCAACATGTTATGTAAAATTCTACCATTTCCTTTATGAAACTGCTGGTGTAACATGTCCGCTTAAATTACAATATCAGTATATTAATCCAGTAACAAGTGAATTGGTTAACATTGGACAACCAATATTATTCGGAGAAACAACAGGGTGGCAAAAAATCAAAATCAAAAAGGAGATATTTAATTCAAGTGGTTCAGCCAGGGTCGATTATAGGATTAAAGTTATTGATACAAATGGAACAGTTATCGGGGATTTGTCAATCAGAAATTCTTCAGGAGTCTATGTTAACTATGCAGATTTCTGGACTGGATTTATTGGCAGAAGGTACCATCACGTAATTTCAGGGATGAGAGCAGCAGCCCCTGCATCAGCAGTTAGGCAATTTACAGCACTATAATTATTAACCTGATGATAAAGAAGGGCTGTTCCATTTTTTATGGAACGGCCCTTAACTTTAGAATTTAAATCCCGGGTTGTTATAAAATTATTATTATAATTTATTAATTTTGACATGTATTACAACATAACATCTTTAATATAGTTTATATTATTCAATAATAGCTTGTCTTTAAAGAAACCAAAATGATAAATACAGACAGATTTCCACTATATATATTACTAATACTTCTATTTTCTATAAGTTTTAGCTTTAAAGGTGAAAATAAAAATGAAATAAAATTTGCGTTTCTTACTGATTTACATGTTACCGAAGGTAATGAAAGTGAAAATAATTTAGCCAGGGTTGTTGATGATATCAATTTTTCGGAGGTAGATATGGTTATTATAACCGGCGACTATACTGAAACTGGATCAGACTCAGAATTGGTTTTGGTAAAAAAACATATTGATAAACTAACTAAACCATACCTTATTATACCTGGTAATCATGAAACAAACTGGTCAGAAAGCGCTTGCTTGAAAATTCACGAACTTTGGGGTAATGACCGGTTTATAATCGAGTTTAATAACTTCATTCTTGTTGGTTTCAGTACAGGACCATTTATGAAAATGGGTGACGGACACGTTAAACAGGAAGATATTCAATGGTTACGAAAAGAACTTTCATTTAGAATGGATAAAAACAAAAAACTGCTCTCATTCACCCACTATCCATTGGCCGAGGGTCTTGACAATTGGTTCGAAATAACTGATTTGCTTAAGCAATATGGATGTATTGCGGCATTTTGCGGACACGGACATAAGCCTGGATTACATAATTTCGATGGTATCCCGGGTATTATGGGGCGTTCAATGGTTTTTAGAAATGATAAATTACCAGGATACAATATAGTTGAAATTAAAAATGACAGCCTGTACGTTTTTGAAAAAAAAACAGGACATAATAGTTTACGCCAAACAATAAAATTTCCAATTAACAACCCAACCGAAATAAAAGGCTTACATGTATCCCCAAAACCTGATTACAATGTAAATAAACAATTCCCTGATATAACAAAATCTTATCAATGGACTGACACTGCATCAATTTTTTCAGGAGTTTGCCTGGTTGGAGATTCTGTTTTCATTTATGGCAATTCCTTAGGCTGGTTAAAGGCAATTAATTTTAAACAGAATAAAATAGAATGGCAAACAAAATTTCAAGGATCAATCTACTCAACTCCGGCATTATATAACAAAATTATTGTTTTTGGAAGTGTTGAAGGAATAATATATGGCCTAAATGTAAAGTCTGGCACCATAAACTGGAAGGTAAACACCGGAAAGCCGGTTTTAGCATCCCCGGTAATAAAAAACCATTCAGTTTTTATTGGTGGGGGCAATACAACTTTTTACCGTTTAAATGCAGATACAGGTGAAATAATCTGGAAATTTGAAGAAGTCAATGGTTTAATTCAGGGAAAAGCTACAGTCCATAAAGATTTTGTTGTTTTTGGAGCGTGGGACAGGCATCTGTATTGTTTGTCGGCAGCAACTGGAGAACTTAAATGGAAATGGAATAACGGGCGCCCAAATATTTTGTTTTCACCAGGTAACATTGTTCCTGTAATTAGTAACAAAAGAGTTTTCATTGCGGCTCCTGACAGGTTTATAACTTCATTGGAGCTCAAATCAGGGAAACAGGTATGGCGTTCAAACAAGCACCAGGTTAGGGAATCAATCGGGATTTCCCCTGAAGGAAATGAAGTTTATTTTAAACTTATGAATGACTCTATTGCATCAATTTCAACAATAGATAAGGATTTTAAAACAGTATGGGTAGTTGATGCAGGAATTAAATATGACCACAATCCATGCCCTTTGCTGGCTAATAACAATTTTGTTTTTGGAGCAACAAAAAATGGATTAATAACAGCGGTTAACAGGCAAAAAAGGGCAATTCACTGGATGCATAAAATAAGTAATTCATCAGTCAATAATATGGTTTTTGATGAACATAATAACATCTGGACTTCTTCGATTGATGGAAAAATAAGCAGGATTACATTTAAAAAACCGGATTCTCAGAAAACCGTTATATTAAATACAAATGAATAACTATAAGACCCTTTTTATTAGTACCACCATATTAGCGGGGTTTATTTTTTCTTTTAGTCTTTGTTTTAAACCAGAAACAATCAAACACAATTTAAATACCGGAGTTGATGAAATTGAAGAATTGGCAGCACTAGTAAAAGGGAAAAGAGTTGGTTTAATGGTTAATCATAATGCTGTGGCTAAGCATCAACATTTGGCAGACAAACTGCTAAAAATAAGGAATTAAAATTTGTGCAATATTAATACCAGAGCATGGAACCATGGAAACAACCCGTAAAAATAAGAAGGTTAACAATAAAATGGATCTTGTAACCGGTTTACCAATAATATCTCTTGGCAGGCCCGGGGAAAAAATCTGCGTCGGTCAATTAAAAGAAATAGATGTAATAATTTTTGAAATTCATAATGTTGGAACCAGATTTTACTCATACATAACACCACTTTACAAATTAAGGGAAAGTTGTGTAGATTATAACAGATACATTACTGTTCTTAAAATTTTTAATTCAACTGGTTTAGATTATTTTACTGTATCAATAAATTGAACACAAATTGAATAGGTTAAAATAAGGAATTTTAATATGGTGAGCTTTTTTTCAATGATCAAATATACACCCGTTTCACTTATCCTGGGTTTAGAAACATTTGGGCAATAAATAAAACAAACAGTAATTCATTCTTTTCAAACACATTATGTCAAACAAAGGAAACCTTGTAATGAATTTAAATATTAGTTTGATACTAATAATAGTTTCTTTTTGTTGCCCAATATCTGTATGGGGCCAATCTTGCCATACACAGGTGGTAAACAACATGTATCCTACAAAACTTGATTTTATAAAATCACAAGAACAAAAAACTATTCTTTTAAGAAATCAGGATAATATTATCCCTGTCAAAAATATTAACAATAAATCATTTGCTTGTTTATTTTTTGGTGATGCAAATATTTTTACCGAAAGGCTAAACAGCTATTTAGAAATGCCTGTTATAGAAATTCCGGGAAATGATATTGACAAGGCACTTTCATTAATGCAAAATGCTGAGAAAAAAGACCAACTTATTTTTGCCCTGGCAGAAATCCCTGAAAAGGCCGGGTTAAAAAAAGAAATAATTAGGTTCTGCGAGAAAAATAATGTTATTGTTACAATTCTGGATAGCATTCAAAACCTATCCAGATGGAAAGGAATTGAAAACATAAATACCATCCTGATATCGGATGGTAATACTGATATTGCTCAGGATATATCGGCACAAATAATTTTTGGGGGTATAGGAGCTTCCGGAAAGTTATCTATTCCAATTCATGATATGTTTCATGTTGGAGAAGGTTTTACCACAGAAGGTGGTTTACGATTAAAATATACCATACCCGAAGAAGAAGGGATTAATGGTGAGCGATTAACATTTAAAATCGACAGTATTGTAAATTATGCAATGGAAAATAAGGCTTTCCCAGGTTGCCAGGTTTTAATGGCTAAAAACGGAAAGGTTATTTTCAATAAATCATATGGATACCACACCTACAGTAATATTACAGAAGTAACAAACAGTCACTTATACGATTTGGCATCTGTCACAAAAATTTGCGGGCCCTTACCGCTTATTATGCAGTTGGAGGATAATGGCATTATTAACCTGGATAAACCTTTTAGCTTATATTGGAACGACTGGAAAAAGGGGTTATTTCATAGGTCCAACAAGGATACTCTAACACTTCGCCAGCTTCTAACCCATCAGGCAAGGTTAAACCCTTATATCCCATTTTGGAAAGAATCAATTAAAGATGGGGAATTCATAAAAAGGTTTTATTCAAATGAAAAATCTGAAATATTTAACCTTGAAATACATGATTCCATATTTTTAAATAAAAAGTTTAGGGAAAAAGTTTATAAATCGATTCGAAAGTCAGATCTTATGCCAAATGTGGAGTATAGGTATTCATGTTTATCATTTATTATTTACCCCAAAATGATACAGGACATTACCGGTACCGATTATGAACAATTACTTTATAACTCAGTTTATAAACCCATAGGCGCCAACAGATTAGTTTACAACCCTCTTCAAAAAGGGTACACCAAAGATGAAATAGCACCAACCGAATATGACCAAAATTTCAGAAAAGCCCTGGTACATGGTCGTGTACATGATGAAGCATCAGCAATTTTAGGAGGAATAAGCGGTAATGCAGGTTTATTTGCCAATGCCAACGATTTGGCAAAACTAATGCAACTATATTTGAATAATGGCAGGTATGGAGGTTTACAAATTATCTCATCGAATGTAATTAATGAGTATGCCAAAACTCAGTATCAAACAGGTAAAAACAGACGTGCACTGGGTTATGATAAACCATTAAAGGATAATAAATTAAAAAATATTGATCAGGCCTGGCCTGCACCAGGAGTTTCAGAGTCGAGTTACGGGCACAGTGGTTTTACTGGAACTATGGTTTGGGTTGACCCTGATTATAAAATTGTTTATATTTTCCTCTCAAACAGGGTATATCCAACAAGAGAAAATAATGGAATTTCAAAATTCAATATCAGAACCTCAATACAACAGGTTCTGTATAATGAAATTGTATCTAATTCGGATACAAACAATTAGTTAATGATAAAAAAATAATCATGAAAAATATTTCAATCGTCATCCTGGCAATATTAAATTCGATACTTTTTATGCCTCGGCAAGAGGCCAAATCACAAACAAATATAATTCCGTTACCAGTAAATATTGAAAACAAAACAGGGTATTTTACAATAAATAAAAATACCTGTGTTTATATCGAAAAGGGATTTGATCTGGATGCGAATTTTGTTTATGAAAAGTTAAAAGAAGCTACCGGGCTGCCTCTGAAGAGAACATATAAGGTCAAATCCAATTCAATTATACTAAGCAATAAATGTAAAAAAAAGAATTTGGGTGTTGAAGGATATGAACTTGATGTAACGAATTTAAATATTTCGCTTAACGCCAATTCACCGGGGGGATTATATTACGCTCTGCAAACTCTGTTACAATTACTACCGCCTGAAGTTTACTCAACTGAACCCGATCTTAAAAATAATAGTTTTAAAGTTTCTGCATTAAGTATATACGATTACCCCCGTTTTGAATGGCGAGGTATGATGCTGGATGTTTCAAGACAATTTTTTGATGCAGATTATATAAAAAAATATATTGATTGGCTTTCAGCTCATAAAATAAATGTTTTTCATTGGCACTTAACCGATGATGAAGGATGGCGAATTGAGATTAAAAAATATCCGTTATTGACCCAAAAAGGAGCCTGGCGCGGTAAAAATGAAATTTTACCTCCTGCCTGGGGATCAGGTGACAATACCTATGGAGGCTATTATACACAAGAACAAATTCGTGAAATAGTTAAATATGCCCAACAGCGAAATGTTTCCATATTACCCGAAATTGATATGCCGGGGCATAGCAGGGCATTAACTGCCTGTTATCCTGAGGTGCTTTGCCACTCAACAGATACAACTTCAAGTGTACAAGGGGTCAGAAAAAACGTTTGGTGCGCCGGAAAAGAAAGTAATTTTCAGATGATAGAGGATATCCTGGGAGAATTAACAGCTCTATTTCCCTTTGAATATATTCATATTGGAGGCGATGAAGTAAATAAAAAATCATGGGAACATTGCGAACTATGTAAGGGAATAATAAAGGACTGTAATTTAAACAACATCAATGAAGTTCAAAGTTATTTTATAATGCGGCTTGAAAAAACAGTTACGGGACTGGGCAAAAAAATGATTGGCTGGAATGAAATTGCTGAAGGAGGTAAACTTAACCAAAACTCATATGTAATGGCCTGGCAAAGTGAAAAACATGGTTATGAAGCTGCCTTGAAAGGCTACTCAACCATTATGGTACCGGGTTCATATTTATATTTTGATATGGCGCAATCTGGCGAAGAACAGGGACACTCCTGGGCCGGAATGGTTTCTATTGAAAGGACATATTCATTTGATCCTATTAATAATGACTCTTTGCCAAAAGCTGCTTTAAACAAAATAAAGGGGGTACAGGCTGCTTTATGGAGTGAGTTTTTAGATAAACCAAACGGCATTGCTGATTATCAATCCTACCCAAGAATTTGTGCCTTGGCCGAAATAGCATGGACACCCCAGGAAAACCGTAACTGGGCCAATTTTTATACCCGGTTACAATCAGAACATTACAACAGGCTTTACAATATGGGCATTAAATTCAGATTACCGCCTCCTGATGCTGTTTATAAAAACCATATAATCACTGTTACAAATCCCGGGCTAAACCTTATAACACGCTTTACAAACAATGGCCATGAACCCGATTTAAATTCAACAATCTATTCATCCACAATTACTACTAGTTCGCCTTATAATTACAAATTCAAAACTTTTTTTAAAGACCACAGTAGCATTTCAATGCCGGTTTTCCCATATTCTGAATTGAAATGGACACCTGAAAATACTCCGGTGCGGTTTGGTGAGATTAATTTTGATATATCACAATATATAACCAAAAACGGACGTGTTGAAGTAAAATTCAGGTTTAAGAAAGGGAAAAACGGATTATTGGTAAAAAAAGTTTCACTTCAGGAAAACGGCAAAATAATTGATTTTGACCATCATGATGGGACTATTGCGGCAGGTCGTACATCAAACAATGTTTATAAGTTAAATATAGATAGCTACAACGAAAATAATATTTATAAAATAATAATTGAATTACAGGGCAGATGGGGAACCAACTCTTATGGAGACATCCTGGTTTACGAGGCAGATTAACTTTTCAAACATTAATTAAATGGATAAACTATACAAAACTACATTTTCAGAATTAGCCAAAATAGTTGGTAATAAAAGAGTTTATACAGATAACCTGTTTACCCTGGCAAAGGGTACCGATGCCGGATTTTACAGGTTAATACCAAAAATTGTTATTTGTGCTGATAATGAAAAGGAGGTACTCGAAATAATAAAAATTTGTAACAAAAATAATACTCCTCTAACATTTAAAGCCGGAGGTACAAGCTTAAGCGGCCAAACAGTAACTGATTCAATACTGGTAGAGATCAGTGACAGTTTTTCAGACTTTACAATTGCGGAAAATGGCTTACTTGCAACTTTCCAATGTGGGTTACGGGGTGGCATTGCAAATCAAAAACTGGCCAAATACGGACGAAAAATAGGCCCAAGTCCGGCATCAATAAACTCTGCCCGTATTGGCGGAATTGTCTCCAACAACGCAAGTGGGGCCAGTTATGGAATTATAACCAATAGTTATAACACCATTAAGGGAATGAGGGTCATCATGCCTGATGGCTCAATCATTGACACCAGGGATGAGAATTCAAAAAGCAGATATACACAGGATCATCCTGAAATAATTGAAGCCATAAAAAAACTTTCCCAAAGTGTAAAATCAAATCCAATCCTGGTAAAAAAAATAAAGCATAAATATGAACTGAAAAACACAACAGGATATGGCTTAAATTCACTTATTGATTTTGATGATCCTATTGATATTATCCAACATCTTATGGTAGGGTCTGAAGGGACTCTTGGTTTTATTTCCGATGTTACTTTTAAAACAATTGAGGATCCTTCATATAAGGCAACATCGCTGATATTTTTTAAAAATATCAGGCAAGCATGTGAAGCAATTGTTCCATTAAGAAACTGTATTGTTAGCGCAGCAGAACTAATGGATAGAAATGCTTTACGGTCGGTTCAAAAAAAATCGGGGATGCAGGAAATTCTGGAATCCCTGGATGATGATGTTGTTGCTCTGTTGATTGACACTTCAGCCTGGGACAATGAGCAATTAAAACAACAAACAGAGAAAATTGTAACTGAACTTTCGTCTTTTGAAACAGTTTTCCCCATTAAATTCACAACCAACCCTGATGAATATAATAAACTGTGGAGTATACGCAAAGGATTGTTTACATCAGCAGCCGCGCCACGTTCCACTGGCACTTCCTGTATAATTGAAGATCTGGCCTTTAGGGCAGAAGTATTGGGCGACGCACTTATTGATTTAAAAAACCTTATTGAACAATATAATTACAATGGCTATGTAATTTGGGGGCACTTGCTCGATGGAAATATCCATTTTGTATTAATGCCCGATTTTAATAACAATGAAGGTATTACCAAATATGCACGTTTCATGGACGATTTGGTTAACCTAACTGTGATTAAATACGATGGCAGTTTAAAAGCTGAGCATGGAACCGGCAGAAATATGGCACCATTTGTAAAATATGAATGGGGGGATGAACTTTATGAGGTCATGAAACAAATAAAACTAATCATCGACCCAAAGAATATTTTTAATCCGGGAGTTTTAATTAATGATGACGAAAAAATTCATCTTAAACATTTCAAGCAACTTCCCCCTGCTCATGAAATGATTGATAAATGTATTGAATGTGGATTTTGCGAACCAGCCTGTCCGTCGCGAAATATAACCCTTACACCACGTCAGCGCATTGTTGTTTACCGTGAAATGATAAGATTGCAACAAATAACCTCAACAAACAAAAGTTTAAAAAAACTAATAAAAGGGTTTGAATATAACAGTAATGAAACGTGCGCTACTGATGGGTTATGTGCCCTCACCTGCCCTGTTGAAATTAATACAGGGTTAATGGTTAAAGATTTAAGATTTAAACACCTTTCAAAAACTTCAATTATAATTGCCCGGTGGGTTTCAGCCAACATGGGTTTGGCTACTAAAATAATGCGCAGTGTTCTCACTTTTGTATCAGCAATACATTCAGTTATTGGTACCAAAGCTATGTTATCCGTTTCATCATTTTTGAGGTTTATCTCTTTTAAGATTATCCCCGCCTGGAATCCCAATTTTCCAATGGCCTCGCCAAAATTTAAAACAAAAAGCACCGTTCCTATAGCAGGTAATAGAAAAGTTGTTTATTTCCCGACATGTATTAACAGAACTATGGGAAATGACAAATTGAATAAAGATTTACCTGCTTTGATTGACGAAACTATTTCCCTCATGGAAAAAGCTGGATATGAAGTGCTTTTCCCTGAAAATTTAAGCAACCTTTGCTGTGGAATGGCTTTTGACAGCAAAGGCTTTAAACAGGAAGGATACAATAAAGCGAAAGAACTTGATAAGGCACTTTTAAGTGTTTCCGAAAATGGGAAATACCCTGTTTATTGCGATATGAGCCCTTGTTTATTACGGATGAAAGAAACGCTTTCAAAACAATTAACCCTGCACGATCCGGTTTCATTTATTTATAACCATTTACTCAATAATCTGGAATTTTCCAAATTAAATAAGACAATAACGGTACATTCCACCTGTAGTAATACTAAAATGGGGCAAACCAATACATTAATTCAATTGGCCGGCTTATGCGCAACAAATGTTATTGTACCTGACGAAATCACCTGCTGTGGATGGGCCGGTGATCGTGGTTTTACTTATCCAGAACTAACTGCTTCGGCCCTTAAACCACTAAAAAAACAGTTAAACAAATTTGCTGAACAAGGTTACAGTACAAGCAGAACCTGTGAAATTGGCCTTTCTTTCCATAGCGGTATCAATTACCAATCAATTGTTTATTTGGTAAATGAAGCAACAAAAAGAAAAGACTGATATAATATGACCTTTTTCAATTTTTAAGCAAAAACTTAAAACCAAATTAAATCAGCTTCATGTTTATCAGCAAATAACACTTATAATCATTTATCCGCCTGATCTTTCGGATCAAGGTGGTTAATAAATCCATCACAAAACTCAAGTAAAGAAATCGCAGATTGTTCAATTTGTTGAGTGTACTTTTTCATTGGATCATCATCTTCCAACTCAGTTTTAAGTAATTCCGCAAATCCAATAATCGAATTAAGCGGGGTCCTCACTCCATGTGAAAAACTATCAACTAATTCCCTGCTATAGAATAATTCATATACCTATTCACCACTATTCCTATACTTTAATAAATATCTTGTTTTTAAGCATAACGTAACCAATTAACCAGAAAAAGAAAATATGGGCAAGGGCATATAGCAGCGATCCATTCATATTACCCGCAAGTGGCACAAAAATATTGTGGTAAAGCCAGTAACTTCCCGTAATAACATTGCCATTTGAGTCGCTAAAAATTATAAGTTTAAATAGAGCATTAGCCCAAATTCCTGATAAGGCAAAAATAAACAACGGGTTCATGCCAAAAACTACAAAAAATGAAGTCCATTTTTTGTAACCTTTTATATCTATAATAAAAATTAACAAGGCAAAAAATATGGCTGCCAAACCAGCAGTATACAACACATATGAACTGGTCCACAATGGTTTATTTATAGGGAAAATATAACCCCATAAGAATCCAATAACAGTAGCTATACTCCCGAAAACAAGTAATTTTATTGGTACTTTGTTTTTATCTGATTCCTTTATCAATATACCTGCAAAATACCCAATTATTACAGTTACAACAGCGGGTAAAGAACTTAATAAACCTTCAGGGTCAAAGGGAATTCCAAATCCGTTGTATAAATGATTTTCACCTAACAGGGCCTTATCGAAGGGGATTATTACATTTCCTTCGAGACTGAAGGGATCATTACCCCCAAAAAAGTAAAGAATACCCCAGTATCCAAATAAAACAGCCACACTTATTAAAATAATTGTTTTACGTGAAAACGCCAGAACAATTAGTGCTGCAATGCCATATGCAATTGCAATCCGCTGTAAAACCCCCATAATTCGAAGGGTTGAATAATCGGTGATCCATTGAGGAAAAGAATTTAGAAAAAGCCCGATAATAAAAATCAGGGCAGTACGCTTTCCTACATGCCAGAGAGTTTCCTTATTAAGAGAATTCTGATTCTTTGAGAATGAGAAAAACATTGAAACTCCTACCACAAAAAGAAAAAACGGAAAAACCAGGTCGGTAGGCGTACAGCCGTGCCATTCGGCATGCCTTAACGGGGCGTAAACATACTTCCAGCTTCCGGGTGTGTTTACTATTATCATTAAGGCGATTGTCATTCCCCTTAAAACATCAAGTGCAAGATACCTTTCAACTTTTTTCATCAGTAAATAATTTTTTGATTATTGTCGAATAGCTTGTCCCGTTATTACGGGAGAACTTGCCCCGAACAATCGGGGCTCGTTTCATCATAAAATAATTTTAAAATTAATTTTGAATAGTTAACCCCTGATATTAGGGGAAACCCGTCCCTAAAAACCGGGACTATTTTCATAGGAATAATAATATTACTCACAATTTTTTAATTTAACCAACCAATATATTTTTTACTACTATCCGATAAAAAGTTGTTTTGTCCCTAACGGGACAAAATTTCAATTCTCAATTAAGTGTTTTACCTATGTTTAGTCCCTAACGGTACTGTGCCGTCAGGTACAGAATATCGGTAAAGATGA
>JBBIVA010000018.1:0-35782 GCA_037439945.1 Marinilabiliaceae bacterium
AATTTCTAATGACGGTCATTAGAAAAAATGGCTAAAGACAAATTTGGGTTAAACTTGCCTATTCAATGGTTAACTCGCCTGCAAGTATTGTCACATCTGAATTAGCGCTTATTGCTAAGCAAAAAAAAGCGTTAATTATATTTACGTTTTTAATTATTTAAAAAATAAAGCCCTATTAAAACCTGCCGGTAAGTTTCACATTTACTCTCCTTGATGTAAGGTAGTTGGGCACTGCATACTGGCGATTGTTTACATCGCTAACCCAGTAATATGATATGGTATTGTCAATATTGGGAAGGTTAAAAACTTCCAATCCCAGCCAAAGGTTCTTCATATACTTTCCTGTTTTCAATCCAATTCTCTTATTTTTGGTTAAATCATATGAAAAACCTAAGTCAACCCTTCTGTAAGGCGGAAAACGATTGGTGGCAAGGTACCTTGGTGATCGTGGCGGCCCAAAGGGAAGACCGGTCCCAAAAATGAAACTTAAGTGAGCTTTAAAATTTGGTGAATTAGGTAAATAGTCCTGCAAAAAAAGAGAAAAATTTAATCTTTGGTCCGATGGACGTGGTATATACCCCGGGGAGCCAGCTTCAGCCGGGTTTAAAAATCTATCATTCTTTAAATCCTCTTCAGTTTTTAATATTGATAGAGTTGCCCACGATTCTTCGCCGGGCACAAGCTCTCCATTAATTTTAAAATCAATTCCTGCTACATACCCCCTGGCCTGATTTTCTCCAGAATATACAATTCTAACATTATCAACCTGGTATGGAATAAGGTTATCCAATATTTTGTAGTAAAATTCTGTTGTAAATTTGAACGGTCTGTTTCCTGAAGTAAAATAATAATCTATACCGGAAACTATGTGAATTGATGCCTGGGATTTTAATTTTGGGTTCAATGAACCATCAGGCAACCTGTATTCTTTAAAAAACGGTGGCTGAAAATAATAACCTCCTGATAACCTGAACCTGTAATTATTATTTCTGCCGGGCAGAAATGTCATAAGTAACCTGGGCCCAAAAATAAATTCATCATTAAAACTTGAATAACCGGCCCTTAATCCAGCATCAATCAGCAGATTGCCATTACCAAGGCCAAAAGATGACTGATTTTTAATATAACCCGTGATTCTCTTATTATTTATACTGTTTTTTGCCCGTTTAAAATAAGCCAGTTCAAGATTGATGCCATTGTATGGGGTTGAGTAACCTGCAGAATCGATTAATTCCCACTCATGAATATTGTCTTTAAATGATTCATGTTTCATAGTGATCCCCCACGAAATTGCTCCCCTAAAATTGCTATGGTTTCCTTCCAGGGTTGCTGTTGTAACAACAGCAAATAAATCATTCCTTGCATGTTGAATAAATTCCCCAATACCTATATTGGTTAGGTTAGAATCATCCGCGCCGTCCAATCCCTCTAACTCCTGCAGCCAGTAAGCACCGGCTATATCAAAGGTTTCTTCCTCATAAGTTCTGAAGCCTGAAAAAGTCAATTTATATGAATCATCCCCTGTAGCCAAAAAAGTTGTTGATATAGAGCCATAACCCGTTTGAAAAAGGTCTTCCTCACCTCCGGCAAAATAAATTTTTAGCCTCTTCACTTCAGAAATTGTTCCAAAGGTTGTTTCCCTGTCCTTTGGGATAAACCCATATTTATTATTTGAATAATTCCCAAGAAACTCAAAATTTAACCTTGGAGTTGGTTTATATGTTAAATAAGTCTGGATATCAGTAAATGAAGGATTGTAATTGCCTTTTTCGTCAAGGGTTCCCAATAAATATTGATTGGTTTTATATCTGACGCCGGTAATCCATGTAAGTTTCTTTTTAAATCCCACACCTTCCAAATGCATGTTTCCTCCTAACATGCCGGCCGAAAAGCTCCCCCCGAAAAATTCAGGCCGTTTATAGGTGATATCTAATACCGAACTCATTTTATCCCCATGTGAAGCGCTATATCCGCCTGCCGAAAACTCTACGGATTCAACCAGGTCGGGATTTACAAAACTTAATCCTTCCTGCTGTCCGCTATGAATTAAAAAAGGCCGGTAAACTTCAAGGCCATTCACATAAACCAGGTTTTCATCAAAATTACCGCCACGGACCCTGTACTGTGAGCTAAGTTCGTTGTTGGTGGTTACCCCCATCTGCGACCTTATTAACCCCTCAATCCCATGTCCGGCAACCGAAGGCAATTGCCTAACTAACAACGGATCAATTTTTTGTGTATGAGGGCTTGTTGATTTTACTCCTGTAACTTTAACAGCATCCAATAAATTATCTTTTTGCACCATTGAAATATTCACCGGCAACTGATCTGGACTCTTTATAATTAAGGAGTATGTTTCCAATCCAACCGACGAAAAAATTAACTCCACCGGGTACTTGCCGTTAAATGGAATTTGAAAAGAACCATCGGATTTGGATGTTGTACCTATACCTGTTTTAGAAATTTGAATATTTACATTTTCAACGGGCTGGCCTGCAATTGACCTCACCACCCCATTTATATACTGCCCTAAGGTATCAATACCTGGTACCAGAAAAAAAATAATTACAAGCAGAAAATAAACTAAAATTGATTTTGAATATTTTGGTGATTTATAAGTTTTGGGGGTTAGCATTTACAACTTAGTTTATTTAAACACTTTTTAATGTAAAATTCTTTTTGAGAATTAATTGTTAATAAAATTGATGTCAAATTTAAACGAAAAAACCAAAGGTTTTGTATGTTTATTAATAATTAAAATTGTGGTTATGGCTCAAAAAGTTCTTTTTCAATTTAAATTACCAATGGATGGTTTTAATAAATTACCAACAAATTTTGAATTGGTAATACCAGATGAAAATACATTTTCAGATGAAAATTTTGAAACCAACCTGAAAAATGCTGATGCGCTGGTTTCTTTATTTGGACAAAAAGTTACTCCCACAATGATGGACATGGCTCCAAAATTAAAATTAATAGCCAATTACGGCGTAGGATATGATAATATTGAAGTTAATTATGCCACTAAAAAAGGGATTTTGGTTACTAATACTCCAGATACTGTAACTGAGCCTACAGCTGAACTGGCCATGGGTTTAATAGTTTCTTTGGCTCGTAATATAGCATTGTTCAATAACAACCTAAGGCAAAAAAAGATACCGGAATGGACAGTCCTGAATAATCTTTCAACTACACTATACGGAAAAACTTTAGGGATAGTTGGGATGGGGGCTATAGGAAAATCATTGGCCCGAAGGGCGTTATCATTTGGAATGAACATTATTTACCACAACCGTAACAGGTTGGATACAAATATTGAGCAAAAATATAACGCCAATTATACAAATCTGGAATCATTATTGCGAAGTTCCGATGTTGTTTCAATAAACGTTCCGCGTACAGAGGATACTTTTCATTTAATTGGGATTTCAGAATTTAAAATAATGAAACCAAATGCAATTTTCATTAATACAGCAAGGGGAAGCATTGTTGATGAACTGGCATTGATAAATGCCTTAAAAAACAAGGAAATTGCCGCAGCAGGCCTTGATGTATTCGAAAATGAACCGCAAATACCATCGGAACTCCTTCAGATGGAAAACGTAATTGTTACACCACATGTTGGAAGTGCCACCTATGAAACTAGGGCAGAAATGAGTACAGTAGTGGCGTCTGTAATAGAAAATTTTTTTGACGGGAATAAATCCATTCCGGCGGTAAACACCATTTTATTCAATCTGCCTGTGTTTCGCGGCAAGGAATTATTCACTAAAACCAACTGAATAATTATTACCTGGTTAATATTTATCGTTGTATAATACATAATTGTACTGGTGAATTGATTTATATTACTTGTTTTATGTCTTTGCTCCTTGCTTTTAAATGGCGCATGCTCTATATTTGTACGTTTTTTTAAAAAGCAAAGAAAATTAAGTTATAATGAGCAAAAAATTTCCTGAATATAAGGGACTTGACCTTTCCCAAATAAACAAATCTGTTTTGAATGAATGGGAGCGTAACGATACCTTTAAAGAGAGCCTGAAGCAAAGAGAGGGATATCCATCATTTGTATTTTACGAAGGGCCTCCATCTGCAAATGGTGTACCGGGTATTCATCATGTTATGTCAAGAACCATAAAGGATATTTTTTGCAGGTTTAAAACACAGCAAGGCTACCAGGTTCATCGTAAAGCAGGTTGGGATACACATGGTTTGCCGGTTGAACTTGGGGTGGAAAAGGCTCTGGGAATTACAAAGGAAGACATTGGGAAAACAATATCGGTTGCTGATTATAATAAGGCATGCCGTAAGGATGTAATGAAATATACAGATTTATGGGAAGAATTGACCCATAAAATGGGATATTGGGTTGACATGTCAGACCCATACATTACTTATGACAACAGGTATATTGAGACACTTTGGTGGATGTTAAAGCAACTTTATTCAAAAAACCTGCTTTATAAAGGGTACACAATACAGCCATTTTCACCCGCTGCCGGCACAGGCCTCAGTACTCATGAACTTAATCAGCCCGGGTGTTACCGCGATGTAAAAGACACTACCTGTACTGCCCAGTTTAAAATAATTAGAAACCACAGGAGTGAATTTTTATTTACTGAAAAAACATTGGATGTTTGGTTTCTTGCATGGACAACAACTCCATGGACTTTACCATCGAACACGGCTTTGGCCGTTGGGCCCAAAATTACCTACGTTTGCATTAAATCATACAATCAATATACTTTTCAACCAGGTTTGTTTATTATTGCAAAAGATTTGGTTAATGAATATTTTAATCCTAAAAATACGGAACTGGATTTTGAAAATTACCAGCCCGGAGAAAAAAATATCCCCTTTAAAATAATTGGTGAATATTCAGGAGAGCAGCTTAATGGCATTTGTTACGAACAACTTATTACATGGGTAAAACCTGATGGTGAAGCCTTTAAAGTAGTTATAGATGATTTTGTTACCACTGGTGATGGAACCGGAATTGTGCATATAGCACCAACCTTTGGTGCCGACGATGACAGGGTAGCTAAAATCAACGAAATTGCCCCAATTATTATCTTAGACAGAGATGGAAAGCGTCAACCAATGGTTGACAGGAATGGAAAATTTTTCCTTATTAAAGATATTGAACCCGGATACCTTAAAAGCAATATAAATATTGGTTTATATTGCAATTTTGCCGGACGCTTTGTTAAAAACGAATACGATAGCAGTTTATCAGAAAATGACGCAACCCTTGATGTTGATATATCTGTTATGCTTAAAAAGGAAAACAAAGCCTTTAAAGTTGAAAAACATGTGCATAATTATCCACACTGCTGGCGAACAGATAAGCCTATTTTATATTATCCTTTGGATAGTTGGTTTATCCGCACCACAGCGGCACGTGACAGAATGATTGAATTAAACAATACAATTAACTGGAAACCTGCATCAACAGGTACCGGACGATTTGGTAAATGGCTCGAAAATCTTGTTGACTGGAACCTAAGCAGGTCGCGCTATTGGGGCACCCCGCTGCCAATTTGGAGAAGCGAAGACGGAACATCTGAATTATGCGTTGGAACAATTGAAGAACTTATTACTGAAATTAATAAAAGCATAAAAGCAGGGATTATGAAAACTAATCCCTACCAAGGATTTGTGCCTGGCGATTATAGTAAAAGCAATTACGACAAAGCAGATTTACATCGTCCGTTTGTCGATGAAATTATTCTTGTTTCGCCTGATGGTAAACCAATGTACCGCGAACCCGATTTAATTGATGTATGGTTTGATTCAGGTGCTATGCCATATGCTCAAATGCACTATCCTTTCGAATCAAAAGAAAACCTGCCTTTTCCGGCTGATTTTATTGCTGAAGGAGTAGATCAGACCCGGGGTTGGTTTTTTACACTCCATGCCCTCTCCACAATGCTTTTTGATTCTGTGGCATTTAAAAATATAATATCTAACGGTTTAGTCCTTGATAAAAATGGCAATAAAATGTCAAAACGTCTGGGGAATGGTGTTGATCCGTTTGAAGTTATTGAAAAATATGGGTCAGATCCGTTACGCTGGTATTTGATTACAAATTCACAACCCTGGGATAATCTGAAATTTGATATTGCCGGAGTTGATGAAGTAAAGAGAAAACTTTTTGGAACCCTATACAATACTTATTCATTTTTTGCCCTATATGCAAATGTAGATGGGTTTACAGGCAAGGAAGATTTGGTGCCAATCAGCCAAAGGCCTGAAATTGACAGGTGGATTATCTCACTTCTTAACAGTTTGATAAAAGATGTTGTTAAAAGCTACGATAATTACGAGCCTACCATAGCAGGAAGGGCAATTCAGAATTTTGTAACAGAAAACCTAAGTAACTGGTATGTACGGCTAAACAGAAAAAGATTCTGGGGCGGTGAATTTAGTCAGGACAAACTTGCAGCATATCAAACTCTATATCAATGCCTTAAAACTGTTGCCGTGCTCGGGGCCCCTATTGCACCATTTTATATGGACAGGCTGTATTTAGATTTAAATGCTTTTTCGGCAACTAATAAAGAATCGGTGCACCTGGCAAAAATGCCAACATGGAACGAAAGCCTTATTGAAAACTGTCTGGAAGAAAGAATGGGTTATGCCCAACAGTTTTCTTCAATGGTACTGGCACTAAGAAGAAAAGTTGGGATAAAGGTAAGGCAACCACTGCAGAAAATAATGATTCCGGTTCTCAACAGTGAGTTTAAAAATCAGGTAGATGCTATTAAAGACTTAATACTTAGCGAGGTAAACGTTAAAGAATTACAATATTTAACCGATGATTGTGGCGTATTGGTAAAAAAGATTAAACCAAATTTTAAAACCCTGGGTCCCAAGTACAGTAAATTAATGAAAGAGATTTCACAGGCAATTGGAAATATGGGAGCCACTGAAATAAGACAACTTGAACAGAATGAAAAATTTGTATTATCGTTAAAAAACCAGCATATAGAGTTAATACCGGAAGATGTTGAAATAATTAGCGAAGACATTCCCGGACTTTTGGTGGCCAATGAAGGTAAGCTCACAATTGCCCTTGATATTACCGTAACAGATGAATTGCGCGAAGAAGGGATAGCCCGTGAATTGGTAAACCGCGTACAAAACCTAAGAAAAGAGTCAGGATTTGATGTTACAGATAAAATTGAACTCTCAATTTTAAAACACGGGTTAATTAATAAAGCAATAGAAAAACATAAAGCATACATTAGTGCCCAGACCCTTGCCCTTGAGGTAATATTGGTTGGTAATTGTAACGATTCAAATGGAGTAACCGTAGAAATTGATGATGTTATAAAAACCCGAATCGCAATTAAAAAAGTAGAATCCTAGTCAAATAACCCTTTAACACACAGGTTATGAGTGAAAGAACAAGATATTCGGAAGAAGAGCTGAAGGAATTTAAAGAAATTATTCTGATGAAGCTTGATAAAGCAAAGAAAGATTATGAATTGCTTAAAAATACCATTACCCTTGAAGATGGTAATGATACACAGGATACATCTCCAACATTTAAAGTTTTGGAAGAAGGGGCGGCCGTGCTTTCAAAAGAAGAAGCAGGAAAACTAGCCCAAAGGCAACAAAAGTTTATTCAACATTTACAGGCTGCCTTGGTGCGAATTGAAAACAAAACCTATGGAATTTGCAGGGAAACAGGTAAGATAATCCCAAAAGAACGACTTAGGGCGGTACCTCATGCAACTCTAAGCATTGATGCCAAAAACAACCAAAAGTAATTTCATAAATCAGTGTTTAAAGTAATTACCTGGTTTATTTTAATAATATTCACCAACCTGATTATTAATTAATCGCTGTTGGCAAATTTTAATTTCTTAAAAAATGAGTAACCTAAAAAAGTCATTACTTATTATCGGTATAATCCTTATAATTGATCAGTTTCTTAAATTTTGGATTAAAACCAATATGATGCTCGGCGAAGAGTACAAAATTTTTGGAAACTGGTTTATAATCCACTTTGTTGAGAATAATGGGATGGCATTTGGAATGGAGTTCGGTGGGGAGTTCGGGAAATTATTCCTTAGTATTTTCCGAATAGTGGCAGTTATTGGTATCGCAGTTTATTTGTATAAACTAACAAAAAAGGATATACCCTTTGGTTTGGTTATAAGTGTAAGTATGGTTTTTGCAGGTGCGCTTGGCAATATTATTGACAGTGCTTTTTATGGTGTAATTTTTAATGAAAGTTACCTACAGGTGGCAAGCTTTTTACCCCCTGAAGGTGGTTATTCATCTTTCCTGCATGGTAAGGTGGTTGATATGTTCTATTTCCCTATTATTGAGGGAAATTACCCCACCTGGTTCCCTTTTGTTGGAGGAAATAGTTTTATATTTTTTCGTCCGGTTTTTAATATAGCTGACTCATCAATAACACTTGGTATAATAAGTATTCTAATTTTCCAGAAACACTTTTTTAAGGAAGAGGGTGTTGAACCGGATGCCAGAACCAACGAAAAATAAAACCTAAAAATTATTCCATCTGATTTTTCTAATGATATTTAATTGGGTTGCCATTAATAACTCCAAGATAATATTATAAAATACAACTTATATTTCCCGGTTTTTTGAAACAGTTTTTTGTTAAAATTAGTATAACCAGGAATATTATTTTTTGTATGGGGATAAATCGGTTGATTCTATTTATTTTCATTTTCCTGTCACTTGACCTCTTTTCTCAAAGTGATGAGAAACTATTTACACAAATTACCACCAATGATGGACTGTCTGAAAGTCGGGTATTATCAATATTTCAGGACAATTTGGGGTTAATGTGGTTTGGTACCAGCGATGGGCTAAACCGGTTTGATGGTAAAAAATTTGACATTTTTTATTCGCAAAGTGGTGGCCAGGAAAATTTTCCACATTCCTCAATAAATTACATTACCAGAAAAAATGATGAAGAAATGTGGGTTTGCACTGACCTTGGAGTTTCTGTTTATAACCATCTTAATGGAAGTTTCAAAAGATTTGGTTTACCTAATAATAAAAGTATTAATGTATGTTTAATAGATAAGGATCAAAACACCTGGTTTGGCTCCAATTCCGGTTTAATCCGATTTAATAACATCGACAGCTCTTTTACTACATATTCAAACAAATACAACAGGTTAAGTAATGACCTGATCCGATGTATTTATCAGGATTCTGAAAATAATTTATGGGTGGGAACACAAAATGGCCTTAATTTATTTGATCCACAAAAAAGTTCTTTTACAAACTATTTTTTTAGCAAGGAACCGGGGGATTTAACAGGGAACGACGTTTGGGCTATAACTGAAGACAGATTTGGTCGTTTATGGATTGGGGTTGCTTATAAGGGACTTTACTTATTGGAAAAACAACATAATGAACTAAAAACTTTAAAATTCAAAAAAATAGTTGAAGGAAGTGTTAACAGGTTACAAATTGATAATAATGATAATTTATGGATTGGCAAAGGAGGTGGAGGAGGTTTAATTGTTCTTGATTTAAAGACAATTGATTCACTGGATGACTTTAAGCCTAAAGAAATTGTTTATAGACACATAAACCCAAGAACTCCAAGTGATAACACCATTACAAGCATTTTTCTTGACAGAGAAGGAGACATTTGGATTGGAACCTTCGGAGCCGGAATTAAATATTTTAATTCCAGGAAAAAACAGTTTTTTAATATTACAGTTGGACCTGATTTCAAGAAATCAATAAGCAGCCAGTTAGTAAACTATTTATTAGATGATGGCCATAACCTTTGGATAGGTACGGAAATGGGCCTTGAAATTTACAAACGAAATAAAAATGAATTTATTAAAATAAAAAATCCTGCTAAAAAACCCAATAAGTTTGGCGGAAACAGTATTTATTCAATACATAAAGATAAAAAAGGATTTTACTGGGTGGGCACCTGGAATGGGGGTTTAAGACAATACAACAAATATGGTGAATTAATTAATGTTTATATTCCTACAGGGCAAGAAGGTTCAATAAACAGCGCAAATGTTTTTGCAATACACGATGACTCTAAAGGAAACCTTTGGGTAGGGACAATTGGAGGAGGTTTAAATAAATTTGACTATAAAACCGGTACTTTTAAAAATTATGTTAATAATCCTGATAACCCATTTTCAATTCACAACAATTCTGTTAATGATATTTATGAAACTAAAGATGGATTGTTATTATTAACCGTATACAGTGCCCTTGAAATTTTTAATCCTGAAACCGGTACTTTCAATCATTATGTTCACGACCCCAATGATAAAAATTCCATTTCATCCGGATTTACATTATCGATTTTTGAAGATAGCCGGGCTAATATATGGATTGCCACAAATACAGGTTTAAATCTTTTCAATAAAAAAACAGGAAAATTTACAAGATACACCAAAGAACATGGACTTCCTAACAACACAATTCAATCAATATTAGAAGATGGAATGGGAAATTTGTGGATTGGTACCAACAGAGGATTGGCAAAGTTTATTGATGGAATCAATTTCCCTCAAAATCCTGAATTTATAATATTTGATCGAAATGATGGTCTGGCTTCTGATGAGTTCACACTAAGGGCCGCTTTTAAAAACAATGAAGGTTGGATGTTTTTTGGCACCTCGCTGGGGTATGTAACTTTTCATCCCGACAGCATTTTTATAAACACAAAAATGCCTGAAATTATAATAAAGGACTTTGAATTAATTACATCTGAATCTGAAAAAACAAACACAAGTTTTTCAACACACGGTATAAATTCAGTTGAAGTATTAAAACTAACCCACAAAATGAACAGTTTTACTATTCATTTTGCCGCCATGAACTATCTCGATTCACATAAAAATAAGTTTAAATGCATGTTGGAAGGACTGGAAACAGAATGGAGGATTAAAGACAACAATCAATCGGTAACCTATACAGGGCTCCGGCCGGGAACTTATACATTTTTAGTTACAGGATCAAACAATGACTGGCTATGGAGTAAAAAACCAAAGAAACTTGTTATAATCATACGCCCACCATGGTATGGTACATTACTTTTTAAAATAATGCTGGTAATTGCAACCATTTTAACTGTTTTACTAATTATCAAAATAAGGTTAAACTTTTTAAAAAGGCAAACGCTTATACTTGAGGAGAGGGTAAAGGCCCGCACCCTTGAATTATCAAGGGCAAATAAAATGCTTCATGAGAAACAGGAAGAAATATCTTTACAAAATGAGGAACTTACAACCCACCGGTACCATTTGGAAACTTTAATAAGTAAAAGAACAGCTGATTTAGAAAATGCCAAGCAAATGGCCGAAAAATCGGACAGGCTTAAAACAGCCTTCCTGGCTAATATGAGCCATGAAATAAGAACTCCAATGAATGCAATTGTGGGTTTTTCAGCCTTACTTGGCAAATCAGAATTAACTGACGCAGAAAAAGATGAATACATTAAAATAATTACCAGCAACAGTGAAACATTGCTGGTTTTGATTAACGATATTATTGATATTTCATTGATTGAATCAAACCAGCTGGCACTTAATAAAAGTAATTTTTCCATAAACAGAATTCTACTCGACCTTGAGAAATATTTCTTATTAAACAACTCAAAGAATATACATATCTGTTTTAAAAACCATGATGACAATATTGAGGTTTTTATAAATAATGATGCAGTAAGATTAAATCAAATTGTTTCTAACCTTCTTTCAAATGCCTATAAATATACCGAAATGGGAAGTATAAATTTTGGTTTTAATATTGAAAATGGGAACATTATATTTTATGTTGCCGACACAGGTATTGGAATTGACAAAAATGAGTTTAAAAATATATTTGACCATTTTTACAAAATTGAAAAGCACGGATTAAAATACTACCGTGGAACCGGTATTGGTTTAGCTATTTGTAAAAAGCTGGTAAACCTTATGGGCGGTGAAATTTGGGTTGAATCAAGCAGAGGGGAAGGTTCAACATTCTATTTTTCTTTGCCCAATAATTAATCCAATTATCGCTTAATCGCAATATTGAGAAACCGAAAAACCCCAAATTCAGTAAAAAAATGCATAATCAAAGTAAGGATAAATTATTTTACCCAAAATAAATAGCCTTTAAAGAAACGAAACAAAATTTCGAAATTCTTTAAAGGCTTATAAACTTTAATTATTACTATTAATAAATCTACACTTTATTTGCACTGATTTTGAATAGCTTATACAAAAATCACTATTTTTTCCACAATGCTTCCATTTCCTCAAGGGTTTTTCCTTTGGTTTCGGGTATCATTTTCCAAACAAAAATTGCTGATATAATACTCATCAGACCATAAAAGCCATAAGTAAATCCACCACTAAACTCCATCATAGCCGGATAAGTTGATGAAATAAGATAATTAGCTGCCCATTGAGCAGCAACAGCAATTGCCACAGCTCTGCCCCTAATTTTATTAGGGAAAATTTCTGATATAAGGACCCAACAGATTGGCCCCCACGACATCATAAATGATGCAGTGTAAATTATTATAAATACCAGGGTGCTTACCCCTATAATCTTGAGAAACGATAATGCCGAGATGGCTATCATCCCAATTGCCATCCCTATTGAACCTAAAATTAATAATGGTTTGCGTCCCCAATTGTCAACTGTGAGAATTGCCACCACAGTAAAAATTACATTCACAAATCCCATTACAACTGTCTGTAACATTGATGCATCCTTTGCAGCTCCCATACTTTCAAAAATCCTTGGTGCATAGTATAATGCCACATTAATTCCTACAAATTGTTGAAATACCGAAAGTAAAATCCCAATAATAATAACCACTTTACCATATGAAAAAATCTTTCCTGAATGGTGCTCAATTGTGTTTTTAATGTCTGATAGAATTGTCCTGCCCATTTCACCGCCATTAATGCGGGTTAAAATTTTCAAAGCCTGTTCGTTTTTATTGGATAAAGAGAGATAACGAGGCGTTTCGGGAACAAAAAAGAGTAAAATACCAAACAACGCTGCCGGGATTGCCTCAGATAAAAACATTTTTCTCCACCCGATTGAATTTATCCAATCAGCAGTTTCACCATTTGCAATACCCCAATTAACAAAATATACCACCAGCATACCAAAAATTATGGCAAATTGGTTCAAAGATACCAGCCTTCCCCTGATTTTAGCCGGCGCTATTTCTCCAATATACATAGGACTAATTGCAGATGCCAGCCCTACTCCTATTCCTCCAATAATCCTGTAAAGGTTAAACATCATTAAAAGACCCATACTGGCTTCTCCGTGTTTAAAAAACAAAAACTCAGGATAAGCAGAGCCAAGAGCTGATACAAAAAATAAAAATGCAGCAACTATTAACGACTTTTTTCGGCCAAAACGTGAACTAAGCAGTCCTGACAGAACTCCGCCTATTATACAACCTATTAAGGCACTCGAAATTGTTGCACCATGAATAAAGGTGCTTAACCCCTGGCTTTCAATTAAAAACACCTGTATTGACTTTTCAGCCCCTGATATAACTGCAGTATCGTAACCAAAAAGTAACCCTCCAAGGGTGGCAACCAGTGTCAATCCAATTACATAGAATCTGTTTTTTTCTCTTTCCATATTTCAGGATTTAGATTTTCGGGTTATTAAATAAAGTATTCTATAACAGATACTTTTAATATGTAACAAATCCAAAACCATGAGAATAATTCAATTTTCATGGTTCTGGATATGTAAAAATAGCAATTAATTAAATATAAAGATTGATTAATTGCTCGTATAATTCCTGTTTACCGCTGATTTGTTTAGGCTCGCCAACTTCTTTTGCAATATTGTACATATCAGTTAACGAGAGTTTGCCGTTTTCAAACTCTTTTCCTCTACCGCTATCAAAAGAAGCGTACCTGTTGGCTCTCATTTTCAAATAATCTGATTGCGATAAAATTTTATCAGCAATTACCAGGGCACGGGCAAAAACATCCATTCCTCCAATGTGGGCAATAAAAATATCTTCCAAATCGGTAGAATTACGACGGGTTTTTGCATCAAAATTAATTCCTCCATGCTCAAAACCGCCAGCCTGTAAAATTTCAAGCATTGCCTCGGTAATTTCATAAATATTGGTAGGAAACTCATCAGTATCCCATCCATTCTGATAATCACCTTTATTGGCATCAATAGAACCAAGTTTACCTGCATCAGCTGCCATCCTTAATTCATGCGTAAATGAATGACCCGCCAAAGTAGCATGGTTAACCTCAACGTTTAATTTAAAATCATTTATTAATCCTTGCTTTTCAAGAAACCCAAGCACTGTTTGAGTATCAAAATCATATTGGTGCTTTGATGGCTCCATTGGTTTGGGCTCAATAAAGAATGTCCCTTTAAAACCCTGTGCCCGTGCATAATCACGAGCCATGCGTAAAAACTGACCCATGTGGTCAAGTTCCTTTTTTGTATTAGTATTATGCAAACTCATGTAACCTTCGCGACCTCCCCAAAAAACATAACCTGTACCATTTAGGGCAATTGTAGCATCAATGGCATTTTTAACCTGAACTGCAGCATTTGTTATCACATTAAAATCAGGGTTGGTAGAAGCACCATTCATATAACGCTTATTACTAAATACGTTGGCTGTTCCCCATAACAATTTTACACCTGATGCTGCCTGCTTCTGTTTGGCATAATCAACAAGCTTAACCAGCCTTTTCTCAATTTCAAAAACCGAGCCGTCGCCAACCACATCGGTATCATGAAAACAATAAAATGGTGCCCCAATTTTGGTAATAAACTCAAAAGCTGCATCCATTTTATCTTTCGCTGCCTGAATTGGATCTGAAGCCAAATTCCATGAATATTCAACAGTGCCCGGACCAAATGGATCACCTCCTTCGCCACAGAATGTATGCCAGTATGCAATTGCAAAACGTAGGTGTTCTTTCATAGTTTTTCCTCTTACAACCTGATTCGGGTTGTACCATTTAAATGCGAGAGGATTTTTTGATTCCTTACCTTCAAACTCTATCTTCCCAATCCCGGGAAAATACTCCTTGTTTCCTAATGTCACGCTCATAATTTCAAATTATTGATAATTAAAAATTTAATTTACTTTTCCATTGATCATACACATCATTTACCACATTTTTATCTCTATCCGGAATAATTGTTTCCAGGCATTTAAGACTTTTAAAAGTGTCAATCGTATCTGTATAAATTCCTGCTCCCAATGCAGCTCCACGAGCGGCTCCCAAAGCGCCATCGGTATCATAAAGTTCAATTCTGGCATCCAATACATTTGCCATTGTTTGCCTGAAAATAGGACTTAAAAACATATTTGCCTTACCGGCCCTTACTACTTTTGCTTTAATACCCGTTTCACCCATTATATCAACTCCATATCTAAAACTAAAGGCAATACCCTCCTGAGCTGCCCTTAAAATATGCGATTGATTGTGTGTATTAAAACTTGCTCCAACAATTGCAGCACCCGGTGTTGCATTTCCTAAAACACGCTCAGCTCCATTGCCAAAAGGATAAATTAATAATCCATCTGATCCCACTGGTACTGAGGCCGCGGAACTATTCATTAATTCATAACCAATTCCGTTAGCAACATTTCGTCTTAACCATGAATTAAGAATACCCGTACCGTTAATACAAAGAAGCACTCCAAGTCGTCTTTTTTCAGATGAATGATTTACATGGGCAAAATTATTTACCCTTGATTCAGGGTCACAGGATAGAGAATCATTTACCCCATAAACCACCCCCGATGTACCAGCAGTTGCGGCAACTTCACCCGGTTCAAGTACATTTAGCGAAAAAGCATTATTTGGCTGGTCGCCTGCCCTATAACTAACAACAGTACCTTCATTTAATCCTAATTCATTTGCCACTGTTTGTGAAACACCGTACTGGTTCGAAAATGTAGGAATAACTTCAGGAATTAACTCCTCAGATATCCCATATAACTTAAATAATTCACCTGCCAGCTTCTCATTCTTAAAATCCCACATTATTCCCTCCGATAATCCGGGAACTGTTGTTTGCATTCTTCCTGTTAATCTGTAAGCAATATAATCGCCCGGGAGCATTATCTTAAATATGCGTGAATAAAGCTGCGGTTCATTTTCCTTAACCCATTTTAGCTTTGATGCAGTAAAATTTCCGGGTGAATTGAGACAATTGCCCAAACAATACTCCTGGCCAAGATCAGCAAAAGCCTTCTCTCCTATTGATACGGCCCGACTGTCGCACCATATAATTGATGGTCTGATAATCTCACCATTCTTATCAACAGCTACCAACCCATGCATCTGGTATGAAATACCAATGGCTTTTATTAAATCTTTTTTTACTCCTGATTTTTTTAAAACTGCCGATAAAGCGCTTTTCATATTAATCCACCACAAATTTGGATCCTGCTCAGCCCATCCTGATTTTACTGCTACAATTGTCATCTCCTCTGAGGGATAGAATGCCGACGCAGCACAACTTCCATCTGAAATATTAAGTAAACTTACTTTAACCGATGAACTACCAATATCAATTCCTAATGTATACATAAATAATCTGTTCTGTTCTGGTTAGTGGTAATAAAAATTTTATAAAGATTCACGCACAAGTACTTTTGTTGGCACGCAAAGTTGCATAGATATATCGTTTGATACAAATTCTGCAGCCCTGCGCCCCATTAGTTGAAAATCAGTTGAAATTACGGTAACACCTTTGTAAATAAATTTTTTCATCGGTGTTTCGTTATAGGAAATAAGTCCCGTATCTCTGCCAGGTTCAAGTTTTTTCTCTCTGCATTGCTCAAGAAACTTTCCCAGCATTCTGTCCGACACAGAAAAATAAGCAACACCGGCCCTTACATCAAAAGCGTTTGCATTTGTTAAAACACTATGTGAAATATTATGCTTTTTGCAAAACCTGCTAAAATGGTGAACCGACTCAACCGGGTGATTGGTATAATCAGGATAGAGGAATACAAATTCCTTGTATTTTGAAATCAAATGGTTTATTTCTTCTAATCCTTCAAAAACCGGGTTACCAAAATCCTGGTAAAGTACGTTACTATCTTTTGATGAGTTTATATTCCAGTCAATTATAAGAAGTTTGTCTGGTGGTATTAGGTTTAACACCTCAGTAATACCTTCATGGTCAAAAGGCATTACAACATATTTGGCATATTTCCCAATTCCCTCTACTATTTGTTTTTTAAATACATCAGCATTATAATGGTGAAAATGCACATCGGCCATAACATTTTTCGGCAGGTTTTTATTAAAAGCATCATATAAAACCTCTTTATAGGCTTTAAATGTATCTAAAAACAAAAAAACCCTCCTTATTTCCTTTGCTACAAAGTAACCTTTATTTGGAACAGATTCAATAACCCCTTGTTCCTTTAAAATCGAATAGGCTTTAAAAACAGTATCCCTGCTTAAATTATAATATTTACAAACATGGTTAACTGATGGTAAATTGTCACCTATATTTAATTTTTTTTGGGATATGGCATTATTAACAGTATCAATTAATTGCCTGAATTTTGGCACATCACCGTTACTGTCAATTGCAAATTTAAAAGGCTCTTTTTTAGGCGACATAGTGTTCTGGTCTGTTACGGTCAAAGATAATCCTTTTTTATAATATTTAATTACAATTGAGATATATTTTTTTTCACTTTTGTCAGTTAAATATAGATTCTTCGTTTAAGAGCGCTGGCCGCACTGTCCCTTACTTTTTTATTCGTCCGTAAAAAATTTTAAAATTGAGCCGGTTTTTCTGTCCCGATACAACGGGGAACCAGTCCCTAAATTACGGGAGCTGTTTCATTAGTTTTTTCGTAAAATGGTATTTTGGCCAGTTTAGCCCAACCCCAGCAAAAAAAGTAAGTTCCGATAAACCAAATTCTATGCTATTTCAGTCACATCCCGATAGTAGTTTTGTAAGTTTTTTGATAAAAACAAGAAATACTTACATCTGAACTAAATATCTACCCAATTGGTTAAAATACCTGAACTCGCTACGCTCAAAAAGGCATGATTTCTTAAAGTCCAATATCTGATTTTCTTGACAGAAATTCTCTGATGCGGAAAGCGACCCTTTAGTAAACAAAAAACTAATGATTTATTATGTGTAAACACATTCACTTAAATTCAAAAAATTTAATCGAACACTAATGATAATAATTATAAAATCCATGTTAATAATACCAAAATAATAATAAATTATTTTAAACAGACTTTATTAATAATTTTTTCAATATTTAAAAAAACAAAAAAAAAAATAAGTTGGTACAAAACAGACTGATTTATCAATAATTATATTGTAGTTTTGCAGCCGAAATTTCAGGTACCAAATAAAACCTGAAATTATAGCACAATTTTAAAGCCATCAATCCTTTATAAAGGTTGATGTGAAATTTTTTAATTTCTTACATGCAAACTTTTTTTGAATCAGGGCTTAAGCCCGAAATCCTGGAGTCAATTGGGAAAATAGGTTTTGTAAAACCTACCCCCATTCAATCCAAAACAATACCATTTATCCTGGAGTCAAGCCAGGATTTGATTGCCATGGCCCAAACAGGAACTGGGAAAACAGCAGCCTTTGGACTTCCTATTTTAAGTAAAATTAACCCGGTAGTAAAGGAAATCCAGTCTATTATACTTTGCCCTACACGCGAATTATGCCTGCAAATAACTCAAGACCTTAAAAGTTTCTCGGAATTTTTACCTGTATCAATCGTTCCCGTTTACGGTGGCGCTCCAATATATCAGCAAATTATGGCCTTACGTAATAAATGCCATATTGTAGTTGGTACTCCTGGCCGTGTTAACGATTTAATTAACAGGGGTAAATTAGACTTATCAGCCGTAAATTACCTGGTTCTCGATGAAGCCGATGAAATGCTTAAAATGGGTTTCAAAGAAGAGATGGATGCCATTCTTGATCAAACGCCAGATACTAAACAAACTTTACTTTTTTCGGCTACAATGCCCTCAGATATAGCCGGAATGGCAGGAAAACACATGCACAACCCTGAAAAGATAAGTGTTGGGCGTCAAAATACTGCCCATGAAAATATATCGCATGAATTCTGCGTTACCAAACCTGAAAACTGTTACCAAACACTTAGACGCTTGGCAGATATAACCCCCGATATTTACAGTATTGTATTTTGTCGCACCAGACTTGAAACCAAAGAAATTGCTGACAGGCTTATAAGCGACGGATATAATGCTGATTCGCTCCATGGCGACCTTTCTCAGGCACAACGCGACCAGGTTATGAACCGGTTCAGGAATAAACATTTGCAGATACTTGTGGCTACTGATGTTGCAGCAAGAGGTCTTGATGTGGACAACTTAACACATGTAATTCATTTCCATTTACCTGACGATCAGGAAAATTATATTCACAGAAGCGGTAGAACAGGCCGTGCCGGCCGACGTGGAGCTTCAATTGCAATTATTTCCCCATCAGAAACCAGAAAGCTATTCTTTTTAGAAAAACAAACCGGTAAGAAATTTATAAAAAGACAAATTCCTACAGGTGATGAAGTTTTTGGCAAAAGATTAAACAATTTCCTGGTGGATGTTACCAATACTGAACCTCATGGATATAATCTTGATAAATACCAGGAAATGATTGAAACATCTTTACAGGAAATATCAAAAGAGGAGATTATTAAAAAATTCATTGCTATTGAATTTAACAGATTTCATGCTGATTACCAAAACGCTCCTGATTTAAACCTTAAAGAAACTGGATATTCCATTTCTCAAAGGAAATCAAACGTTAATGGTAAGAATCGTGAAAATTTTACCCGTTACAGTATTAACCTGGGTGCAAAAAATAATTTGAAGCCTGATTTACTTATAAACATTATTAACAGGCAAACTCCTGACAGGAAAATTGCTATCGGAAAAATTGATATTCAGCAAAAAGTATCATTTTTTGAGGCAGATGTTCAACATGAAAAACACCTGATTAAGGCGTTTCGAAGAGCCAAATATAAAGGGGTACCATTAATGGTTCAAGCTTCTCAAAGAAAATGAAATGAAAAAGGTACCGGTAATAACAATCGGCACCTTTTTCATTTCAACCAAAACCTAACCCTAAACTATGAGAAAATTTCTATAGTTTATTAACAATTATTATGCCAAAAAAGAGCAGCTTTCGCTGCTCTTTTTTCTAAACCTAATTAACCTTACCTAACCTAAACCTGGAAAAAACTTATTGTTTTTTCTATAACAAATATACGGCGAAAAAAAAGGGTGATTGGGTAAATAATGTTAAATCTTGTTAATTTGAAGATTAAGCCAAAAACTGTTTTACATATTAAAATTCACCACCAATTATATGTGCTAAAAATTATATCTAAATGATATCCCCATAGTTTCCCTCATTTGAAGCTTATTTGATTCGTTTTCATAATACCGCAAATTTGTTACAATACGTGTACTTAGGAAAACATTAATTCTCATATCGATAATCATATCCCATTCGGCCTGAACTTTGTTGTCTTTCTCAAAGTAATCGTAAAATACATTTAATGATGAGGTTAATTTAATCTCCTTGTTTAATTGTAAGCTGTAATCATTAACCAGCGAGCCCCCTGTTAATAATACCGATCTTTTACCAGTTGGTATATTATAACGTTTTTGGTTTATTTTGGCTGTATCAAGCACAACAGTCAGCTTTGATGTAACAGGGGATAAAAGCAGGGTAAAATTTTTGCCCTTTTTATAATCCATACCAGCAGCTAAGGTAAAATATCCGGGGGCCATAAATCCTGAGATTGGCTTAAGTTTCATTGCGTCACTACTTGCATATCCATAAAAAAACTGTGACTTAAAATTAAAAAGAAAACTGTAAAACCAGTGTTTATTTGCACTAATTCCGTATTTACTGTTTAAATCAATTAAATCGTCGTTTACACGCGATAAACTACCCTGACTTGAAATTATGCCTAATTTATGAATAACCCTGTTCTCCCACTGGGTTTTGCCCTGGGTATAAACTGCTTTAACTCTAAGGTCGCTGAGTAATGCAACTGAATTTTGTCCGCCTTTTGCCCAGTTTTTTAAATATGCCTGTGAAAACTGAATATTTTCTGACCCGCTAAAAACCCAGGGGCGTTTTTGTAATTCAACCTTTTCAATTTTTTTAGGTAAAGTTGGTGAATCCTGCCTGAAAATATCTGATATAGTTTCCCGGGTTTGTTTTCGGTCGTTATATTTCCCATCTCGCATTTTTGGCGGATCAGGCAGTTCATCTATATGAATATCTACAAGATGAGGGGTTTTGTAATAAACCGTTTTAATTAAACGGCTATATGAATGATCATTTTTGGAAAATTCAGATGTTATTTTATTAAAATTGCTGTTTGTAAGAATGCTCCCGTGGGTACGGTTTTCATATAAACTTAAGGGGCCTAAATTAACTTTTAATTCACTTTTGCCCTGATTCATATAAATAACCGGTAAAGCAAGTGGTAAAAAACCATTATTTTTAAATGTGTTCATACGAAACAGGTAAGAGTTCAGATTACCGTTTTTTATTGATTTTTGCATTAAACCCACTGACACAACAGAATTACGGACTTTTTGATTGAAATAAAAATCGTTGTAATAAAATGGTATTACTGAACCCTTTAAACGGTTTTGCCCACTACCACTATTTATTTCAATATAATTGCGATAGTAATAAGCAGGAATACCTGATTCACGGTACATTATTGATGAGGCAACAACTTTTGGGAAAAATTTTTTAACAGCAGTTTGTCCATTTGCTATTACATTAATAAAAATCAGAATAGAAACCGATATAATTAACCGCTTTGTGATTTTCATTATAAAATATATTGAAAGTTTAATAATTATTTACCGGGGTTAGTCTTGAAAGGGATTTCTTAGTTTGAAAACAGAAAATTATTATGTTACAAAAATAATTTAAAATACGGTTTGTAAAAGCAGTACCAACTCCAATTTACTATTAAAACCATTTATGCAATGTTAATATATCTAAAAAAAAAGGTTGTTTGTAATTATTCTTTTTATACTAAACGGGTAATTGTCATCAAAAATATGTTGATTTGCAAAATAAAACCAAACCCCAATCAACTAATGATACACCTTAATTTGTTTTAGGTTTAATCAGATTTGGCCTTATTTAAACATCAAAACAATTTTTTGTTTCATAAAATATACCAGCACTTAATCAGATTCTAAAAAAAGTGTGGTAAATCGATATTACTATGAAGGACCTCACAACCGGTAATGAGGCCGGAGTTATCTTTAAGTTTGCCTTACCATTGATAATTGGTAATGTTTTTCAAATGATGTATAACATTGTTGACAGCATTATAGTGGGCAAATTTTTGGGAACCCAGGCTTTGGCTGCAGTTGGCGCGTCATTTCCAATTTTTTATACCCTTATTGCTTTTGTTATTGGCATAGGAAGCGGGGCTACAGTTATAATAAGTCAGTATTTTGGGGCCAAGGATTACGATAAAGTTAAGCGGGCAATTGGTACAATTTACATCTTTATGTTCGCAGCAGGAGCTATACTATCTGTTTTAGGACTTATTTTCAGTCGTGAGATATTTCAACTATTAAAAATTGGAGAGGATGTTTTACCCGATGCCGTTTTATATTTTAATATTTACATGGTTGGGATGATTGGTTTTTTCGGGTTTAATGGAACATCCTCGGTTTTAAGGGGGTTGGGCGACAGCAAAACGCCATTGATTTTTATGATAATTGCAACCATTGCCAATATATTATTTGATTTACTTTTTGTGGTGGTGTTTAACTGGGGAATTGCCGGTGCTGCCTGGGCAACAGTAATTGCCCAGACAGGTGGTTTTATTTCAGTCATTCTATATCTGAACCGGCGCGATCACTTAATACATTTCAGTTTAAAATCGTTAAGTTTTGACCGCTTAATCTTTTTGCAAAGTGCTAAAATCGGGCTTCCCACAGGGTTCCAACAAACGTTTGTAGCATTAGGAATGATGGCCCTGATACGCATTATTAATAATTTTGACACTGTAGCTTTAGCTGCTTATACAGCTGCCAACCGAATTGAGGCACTTGCTGCAATGCCTGCAATGAACCTTGCATCTGCTCTTTCGGCATTTGTGGGGCAAAACTTAGGTGCTGGTCAAATAGAAAGGATCAGAAAAGGGGTTTGGGCAACTCAAAAAATGTCTTGGACAATAAGTTTAGCAGTAATGATATTGGTTATTTTCCTTGGCAAAGAATTAATGTCCTTATTTACAAACGACGCGGATGTTATAATTCATGGACAGGAATACCTGGTTATTGTATGTTCATTTTACATAGCATTTTCATCAATGTTTGTACTTCACGGTATGCTGCGCGGAGCAGGTGATACATTAATCCCAATGTTCATTACTTTAATATCACTGTGGGTAATAAGAATTCCGTTTGCAATTATTCTATCATCCCATTTTGGGGAAACCGGTATTTGGTGGAGTATTCCTTCGGGATGGCTGGTAGGGCTTGCAGGCACCTGGGTTTATTATAAAACCGGTAAGTGGAAAAACAAGGGAGTAGTGCGGAGAACTTAAGTGGATAAACCTTATAAGGTATTAATCCTGAAATTTTAAAAGTCTAATCGCCTGCTTAAATTGTTTAACAGATTCAACAGAAACAAACATATCAGGCATTACAGGGTTTAATTCCTTAATTTGAAAGCCTGAAATAAAAAAAGTTACGTTATCAAAATTCTCTTTAAATCCTTTTAATGTCTTTTCTATATCTTCTTTTTTTGTTGATGATACAAAAGCGGAAAAGAACGCATCAGCGGGCTTTAATTTGTTTATCAATATTAAATCTTCCATTGGCACTCCCTGTCCCAGGTAAATCACATCTGCGCCTTCTTTACGTGCAATTAAACTATAAAACAATAAGCCAATTTCGTGCATTTCAAACTCATTTAGGAAGAAAATTATATTTGGGCCTCTGGAATTGTTTTTTAGCATTTCATGATCGATGGCAACAAACAATTTTTGCCTGATTAAATTTGAGATGAAGTGTTCCTGGGCAGGATTAATACTGCCTGCCTGCCACAACATTCCAATGTGTTCCAAAAAAGGGAATAATACCGATTCAACTGTTTCCTCAAACCCGTATTTAATTATAGCACCGGATAAGGTATTTGAAAACTTCTTTTCGTCAAGTTCAAGCATTGAAATTATAAGCCCTTCAATATGTACTGTTGAATAACGGCTGTCAAGCGCCAAATCAAGGACCCTGTTCTTGATATGATGGTCATCCAATCCGGCAATTTGGGATATTTTTATGCCATTTTGATTTAATATTGAAATATTAAGTAACCGTTTCAAATCTGAATCGGAATAATACCTGATATTTGTATCGGTGCGACCTGGTTTAATAATTTGGTACCTGCGTTCCCACATCCTAATGGTATGGGCCTTTATACCCGAGATTCTTTCCAAATCTTTTATTGAGTAGGTGGCCATTATAATTTTTGCAATTTCTTAATTTATAACGGTTTTTATCGGGTTTTGTTCATTTCGGCATTTAATAAGGCTGGAAAATCTATCAAAAAATTGTTTTATCGGGATTATCCCAATTAAATCAAATAGTTCGGCTCATAGTTCGCCTCCTATTGATTAATTCGGTTTTACAACATTTGGTATTGAATAAAAGTTTTACTTATGTTCAACTGCATAATAATCCTATTTCATCAAAGAATTAAAATCCATTAAATTTGTATAAACTTTTATCACTATAAATATCATGATACGATCCATGACAGGATTTGGTAAAGCTTTTTGCGAGCTTCCAACAAAAAAAGTGCATATCGAAATTAAGTCGTTAAACAGTAAACAACTTGACTTAAATATTCGTTTGCCATCAATTTACAGGGAAAAAGAACTTGAAATACGAAGTGAAATAAGCCGTCAACTTTTACGGGGCAAAATTGATTTAAACATTTTTATTGAAACAATGGTACCGGATAAGGTTACCCAACTTAACGAACAGGTTATAAGCAATTATTTCAGGCAACTTAGTGATATTTCAGACCAATTGGGTATTGAGAAACCAACAGCTTTAATTAATTCAATTCTTCAATTACCTGACACCCTTAAAACCGAACAACCACAACTCGATGATTCAGAATGGTTAACAGTGCTAATCGGAATAAATAAAGCTATTGGTGCAATTGAAAAATTCAGGCTTGACGAAGGCAGGGTTTTGGAAACCGATATCCGTGAAAAAACCAATAACATAGCTGCGCTTTTAAAATCGATAAATCAGCACGAAAAACAACGGGTTGATAAGATTAAAAACAGAATTAAGGAGAGTTTATCGGAATTGGAGGAAAAATATAAATTTGACAACAACAGGTTTGAGCAGGAACTTATTTATTATATTGAAAAAATAGATATTTCAGAGGAGAAAGTCAGATTGGAAAACCATATTAACTATTTTTTTGAAACGCTAAATGAAACTGAACCTGTTGGGAAAAAACTTTCGTTTATAACACAGGAAATGGGGCGTGAAATAAACACTTTAGGGTCAAAGGCCAACGACACCGATTTGCAAAAAATTGTAATACAAATGAAGGATGAACTAGAAAAAATTAAAGAGCAATCATTAAATATTTTATAATAAATACTACTTTGATTAATGAATAAGGGTAAGCTAATTATTATTTCGGCCCCTTCGGGTGCAGGAAAAACAACCATAGTAAAATACTTGTTAAAATGTAACTTAAACCTGGAGTTTTCAATATCGGCAACCAGCCGTAAACCACGGAACAATGAAAAACATGGGGTTGATTATTACTTTATAGATAACAATGAATTCAAATTAAAAGTTAACAACAATGAGTTTCTTGAGTGGGAGGAGGTTTATGAAGGTACATGTTACGGTACCTTGTTGAGCGAGGTAAACAGATTGACTGACAAGGGTAAAAACGTGCTTTTTGATGTTGATGTGAAAGGTGGAATTAACATTAAGAAGATTTTCGGCTCAAAAGCCTTGTCATTGTTTATTCAACCCCCTTCAATTGATGAATTACGTTACCGGTTGGAAAAACGAGGTACAGATAGCCCTGATGTAATTGATAAAAGAGTCGCAAAAGCTAAGTATGAAATTACTTATGCAGGTGAATTCGATTATATTATTATTAACGATGATTTGGATAAAGCACAAATAGAAACAGAAAATTTGATTCGTAATTTTGTTGATAATTCTTTATAAACCAAATTTTTGAAACCAACATCATTAAATACCGGACTGCTGTTTGGCTCTTTTAACCCAGTTCATATTGGGCACCTTGCTTTGGCAAACTATATTATTGAATACACAACTCTTGATGAAATATGGTTTGTTGTGAGCCCTCAAAACCCTTTTAAAGAGACTGATATATTGATTGATGAGCGGTTAAGGCTTGAAATGGTTAATATTGCAATAAAAAATGAGCCCAGGTTTAAAACATGTGATATTGAATTTGATATGCCACGCCCATCGTTTACAATTGATACAATTAATAAACTCCGCATATTGAATCCACGAAACCATTTTACGCTAATTATAGGAAGTGATAATTTTAATTCCCTTTATAAATGGAAAAATTTTGAAGAACTTATTTCTTCGGTACCAATAATAGTTTACCCCCGCCCGGGATTTCCGGTTAATGAAAGCCATGGAGATTTAACCAGGGTTATTAATGCTCCACTACTTGATATTTCATCAACCCAAATCAGAGAAGGAATATCAGAAGGAAAAAAATTACAATTTTTATTACCATACGGGGTTTTTAAGTTTATAAAGAGTGGTAAATTGTTCGGAATCAAATAATAATTCAACCCGGTTAACTATCTGCTTCTGATTTTGCAGGTTGGGATTAAAAAAACTTAATCCTGGGTTTTAAAAGTTAATATTATCACTAATTATTAAAACTACACAACCCTGTTTGCTATGCTTTTAAATATCTTTCAGCATACCCTGAATAAAAAAAACACTACCGGTTCGCAGAATGGTTATTTCAATTGTTGCCCAAATTGGCTTAAAATAAATCAATAAAAAATAATTGCTTTTAATGATCTGTTTTAACCCATTATTAAACCATGTATAATATTCCGGTACCCTTAGCAAACAATAAAAAAAGCAGGTAACATTAAATTACCTGCTTTTACTCAATCCTAAACTATGAAACTATCTTTTTGCTTTTGATATTTTTTCGGTTGTAACCTGTCCGTTATCATAAGTTTTTTTAACAATATACAACCCGGTTGGGAGTGCATTGAAATCATTACCCATTTTTGAACCGGTTATGTTGTAGTATTCGGTGGCAGTAAGGTTTGCTTTAACATTAGGTTGTGTAATAGAAGTTGAAGTACCGAACGTCTCAATTTTAATATTCCAGGTAAAAAAAGTTATCCCTGCTGCAGGATCACCTGTAGAAGAACCCCTGTTAAAACCAATTGTCTTAACCCCATTTAAGTCTGATGGCAAGGAAAAGGTAACAGTATTATAAAGGTGCCAGTTTAAACCTGATATATCAATATAGCCTAATTTTACGCCATCGGTCATATTGTAAATATTTACACTACCACCCTTTGCATTTGAACTAACCACCAGGGTAATTTTTCCTCCATCTTTAAAAGGATTGGTTGGTGTAATTTGATAAAAGTGAGTAGTCGGCAAATTGTTTACCATAGTACTGTTGGTTCCAACTCTTACAAAACGTACTGTGTGTGTAGAAGAAGTACCTGTATTAACGTTTGGATTTATAGTAACATTATCCGTGGCTGGCACTGCTTCACTTGATCCTGTAGTTGGACTAATTGATGGCATATTAGATGTGTCATTATACCTGGCACCTGCAAAAACAAATACACCTCCTGTTATAGCATAGCTATTGGCCGCTGAACCTGTTGTATTATTAGCCATTTCAGGGTTAAAGTCAGATAAATTAGAATTTACCAAAACTACGTCTTGTGCATTAAGGAACATTCCTGTTATAAAAAGAGCAGCAATAATTGTGTAAAGTTTTTTCATGATATAAAAGCTTTAATGGTTTAACAAATTTAATTACTGTAAAATTATGGCAAACTGCTTTTTGTTGTTGGATATAAATTGTTTTAAAATGTGTGACAAATTGTTGATATATTTTTTTTAATACATTATTAAGGTATTAATAACTAATTTACATTTAAACACATTAATAGTCAATATATTTTTTTAGAGTTTAAACCAAGCTTAAAATTCAATATACTAATCATTGTAATTGTTTTATATAATGGCTTTAAACCCAAATTACGCATTTGAAAATACGTAATCGATAAAGTTTGCAAAATGCTTAAATACCAAAATTTTGGGTTTATGCAAACTAACAAACAAAATAACTAAAAGTTGTGGTTTACAAACCGGAAATTTTTATGAGGAGTTAGAAAATTAAGGACACATTATTCATCCCTTTGTTCATCAAGGCTGCGGGCAATATTTTTATATTCTTTTGATTTTTCGGTCTCGCCCATTTTTGCACAAACCAGGCTAAGCGCTTTGTACACCTCGGCGTTTGTTTTTCGCAGGTTAAGAGCTTCCAGCAAATCCTGGTAGGCTCCCGTTAAATTATTAAGCAGTAAACGAATTTTGCCTCTAAGCAACAATGCCTTAAAGTGTCGTTGTTTAATTTTCAGAATTTTTGAACAATCAGCTTCAGCCCCTGAAATATCACCTGTTGATTTTAACAGAGAAGCCCGTCGGAACAGGGCATCAAGAAATTCCGGATTCAATTTTATAGCCTTATTCAAATTAGCAATTGCTGACCTGCTGTCGTTAAATTTATGTTCACACTCATTGGCCATTAGGTAATATTCCCGGGCAAATTCTTCTACATTATCCCTGTATTCCACCAATTTGGCTTCAAGGTTAAGTATTTGGTTTTTATAGTGATTCACAAAGTACATTTCCTGTGAAATGAAACGCTGTAACTCAGGCTTCATAAGGTCGTTACGGTATTCAACTGCCTCGGCCAACCTGGCAACTGCCTCTTTCCAGTTATGATTTCTAAAAGCTATTAATGCCTGGTTGTATGCATTATCGGCTTTAGCTTTTTTAAGTTCACCTGCAATAAGCTGTTTGTTATTGGCGCTACGAGCAAAATCTTCAACATGCTTATTCACTATTATATCACGCTTTAAAACAGCTGTTTTCAAAACCATTCCACCCAGTGAACGGCACCTGCTTAAAGCCACATATAGCTGGCCTCCGGCAAAAGCCCCACCACTAAAGTCAACAAATACTTTATCAAAAGTTAAACCCTGGCTTTTATGAACGGTTATTGCCCAGGCCAGTTTAAGCGGAAATTGCTTAAAAAACCCTATCTCTTCAGTAATAATCTGATTATTTTCTTCATCAAACCTATATCTCAGATTTTCCCATTTTTCGATTGTTACCAAATGAATTTCATCATTCTCCATTCGCACAAAAATGCCGTCTTTGTCAATTTCCTCAACCCTGCCAAGTGAACCGTTATACCAACGTTTTTCCACGTCGTTTTTAACAAACATTACCTGGGCATCTATTTTTAAAACCAAATGTTTTAAAGTTGGCAAACTCGACTCCGGAAAATCTCCGGCAATTGTTCCTTCAAACGAATATTCCTCGCCCGAAAGTTCAGAAAGCTTTTGTTCGTTAATATAATCAACCGTTTCACGGTGGGTGGCCAATGTTATAAAAAGCTCATCATTGGGTGTTTTAAAAGCCGGATTAATGTTCTTATTGATGGTTTCAAGATGGTGATTTTGAGTCTGGTTTAACCGTATCCGGTCAAGAATATCAACAAAAACCGGGTCGTTTTGCCTGTAAACTTTTTGGAGCTCTACCTGTACAAGAGGTATTCGTTGAAATACATTTGCCGAAAAAAAGTACGGAGTATTGTAATATTTGCCAAGTATATGCCATTCGTCACGTTTAACAACAGGTTCAAGCTGAAAAGCATCGCCAACCATTAATATTTGTTTGCCACCAAACGGACTATTTCTATTACCTGAGTAAATCCTTAAAACCTGGTCAATAAAATCCAGAATATCGCAACGCACCATCGATATCTCGTCAATTATCAACAATTCAATTTCCTTAATAAGCTGAATTTTAGCTTTGTTATACTTTAAAAAATCATAAATTCTTCGGTCTTTTTCCGATAAATCAGGATCATTGGGCAATATGGGCCTGAAAGGAACCTTAAAAAAAGAGTGAATTGTAACTCCTCCGGCGTTGATGGCAGCAATTCCTGTTGGTGCAAGTACAATATGTTTCTTATGAACAGACTGGCAAATATATTTCAGGAAAGTAGATTTTCCGGTTCCGGCGCGGCCTGTTAAAAAAACTGATGAATTGGTAAACTGAATAAGGTTCAGAGCATCCTGAAATTCAGGATTTTCAGTATCTAGAAAATCGGGTAAATCGTTCATCAGAATTTTTATTTTCTTTCAACTTCATCTTCATCAGGGTCATCCCCCTGAAAACCATAGCGTTTAATAACATTATAGGCTTTAAACATACCCAGTTCACCTGATTTACTTAAATCAAGAGTTCCTTCAACATCCTGTTCAAGGTAAATGCGGGTAAGCCCACGATTATACCATGCTTCAGCAAAATCGGGATTTATTTCAATTGCTTTAGAGAAATGAGCAATGCCCGCTTCAAAATGGCGCATTAAACATTTTATCATCCCCAAATTATAGTGAGCAAACTCGAAATCAGGTTTAAGCTCTATCACTCTGTGAAGATCCTGAATTATAATATCATAATCCAGAAAACGATTATCCTTCTCTTTCTTACCAGTTTCTTTAACACTAATTGCACCTATACGTAATTGTTGCTTTGGGTCAGGGGTTTCGGATTCAATCTGACTAACAATATCAACCATTTTAAACCTTGTATATGCCCTGTTAAACCAGGCAAGGTAGTTTTCCGGGTTATTGGCAATAATAAGGTTATAATCAGCCAGTGAATTATTAAGATTTAATACAGATGAATAATAAAGAGCACGTGCCAATAATAATTGATCCTTTTCACTATCAGTAGCTTTTTCAATTTTTTTATTTATTTTTTCAATATTGGTAAATGATTGTAAGGCCAAATCACGGGGAATCTCCCTTTCATAATTTGATATTTTAATTTTGTCACCTGATACAGGTTTCCGGTTAAAAACATCCAGCTCGAGGTTAAAGTACCTTAACCTGTGAACCAGTGTATCGCCCGGATAAAAGGTAAGTCCAAAAACAGGTTCCATTTCTATAATAATATTCCTGTTTTGTATTTTCCCTCTTAATGGATTGCTAGCCTTAACATCTTCAAACTGCTCACTTTCAAAGTCATCAAGCACAGCAATTTTATTATAATTATTTATATCCTTGTCTGATTCCTTTCTTGTGGCTTTTCTTTTTCCGCTTTTCGCGGAAGTTTGCTTTTCTTTACTACTGTTTTTTTTGTCAAGCACAGCCAAATCTTGTTTAGCATCCTGTTTTCCCGACTTTTCACGACGTGAAAGCTCCAGTTTCATGGCAGTGCCATAATCAAGGGAAGCACCACGTCCGTCACCAATCATCTGCTTTGCCTGTGAGCGGTTAAAAAATACTGGTGCAAAGTCAGGGTAGTTATCTGCAATTATATTAAAATCTGCAATTGCCTTTTCCCATTGTCCAACCTCGGCATAAAGCAATCCCCGGTAATAAAGGGTTAAAAGATCGCCGTTTTTTAACGCCAATACCCGTGAAAAATCATCAATAGCCCGATTTATATCACCAATTTGGGCCCTTAAAATCCCCCTGTTTGAGTATGCCATGGCATTTCTGGGTTCCAGCTCAATTACACGGTCAAAATCATCAACACAGCCTTTTAAATTATCGAGTTGGTACCGAATAATTCCCCTGTTTAGGAACAGCCTCGCATCGGTTGGTTTTATTTCAATAGCTTTATCAATATCTGTTAATGATTTTTCAAATTCGCCTTTTTGATAATAAGTTGATGCCCTGTTTATATATCCATCCGCGATATGTGGATTAATTGATATTGCAGTGGTAAAATCATTTATACCACCCAATGTATCTTTATTGGCAACTTTTGCCAAACCCCGGTTAAGATATGCAGGTACAAGCTTAGGCGATAACTCAATGGCTTTGTTATAATATTCAATTGCCTTATTGTAATCCTTTAAATTAATATACCCAATGCCAATATTTGTTATAAGATTTATATTGCTGGGGTCAATTTCAAGTCCTTTGTTAAAATCGGATAGAGCATCACGGGTTTTTCCTAGTTTTTGACGTGCAATTCCCCTTAAATTATATGCATCTACATAATAGGGATTCAGTTCCAGAGCTGATGTACAATCCTGTTCGGTTCCTTTAACATCTTCAAGATAGTACTTTCCAACAGCCCTGAAATAAAAAGGTTCCGACAAAAAGGGCTTTGCCTTTATCACCTGGTTAAAGTATTGTATTGCAAGTATGTAATCTTCAAAATAGAGAGCATTTCTGCCTATAATGGTCATCCTGTCGGTATCAATTTGTGCAACTGCACGAAATTTGCCGGTAACCAACAAAATAGCCAGGAGCATATAAAACCTTAAAGGAAAAGAGTTAATCCTTACCATAATTACCTGTTGTGCTTATTGTGACAAATATAAAATAAAAACATTCGGGTAAAACCACATACACTTTCAATGCCAAAGGTTAACAAAAACAATTAAATTCCTTACAGGTTTTTCTAAATAAAAACAATTTGTATTAAACCCAAATTACGCATTTGAAAATGCGTAATCGATAAAGTACTTGTAATCAATTCCAAAGATTTGGAATTGAAACAATCACTAAATCGGGATTATCCCAATTAAATCAAATAGTTCGGCTCAAACTTCGCCTCCTATTGATTAATTTGAGTTAAAAGTTAAACTCGGTTTTAAGTACCTGAACATTCCCTGCATTGTCGTTAACCTTGATTTCAAGTAAATATCTGACACCTTTTTCGATTTTAAGTTTTGATAAATACCCGGTTAAAAGATTATTTTTTGGGTCATATTCAAACAAAGCCCAATTGCCGTTAATTGTACATTTATAATCTTTTACACCGGAAAAATTGTCCTTTATTTCAACTTTAATTGCGTTGCGTTGTGAATAATTCCTGTTTTGAGGAGGTTGAATAATTCTTAATGAAGGCGCAATTGTATCAACAGAAAGGCAATATGTACCTGTTTCCCTTGTATTAATTACCCACATTGAACCTTCTCGTTTACCTCCGGCATAGCCTAATCCGTTTGCATTATTAAAACGAGCGCCAACTAATCCTTTTTGGTTTCTATACGGTTCAGGAATTGGCAAGGATATTTCGAAAAAATTGTGCACAGGTACAGATGGATCCATAACAACAAAATGTTCACCTATACCCACACCATTGTTTGGTTTTAATTTTACCGATTCAGGTACGTCATAATAGAAAGTGTTGGCCGGAAATTTCACCTTAAATTTTTCCAGTTCAACTGAGTGGGATTTTGTGGCACTAATTATACGCTTTGCCGTGCTAACAGGTACCACACTATTTTTAGGCGGAGTTGTACCATGTAAAATAAACTTCAGCAAGGAAGTATTTCCTGAAGCATCGCTAACTTCGTAAATTATTTCATTATTAATACCTTCTTGGGTTTTAATTTTTCCTTTTTCGGAAGTTACGTGGTAAATATCAAGTAAATTATTTACATCAAGATAACTTTTTTGAATTACCCTTTTATTGGTTTGGCGCATACCGTAATCGATATGGCTATTTAAGTAACGGGTTTGACTAAAAAGAAAACCATCAAGTTTCGATATGAACCAATCCTTGCCATCAACCTTCAACTGAATACTGTAAACCCCGCATCGACGCCACGACCCTGTAAAATAATCAATTGTTTCAATCCCAAGCCCAATATTGCCTGAAACATTAATTTTTGGGTTCCCTTTTAAATAAAACTGTCCATGTGAAAATACTGCCGGTATGTATAAAGGAGTATTTTTTCCATTAACGGTACTGTTATCATCCAATGGATAAATACAAACAGCTTCAATATGAGGTGATACATCGTCCTTTACCGGCAAATTAAAAAAATGTACATTAACAGGCTTTTGTTGCTCGGTTTCACGAATTTCAAAATGGAGATGCGGACCCCCTGAGCTCCCTGTATTTCCTGAATATGCAATAACTTCACCCTTTTTAACCACAATTTCTCCGGGTCTAAAATATTGTTCTATGGCAAATGACTCTTTCTCATATTGAAGATTTGTAATTATTGATTCAATTTTAGGAGCAAAATCATTTAAATGGGCATAAACTGACGTAAACCCGTTTGAGTGTTCAATATATAAAGCCTTGCCATATCCAACCGGTGAAATAACTATTCGCGAAATATGGCCATTATCAATAGCAAAAACCGGAAGTCCAATTCTTCCCTGGGTTGCAAAATCAACCCCCGAATGAAAATGGTTGGCCCTTAATTCTCCAAAACTGCCACTAACAACCGGTTCTATTCCCAACGGAAATTGAAAATCCCATTCATCTTTTTTTTGACCGATACTATTAAATATTGATAAAACTAAAATAAGAAACCCTGCTATACCCCTACTCCTTCTCATTAAAAGATTATTTTTTTTTATAAATAATACAAAACAAATAAGGTTTATTAGTAAATTCCAAAACAGGATTAAAACAGGGAAGTTAATTTCCTGCTTTAATCAGGTTTTGAAGTATAAACCCGTGCTAAAATAACCATTTTGGGGTAAATTTTGTTAGAAGATAAAGCAACCTTTTATTTTTTTTACATCTTTTCAATATAATAATTAATGAAAAATGACTAATTGGAGGGTACCGCAATGAGAAAAAAATTGTTTCTGGTTTTAACTGTTGTTTTATTTTTGGGATTTTCAGGGTGCCATGATGATAATGGTTATTCGTTGGGTAAATTTTGGATATCAACGGCAACCATTGAAACAACAGGATCAAATTCATATGTAATTGTAACTGATGATGGCGACAGATTATTTCCATCAGCAAGTGATGTTCCATGCTTTGATGTAAAAGACAAACAAAGGGTTTGGGTTAATTTCACCATTTTGGGAGAAGGTAGCGGTAATATTGACTATTTGGTTAAAGTTAACGATATGTCAGAAATTCTTACAAAAGGAATTTTGTACCTTACTGCACAAAATAATGATTCAATTGGGGACGACCCGGTAAAAATTAAAAATTATTGGATATCAGGGGATTTCCTGACTATACGATTTACTTATGGAGGCGGGAAACGAATACACTATATAAACCTGGTCCAGGACGCTGAGAATCCGGTAAACAATGAGGGCAAACCAGTTTTATTGTTCAGGCACAACAGAAAAGATGACCCTGCAAATTACCTGTTGCATGGAACTGTTTCATTTAATCTATTTAATTTAAGAGTAAATGGACTAACTTCTGTTCAGTTTGTATTAAAAGCTTCACTTCCGGAGGGTGAAACACCCTTTGAAGTAACATTAACATATAATTATAATTAATTTGATTGGGGTAAAACAAGTTTTACTGGTTTCTGGTTTTTTTTAGTTGTTGTACCAAACTGCCTTTTTATCATTAAAAATGTTATTAAGGCAGTTTGTATTTATACCGCCTTGTATTTAACCCAAATTTGTCATTAGCCATTTTTTCTAATGACCGTCATTAGAAATTAATAG
>JBBIVA010000019.1:0-34975 GCA_037439945.1 Marinilabiliaceae bacterium
ACCCAAATTTGTCATTAGCCATTTTTTCTAATGACCGTCATTAGAAATTAATAGTCTTAAGTTATTGATTACATGCCTTATATTTTGACAAATCGCTAAAGAAAAACTAAAAATTTGTAATCAGAAATGCTTACAAATTAAGTTTTTCTAAAGCAGCCTGTACCGACTATTGGGTAGGGTTAATCCCGGCTAAGTAATTAGTTCATTGCCTTTCTAATTAGTTCATTGCCTTTCTAATGACTAATCCGGGTTAAATACGGCGCAAAAAACTGACTAAAACCAATTCAGCCAAAAATAAAATGGTGCCAAATTAATGGAGTAAGAATAGTACCTTAAAAAAAAGATTGTTTTTTTCACCTCACCATGCATTTCCAACTTCCAGCCCTAATCAAAAAGCTGCTAAAGTAGAATATGGACTGTAAAGCCCTCCTGATAAATAAATCTCAGGATTTCTTTGTTTTTCTTTGTTGTAAAACCCAAATCAAAACAAAATTCCAACTTTTTATCAATTTCTTTTTTTTTATAAAAAGGCAATTCACGAATAAGATTTACAAAATAATTTATACCAATCCCTGCCTGCGGATAATTTATGCCCACATTTGATAAATCAATATAATTAGCATATATCCGTATTACCCGTTTATCTGTGTCCAGATTATAGATGTTGGCAGCGGGAAACATAAGAAAACTAACCGGTTTACTATAAAAAATATCCATGGGATTAGTGTTTTGATATTAAATATTTGCCAGTTAGCTTACTCCAATCCCTGATTGGAGACTAAGTTCTAATGGTTTTATCTCCAATGAAAAGGTTCAAAAGTACCTGCCAATGAGTAGGATTAACCAAGTATTTCTCTATTTCCAAAATCAGTAAAAAAATTAAACCGATATTTGAGCAGCAATTGCAAGTTTCCAATCTTTTTTTGTCTGAACGTAATAAATATATAACCTACCTATTAACTAACAGGGTTATATTTTGATGAATACTATAAATCTGAAAAATGAGGAATTATAAATACGCAGGAAATTTCTGTACAGGTTTGTTTATAATTCTGACTTAATGTTGTTTTAAAGGTAATAAATTATTAATAGAAGTAGTAATTTATATCTACATTATAATAAATATACTTTAACCTATTATTAAAATCAATTAAACTAAATGTTGATTATTTGATAATTACACGCACTGTTTGATTGTTGCTCATTTTTTTTTGAGTTTGAGTACGTGTGTTGTATAGTTTAATTGTCACAATAATAGTTTGAAATAATAAATAACCGAATTAAGCCGGCTTGGGTATTTTACCCGGGCTTGGTTTTTATTGTATTATAAAATAATTTATGGACCAATTGATTTCACTAAAAGCAGAAATTCATCCCGAGGCAATAATTGGGAAAGGTGTAGTGATAGATGCATTTGCAAAAATAGACAAGGATGTAATAATTGGAGATGGAACCTGGATTGGGTCGAATGCTGTTATCTATGCCGGAGCGCGTATAGGTGCCAATTGCAAAATATTTCCCGGAGCCGTAATATCAGCTGTTCCACAAGACCTTAAATTTAAAGGTGAATATTCAACTGTTGAAATTGGTGACTTTACCACTATACGTGAGTATGTAACCATTAACCGTGGTACTTCAGCAAAAGGAGTAACCAAAGTTGGAAGTCATACACTATTAATGGCCTACTCACATTTAGGCCACGATGCAGAAGTAGGTAACCATTGTGTTATATCAAACAGCGTTCAGATAGCAGGTGAGGTAGAAGTTGAAGACTGGGCCATTGTTGGCGGAATGAGCGCCATTCACCAGTTTTGCCGAATTGGACAACATGCAATGGTTTCGGGCATGACAGGGGTACTTTCAGATGTAGCCCCTTTTACAAAAGTTTTTGGGGTGCCGGCCAACTATATGGGAATTAATTATGTTGGTTTAAAACGACGGGGATTTACCAAAGGGCAAACTGATGCCATACATGATGCCCTTCGCGTAATTTATCAAAGGGGGTTAAACACTTCTCAGGCAATTGATTATATGAATTTGTATCTTGAGCCTTCAGATGAAAAGGAAATGATTATAGAATTCATCAAAAACTCGAAACGAGGAATAATAAAAGGCGCAACCCGAGGGGCTAATGTGGCTGAGGAAGCTTAAAAAAATATCAGGTTAGTTTTACAGCAATTTCCGGCAGGTAAGTATTAAAACCACCTGCCGGAATTTTTTTAGCGATTATTTCTTGGCCTCTTCAACTAATCCAATAAATTTATCAAACAGAAATTCTGTGTCGGTTGGCCCGCTTGATGCCTCAGGATGGAACTGGGTTGAAAAGAAGGGTTTGGATTTATGACGGATTCCTTCGTTTGTATTATCATTAAGGTTAATGAAGAGTGGTTCCCATTCATCATCCAGTGATTCTGTATCGAGAACAAAGCCATGGTTTTGGCTTGTGATATAACAGGTATCGGTCCCAACCATTTGAACAGGGTGGTTGTGTGCCCTGTGACCATATTTAAGTTTATGGGTTTTTCCGCCTGCCGCGGTTCCCAGCAACTGATTTCCTAAACAAATACCAAAAATTGGTTTATCACCAAGTAGGGCTTTTTTAATATGACTAACTGTTATTGAACACATTTCAGGGTTCCCAGGACCGTTGGATAGCATTATGCCATCATAATCTTCCTTAGTAAAATCATAATCCCAGGGTACTCTTATTACCGTTGTATCACGTTTTAACAGGCACCTTAGTATGTTATACTTTATACCAGTATCAACCAAAACAATCTTGTGTTTCCCATTTCCATACACCACTTTTTCTTTGATGCTGACCATTTCAACGAGGTTGTCTAAATCGGGATTATAGAATTCAACATTCTGGTCATCAATTATTATTTTTCCCAGAATGGGGCCTTTTTCACGGATTATTTTTGTTAATGACCGTGTATCAATATCGAAAATCCCTGGGACTTTACAGGATATAAGCCACTCACTTAATGAATTGGCTGCATTCCAGTGGCTAAACTCAAAAGAATAATCAGAAACAATTAATCCGGAAACATGAATTGTATTGGATTCAAAAAAACTTGGCACACCATTTTCATATTTATCAACGGGTACCCCGTAGTTGCCAATAAGTGGATATGTTGCAACCAAAATCTGGCCCTTATAAGATGGGTCAGTAAGACTTTCGGGGTATCCGGTCATTGCGGTATTAAATACTACTTCACCTGCAACAGATTTTGGGTATCCAAAAGATTTTCCTTTAAAAACAGTACCGTCCTCCAGCACTAATTTAATTTCTTTGATTTCAGGCATACCAGTATTAAGTTTTGGAAATGGAATAATATTGTTTTGGCACATTAAAAAGGCCTTTCGGAATGCAAATGTAGGAAAAATTCATGAGGAATTGTCCTGAAACTCTTAAAAATGAATAATTATATTGTTATTATAGGTTAAAATGCATATATATGCAATAAAAAACCGGTAAATTAACCCGGTTTTTTATTCTTTAGCGCTTTGAAATTGGAATATAGGGTTCCCTGGGATAAACATTTTTGTAAGCCGGTCTTATTATCCGCCTGCTTGAGCATGTAACTTCCTCAATTCGGTGTGCGCACCAGCCGGCAACCCTGGCAATTGCAAAAATTGGTGTAAAAAGCTCCTCGGGTATGTCAATGCATTGATAAACAAAACCTGAATAAAAATCCACATTTGCAGCTACCACTTTTGTATTGGGGCCTTTGAATTTATAAAATGTTTCAGGGGCAAGCCTTTCAACCATTTCATAAAGATTAAATTCAGCTTCTCTTCCTTTTTCTTTCGCCAGTTCTCTTGCTTTTTCCTTTAAGAGAATGCAACGTGGATCAGAAAGGGTGTATATTGCATGACCTATGCCATAAATTTTTCCAGTGCCGTCAAAAGCTTTTTTATTAAGCATTTTCAGAAGATATGCTTCAACTTCTTTTTCACTTTCCCAGTTCTTAACATTTGATTTAATATTTTCCATCATCTCAATAACCTTAATATTGGCACCACCATGGAGCCCTCCCTTCAAAGAACCCAAAGCTGCTGCAATTGCTGAATAGGTGTCGGTTTGGGATGAACTTACAACGCGCGTGGTAAACGATGAGTTATTTCCACCGCCATGTTCGGCATGAAGTACAAGGGCTAAGTCAAGTAAATCAGCCTCAAGGCGCGAATGCTTTTTACCTTTAAGCATATACAGAAAATTTTCGGCCAGGCTTAATTCGGGATTGGGATGCCTTATTACCAGTGATTTTCGTTGAAAGGAGTGGCGCATTCCAAAATAGGCATAAGTTACAATAACCGGAAATCTGGCAATTAAACTTATTGATTGCCTGATTAGATTTTCGGGTGAGTAATCTTCAGCTTTTTCATCTTTTGAGTATAACCCAAGAACTGTTCGGGCCAACATGTTCATTATGCAACGTCCCCTTAATGAAAGAATCAGGTTTTTTGAAAGGGAGAATGGTAATTCCTGCTCTTTTTTTATAAGGTCGGTAAATTGTGCCAGTTCTTTTTGGGTTGGTAAATTGCCTGATAACAACAGGTAGGCCGTTTCTTCAAACCCATGCCGCCCATCAGATTGAAAACCTTTGGTTAAGTTGGTAATTTCAATTCCTCTATAATATAATTCACCATGCCGTGGGGTTATCACACCATTTTCATCCTTGTTATAGCCAACAACATCGCCAATGTTTGTGAGCCCCACTAAAACTCCTGAGAAATCAGCATTTCGAAGGCCTCTTTTAACATTGTATTTTTCATACAAATCTTTATCAATTTCGCAGGACTGAGTGGCTGCTTCAGCCAGGTTCTTTAATAATTTCATCGGTAAATAATTTTTTGATTAAGGTTGGTTGCCTGTCCCTTGAATACGGGTGAACACCATGTTTGCTATTTTCATCCGTGTTTCCCGAATAGTCTGGACAAGTTATGTTTAACCAATCATGCTTGTTATGAATTTAGGTGTTTGGTTGTTAGGCAATTAGGTTTTGGATTGCATTTTTAACCCTTTCAAATGGGAATTGCTTCAAAATGGAATCCATTTTTTGTTTTATTTCGAGGTTGCAAAGATTGCCAATACTACCTTCATGGGTATGATTAATTGAACCTGTTGGATTAAAGTTTCCCTGTTCAATATCCAATCCTACCTGGTGGTATGCATCCCTGAAGGGCACTCCTTCTAAAACTTTTTTGTTCACTTCTTCAACACTAAAAGCATATTTATACAATTGATTATTCATAAGGTCGGTTTTTACGGCCATATTTTCAACCGCAAAAGTGGCCAGATCTAAACAATTTATTATTTCATCAAATGATGGAATAAAAATTTCTTTAATAATTTGAAGGTCCCTAAAATACCCTGATGGCAGGTTACCTGTAATAATTCCGATTTGCTGTGGCAAAGATTGAATTTTATTGCATTTACCCCTGATTAGTTCAAATACATCAGGGTTTTTTTTATGGGGCATTATACTCGATCCTGTGGTAAGTTCATTAGGTAAACCAACAAATCCGAAGTTCTGGCTCATGTATAAACAAGAATCCATTGCAAATTTGCCAATTGTGGAGGCTATTGATGCAACTGCCGATGCAACTGTCCGTTCCATTTTACCGCGTGCCATTTGCGCATAAACAACATTATAGCTTAAGTCGTCAAATCCTAACAATTCGGTTGTCATTTTTCTGTCCAACGGAAATGAACTTCCATATCCTGCTGCCGCCCCTAACGGGTTCTGGTTTGTTACCCGCCAGGCTGCAAGCAGCATATGCATATCATCGGTAAGACTTTCGGCATAGGCACCAAACCATAAGCCAAAGGATGATGGCATTGCAACCTGTAAATGTGTATAACCAGGTAATAAATCTCTTTTATGCGCATCACTTCTTTTTTGTAATGCATCAAACAAAGAAATTACATATTGGGTTATTTCAATTATCTTTTGTCGTGAATATAATTTTAAATCGAGTAAAACCTGGTCGTTTCGTGAACGGCCGCTATGTACTTTTTTGCCTACCCCGCCAATTTTTTTTGTTAGTAATAGTTCAACCTGTGAATGTATATCTTCAACACCTTCTTCAATTAACAAATTTCCATTTAAGGCAGTTTTATATAAATCAATTAATTCAGGCCTGAGTATATCAAATTCATGATGGGAAAGTAACCCAACTTTTGTCAACATATTTATATGTGCCAATGTTCCCAAAATGTCATAAGGTGCAAGTTCTGCATCAAGAACCCTGTCGTTTCCTATGGTGAATTCTTCTATTTTTTTGTTTACACTGTATCCTTTTTCCCACAGTTTCATTAATATCGTTTTTGAAAATTAGTCAACACTTTAATTTATTAACCGATTTTAAAATATTAGTACATTTTTTCCTTTACAAGGAAGGCTTTGATAAAAAAAATCATCAAAACCAACCTACAAAAAAACGGATAAATGAAGAAAATTTCTCCGCCCGGGAATTTATTATATAAGGGTTTATATTTTGAGAAAAAACCGGGAAAATCAAAAAAATACAAAGCTCCACAAATATAGCAAAAATTGAATGGAAATTGAATTTTTATGCAAAAAACATGATAATTGTCAATTTTTATCGAATATTCTGTAATCCGTTCAACAAATTATAATATCCCTCAATACCTTTTTTTATTTCTTCAATATAAATAAACTCATTTGCTGTATGAGACCTGGCTGAGTCACCCGGACCAAATTTTATTGTATGAAACGGCATTACTGCCTGATCGGATGTTGTTGGTGAACCAAACGTTTCATATCCCAATTGTTTTCCGCGAATTACAATTGGGTGTGATTCAGAAATTGATGAGCTGTTTAATCTAACAGACCGTGGCACAATAAGGCAGTTTATCTCCCTTTTAATAATCGCAATTATTTCTTCATTTGTATAACAATCATTTACCCTAATATCGACCATAAACTGGCAAATGTCGGGAATAACATTATGTTGTGAGCCTGAGTTAATTCCCGTAACGGTCATTTTAACCGGGCCCAGCAATTGAGATATTTTTTCAAATTTGTAATCTCTGAACCATTCAATAACCGGAATAGCTTCAATAATTGCATTAATTCCTTCATTTCTGGCAGCGTGGCCAGATTTTCCTTTTACCGAGCCATCAATAACAAGTAATCCTTTTTCAGCAATTGCTATTTTCATTTGTGTTGGTTCACCAACAATCCCCAGGGTTATTTCGGGTAAATCTGCAAGAATTGATGAAACTCCGTTTATACCTGAAACCTCTTCTTCGGCCGTAGCAGAATATATAAGGTTATATGGCTGCTTGCCCTTATTTAACAAACGAAATGCTGCAAGTTGAGAAACAACCGAAGCTCCGGCATCATTACTTCCAAGTCCGGTAATTTTATTATTGGTAACTGAAGGAGTAAAAGGGTCTGTATTCCAATTTGCAGATGGCTTTACAGTATCAATATGGGAGTTAAGTAAAACAGTTGGTTTATTCCTGTCAAAATTATCGGGTAAAACCCATATGTTATTGCCTTTTCGTTTTGGCAAAAACCCCATTTTAATAATCATTTCTTCCATCATATCAGCCGCAACCTTTTCTTCTCTGCTTAGCGAGGGTGTTGAAATTAACATTTTCAGCATCTCAATTGCATCATTTATAACATTGTTTTCTTCCATGGCTGATAGGTTTTGGAAATTTAAATGTTTGTTATTATCGTTCCCTGTACCTCTGAAGGACTTATTCCTTCAGTATTGGTTATCCGTACCTGATAAACACCTTTACTTAAAGCTTCAAATGCATTTTCAAGTTTTGGTATCATTCCCTGGGTGATAATTTTCTCTTTTTTTAATTGGGCAAATTCATTTTTTGTAATCCTTTTTATTACTGATTCATCATTTCCAGGGTCGGCCAATACTCCTTTTTTCTCGAAACAAAATATCAGTGTTACCTTGTAAAACGGGGCCATGGCTATTGCTAATGCAGAAGCTATGGTATCGGCGTTAGTATTTAAAAGTTGTCCTTTACCGTTATGGGTGATTGGCGCAATTACCGGTACTACATTCTGTTGAAGTAGATTATTCAAATTGGTGGAATTAACATTATCAATATCACCAACAAAGCCGTAATCTATTTCTTTTGTTTCCCTTTTGTTTGATTTTATTATGTTCAAATCGGCCCCAGTCATCCCCAGGGAATTAACATTGTTGGCCTGTAAATGAGCTACAATATTTTTGTTAACCAAGCCTGCATAAACCATTGTAACTACATCAAGCATATCTTTATCTGTAATTCGCCGGCCATCAACCATTTTGGTTTCAATACCCAGGCGCGCGGCAATAGTTGTTGCTGAACGGCCACCGCCATGTACCAGAATTTTAGGGCCTTCAATTAATGAAAAGTCTATTAATAATCTTAGGAGGCTTTCCTGCTCTTCAACAACCCTGCCACCAACTTTAATTATTGTTAATTGGTTTACCATAAATTATAAATTCAACAGCATCCTTTTTAAAACAACCTGTGCCGAAATAACCCTGTTGGCAGCTTCAGGTATTACAATTGAGTCGGGCCCTTCAATAACCCCATCAGTAACAATCATGTTGCGGCGCACTGGCAAACAGTGCATAAATTTAGCCTTATTGGTAATGGCCATTTTATTTTCATCCACCGTCCATGATTTATCTTTGCTAAGTATCTGTCCATAGCTTGAATAACTTGCCCAGTTTTTTGCATATATAAAATCAGCGGCTTCAAATGCCTTATTTTGGTTGGGCTCATATTTAACACCTTTCATGAACTCGGGGGCCAGATCATATCCTTGGGGGTGGGTAACAACCAACTCAACATCTGCAATCTTCATCCATTCAACAAAAGAATTGGGTACCGCCTGTGGCAGTGCCCTTGGATGTGGGGCCCAGGTAAGAACTACTTTTGGCTTTTCTTTTTTCTTGTACTCTTCTATAGTAATGAGGTCGGCAAAAGCCTGCAGTGGATGCCTTGTTGCCGATTCAAGGCTAATAACAGGGACCCCAGATAATTCAATGAATGGAGTAAGTATTTTTTCATTGTAATCGTCGGCTTTGCTTTCAAAGCGGGCAAATGACCTAACTCCAATAATATCACAGTACTGACCCATTACAGGAACTGCCTCGCGTATATGTTCAGGCTTATCTCCGTCCATAATAACACCAGATTCAGTTTCAAGTTTCCAGCCATCATTATTAATATCCAGAACAATTACATTCATTCCAAGATTTAGCGCCGCTTTTTGTGTACTAAGCCTGGTGCGTAAACTTGAATTAAAAAATATTATTAGTAAGGTCTTGTTTTTTCCTAATTCCTGGTCGGCAAATGGGTTTAGTTTAACCTTTTTTGCTTCAACCAGGGCTTGTTTTAAATCCCCCAAATCTCCGGGTGTTAAAAATCTTCTCATTATTTTAATTTTTAAATTGTTACGGACGCGTCAATCCATCACTGTTTATCAGCCATTTGTAACTTGTAAGCTCTTTTAAACCCATAGGGCCCCGTGCGTGGAGTTTTTGGGTGCTGATTCCAATTTCTGCCCCCATATCAAATTGGGCCCCATCGGTAAAAGCTGTTGATGTATTACAATAAACGGCTGCAGCATCCACTTCATTATAAAAGCGTTGAATATTATTTTTATCGGTTGATAGAATTGCTTCGCTATGTTTGGTACCATATGTAGAAATGTGGCTTAGGGCCTGGTCAATATTATCAACGGTTTTTATTGCCATCCTATAATCGAGGAATTCTTTACCAAATGAATTATCATTGGCTTTAGACAACAGTTTAGAAGGATAATTTCCTGAAAGTACTTTATAGGAGTCACCATCGGCCTCAATTTTAACAGATTTTGCTGCCAGGGGGGCAACCAAATCAGGCAGTTGATATAAACGCTGATAGTTTATAATTAAACATTCAAGGGCGTTGCAAACACTAACGCGCCTTGTTTTGGCGTTAAAAATTACTTTTTTGGATAATTCAAGGTCGGCACTTTCGTCAAAATAAGTATGAACAACTCCGGCCCCAGTTTCAATAACTGCAACTTTGGCGTTTTCCCTGACTGAGTTAATAAGCGATTGTGAACCCCTTGGTATTAAAACATCAACCAAGCCGGCTGCATTCATTAATACCTGGGCCGCTTCCCTTTCAGGAGGCAGCATTTGTAAAATATCAGGGGAAACACCGTTTTCAATTAAGCTTTTATGAATTAATGATGTTATTGCCTGGTTCGAAAACCAAGCATCCAATCCTCCTTTTAAAACTACTGCATTGCCAGTTCTGAAACATAATGCGAAAACATCAAAAGTTACATTGGGGCGCGCTTCATATATTACTCCTACCACTCCCAAAGGAACCCTTATTTTTTTTAATTTCAGACCGTTTTGTAATTCTTTTTCCTCAAGTATTTCCCCCAATGGAGAATCCATCATTGCAACCTTACGAAGGTCATGGGCAATACCACTTATCCGTTCTTTGGTTAGCAAAAGCCTGTCGAACCTGGGATCGGTTTCATCCATTCTATCCAGGTCCAATTTGTTGGCAGATATTAAATTATTGGCATTGGTCTCGGCACGTTCAGCCAAATCTAGCAATACTTTCCGGTTTGTTTCATTGCTGACTTTCACCAGCAAAGGGGCTGATGTTTTAGCTTTTATTATTTGTTCGGTAGTATTCATTCTGATTGAATTAATTTTTAATGCCAGGATTATTTCAGGAGTTATGGAAATAAATAAAGGTAATCGTAATGCACCAGTGGTTTAAATTTCTTATCAGTTAAATGTTCATCTGCCTTTTTGTGGTCATACTGGGCTTTCCCAATTCCGATTAATTTCCCGCTATTGTCGATTATTCGAAGTAAATCACCTTTTTTAAATACACCTGTAATGTTAGTAATTCCGGCCAGTAACAGACTGGTGGCCCGCTGTGAGAATAAGGCGTCCCTCGCTCCCTGGTTTATTGTTATTTCAGCACTAGTAAACCCTGCTGAATAAGCCATCCATTTTTTAATTGCCGGTCTGGGGGTTCCGGGTATAAATTTTGTGTGGGGGTTAATTCCTGTTTGTTTTGCCAAATCAAGGATAATTCCATTTTTGCATCCATTGGCAATATGAACGGCTATACCGGCGGCGGCAGTATTTTGAGCAATTCGCCCTTTTGTAAGCATACCGCCACGACCGAAATTACTTTTTTGGGTAGTAACAAAATCAGACAATTCAATTTCTCCGTTTCTTATTTCTTCAATCAGGATGGATTTAGAATCAGACGGGTTGCCATTGAAAATTCCATCAACATTGCTTAAAATGAAAAGGGCTTTTGTATTCATCATGGTTGCCACCAAGCCGGCCAGTTCATCATTATCGGTAAACATTAAAGCAGTTACCGAAACTGCATCATTTTCGTTTATAATTGGAATAATATTGTTTTCCAGAAGGACCGACAGGCAGTTTTTCATATTTAAATAGTGTTCCCTGGTTCTGAAATCCTGTTTGGTAACTAGAACCTGAGCACATGTAATGCCATGATGTTCAAAAAGGGCTGAGTATGTTGCAAGGAGTTTTACCTGTCCAACCGATGATAGCAACTGACGTTCTGAAACCGGATCTTTTTTTGGGGGTGTAGCAACAAGGGTTCGACCGGAAGCTACGGCACCCGATGAAACAAGAATTGTTTTGGTTCCGTTTTTATGCAATTCTGCAATCTGTTCAGTTATGTGCGTAATTCTCCCAATATCAAGCTTTCCGTCTTGACGGGTGAGTACGTTTGACCCAATTTTTATTGTTATTGTTTTGTACACTTTTAGCCGGAATTTTACTTAAAAACTACTTTTTATTGTTTTCAATTTTATTGTAAGATGTTAGCAACCCTTTTATTAATGAGGAACTAAATCCCTGGTGTTCCATTTCATTTAACCCGGAAATAGTTATTCCCCTGGGAGTTGTAACTTTATCAATTTCTGCTTCGGGATGGCTTTCTCCGTCAATTATTAGTTGAGCTGCCCCCTTAACCGTTTGTGATGCTATTTTTAGGGCGAGGTCAGAGCCAAACCCTATTTCAATTCCCCCTTGTGTTGCTGCCCTGATAAACCTTAGGGCGAAAGCTATTCCGCAGGCAGCCAATACTGTTGCCGAAGCCATTAATTCCTCAGGAATGTATTGGGCAGTGCCCATTTTTTCAAAAAACACCCTTACTTCTTGTTCCTGTTCAGCAGTTGCATTAAGAGACGATAAACAAGTCATGGATTGACCAATAGCAATTGCAGTATTAGGCATGGCCCTGAAAACAGGATATTTATTTCCGGAAAAATCAACTAGTGAATTATTACTTATTCCAGTTGCCAATGAAACAAGAATTACATCAGGATTAAGGTGTGGGGTAATTTCCCTGACTATATCTTCCATTTGATATGGCTTTACTGCCAAAAATACAAAACTGGCATCTTTAACCGCTGATTTATTATCACTTCCGGTGGTTATTCCAATTTTTGCCAAATTTTCAAGTAATTGAAATCTTCGGCGGGTTATTGATATAAATTTGGGTTCCACAATATTCGTGAATACTATTCCCTTTGCCAGGGCCGAGCCCAGATTACCACCACCAATTATTGCAATTTTTTGGTTTTTCATCCGTAAATAATTTTTTGATTTAGGTCGGATAGCTTGTCCCAATACATCGGGGAAACTTGTATGGAGAATTTGCATCCGTTTTTGTTTTATATGATTCAGCCCGTTTCCTTTTTTTATGTTGTATTTGATTAAAATAAAATCAAACTATTAATACAAAAAAATTATTGGGCGTTGGTATTATCTTTAGTTGTTACCTCAACATGTGACCAGTTTTCACCCTTTTTAATCCGGTGAAGTTGCATTTCACTTATTCCAAATTGCCTTGCCAGAATCCTTAATTTGGTTTTTCTGTTAGGGTCCAACAACTTTTTTTTAAGTCTCATAACCTGAGTGGCATTTAGTTTTGGGCCTTCAAATGAATTACGGCCAATGTTTTTCTTTTTACTTTCAATAAGCATTGGGTTTTTTCTCTGGTGCTCGTATGTTTCACTACGGGTAGCCCATTTCAGGTTTTTAAAGAAATTATTACTCTTGTTAAAGTCCATGTGAATTACAGAAAAATCATCTTTATTTCTTGATGGTAAAAAATATTCAGCTACCAATTTATGCACATAATAGGTAGTTGATACACCATAGGGGCGCAAGGGTAGGGTTTTGTATCCCTTAAGGCATCCTCCTTTTATAAGATTTCCTTCACGGAAATTTTCTGTAAAGCTAATAACCCGTCCGTAATTACTAATTGCGTAACGTTTCCTTAGGGCTTTTTCCGGAAATAAAATCTCTTTCCATTCTTCATTCCAATAAAATCTGATCATGTGGGTGGGTTGTATTTTTTGTGCGGTTAGTTTTCAGGTTTTCAGTATCTCTTTCAATCCAGTTATAAATTTTTCAGCCATTGGTATTGTTAATGTCAAAGGTGGCAGCAAACGGATAATATTATTTGATGATATTCCGGTAAATATTCCTTTTTGAGCAACCAACTTCTTTCTGATTTCCCCTACATCTTCATTAAACTGAAGGCCCAACATTAATCCCCTTCCCCTGACTTCTTCAATTTGTGGGATACTTGCAAGTTCAGCAGTTAAAAAATTCCCAATGTTTTTTGCATTGCTTATCAGGTCCTGATTTTTTATAACTTCAACAACTGCTAAAGCTGCAGCACAGGCAAGGTAATTTCCTCCAAATGTGGTGCCAAGTAATCCATATGAAGCTTTAAAAACCGGAGAAATAATCATGCCTCCGATTGGAAAACCATTACCCATTCCCTTAGCCAAAGTTATAATATGTGGGCGTATTCCTGATTCCTGGCAGGCAAAAAACCTACCTGAACGACCATAACCGGATTGTATTTCATCGAGTATAAGAACAGTATTATTTTTATTACAAAGGCTTTCCAAACCTTTTAGAAAATCATTTTCAGGAACCCTGATCCCACCAATTCCCTGTATTCCTTCAACAATTATTGCACAAACATCTCCTTTTTCAATTTCATTGGTAACTGATTCAATATTGTTTAACTCAAGAAAGGTAACCTGATGGCCTTTGTTTATTTCTGCCTGAATAGTTGGGTTATCTGTAGTGGCAACTGCAGCCGAGGTACGTCCGTGAAAGGCTTTTTTAAATGCAATTACCCTTTTTTTTCCATTATGGAAAGATGCCAGCTTTAATGCATTTTCATTAGCTTCGGCCCCTGAATTACATAAAAACAGACTATAATCAGGAAAATTACTTAACTCCCCAAGTTTAACTGCAAGTTCATCCTGTAAAGGATTTTGAACCGAATTTGAATAAAATCCTATATCATTTAATTGTTGGGTAAGGCGATTAACATAATGGGGATGTGAATGACCAATTGAGATCACAGCATGACCGCCATACATATCAAGATATTTATTACCATTACTATCCCATACATAACAATCAAGTGCCTTTTGGGGAGTAACACTCATGAGGGGATATACGTCAAATAGTTTCATTATTGATGAATTATATAGAATTTAATTTCATTTAAAATGCTGATGGCTTTAAGTAAAGTCCTGTTGTTTCTTCAATTCCAAATAACAGGTTCATGTTTTGGACTGCCTGGCCTGATGCTCCTTTTGTTAAATTGTCTATTATGCTTGTAATATGAAGTTTCTTTCTATATACGCCAAGTTCCAGTAAGCATTTATTTGTATTTACAACCTGTTTAAGATCTACCGGGTTATCAGATAAAAATACGAAAGGATGAGATTTATAATAATCTTCAAAAATATTTCGGGCTTCAGATAATGATAAATTGCAATCCAGATAAACAGATGCCAGAATTCCACGGGAGAAATTTCCTCTCATGGGAACGAAATTTATAGGTTCATTAAACTGGGGCATTACTTGCTTTAGGGACTGCATAATTTCATCCATATGCTGGTGTTCAAATTGCTTATAAAGTGATACATTATCATTTCTCCAGCTAAAATGTGTAGTTGGTGAATGTGTCTGGCCTGCACCTGTTGATCCGGTAATTGCGTGAACATGAGTTTCTGTTAGAATGTTGTTAAGGGCTAATGGCAGTAATGCCAACTGAATAGCTGTTGCGAAGCATCCCGGATTGGCAATTTTAGAAGCTGATAAAATTTTATCCCTGTTTAGCTCCGGCAATCCATAAACAAAATCATTCCCGGGTTTTACCAATCTAAAGTCATTACTAAGGTCAATTATTTTTACATTTTCCGGAACCGGGTACTTATTAATAAAAGCGGCTGAATTTCCATGGCCAGTACAAAGAAAAAGTATGTCAATTATTTTAAAATCAGGGTTTTCAGAAAAGGTCAGGCTGGTGTCACCAATTAAATCGGTGTGTACTTTGGTAATATGCTGGCCTGCATGGCTTCCACTAACGACCCATTTTATCTCAGATAACGGATGCCCTATTAGTATTCTTATCAGTTCACCGGCTGTGTAGCCTGCTCCTCCAACTATCCCAACCTTTATAAATTCCATGTTTTGGTTATTATTAAAATCCTGTTATTAGTTTGAATAAAAATCGAGCTTATGTAAAAACAAATTGAAAATTACTCAATATTAAGCTGTTCTGAATTCACATGGTTAAATACCTTCAGGTAATTAGCTAAAATCCTGGTAAATCCTTTAACGTCGTCACCTGTCCAGGCTTTATTAACTTCTCCGTAATCACCAAACCCACTTTTCATAAGGTCATTATCTGATTCTATTCCATTAAGCATAAACCTGTATGGATATAGCTGGATAAAAACCTTTCCTGAAACGTTTACCTGGGTGTTTTCAAGAAACTTTTCAATATCGCGCATTACCGGCTCAAGATATAAAGCTTCATGCAGTAACATGCCGTACCAGTTTGCCAACTGTTCTTTCCAATATAGCTGCCATTTGGTAAGGGTGTGTTTTTCAAGCAGATGGTGCGATTTTATTATTAATAATGGGGCAGCTGCTTCAAAACCAACGCGTCCCTTTATTCCAATGATTGTATCACCAACATGTACATCACGGCCAATTGCATAAGATGATCCGAATTCTTCAACTGCCTTTATAGCTTCAATCTTATTCTTGTAAAATTTTCCGTTAACGCCGGTTAATTCTCCCTTAGAGAATTCAAGAACAAGTTGCTCACTCCCTGTTTTTACCGGTTGACTGGGATAAGCTGCATCAGGGAGAGGTAGATTTGATGATAGTGTTTCTTTACCACCCACACTTGTTCCCCATAATCCCTTATTAATACTGTAGGCCATTTTAGTCCAGTCACGCTCAACACCTTCTTTTTTGAGGTACTCAATTTCTTCATCACGCGATAATGTTTTGTCGCGAATAGGCGTAATTATTTTAATATCGGGTGCCAAAATCTGGAAAGTAAGATCAAAACGAACCTGGTCATTTCCTGCTCCTGTGCTCCCATGTGCTATATAATCCGCACCTACTTCCCTTGCATATTTCACAATAGCCAATGCCTGAAAAATACGTTCAGAAGATACTGAAAGGGGATATGTGTTGTTTTTTAGTATATTACCAAATATCATGTACCTGATGCAGTTTTTATAATACAAACCGGTAATATCAATGGCAACATGTTTAGCCACTCCTAGTGAATAGGCATTTTTCTCCACTTCTTTTAATTCTGCTTCAGAAAAACCACCGGTATTTGCAATTGCAGAATAAACTTCAAGATTTTTTTCCCTGGTGAGATATTTAACACAATAGGAGGTATCCAAACCACCACTAAATGCCAGTACTACTCTTTCTTTCATCTGTAAATATTTTTAATATTGGCCTGTTTACCAATATGTTTTATTAAAATAATATTTCCCCTTTTAGTAAAGTTGGGCCTGTTTTTATGATGCAACATCACGATGAACTTTTGATTTTCATCGAATTGGTTTCATTCTATTTTAAATTTATGAATTATGGTTTTTTATCTGGCCTTATTGTCAATTCCGGTTTTTTTAATCTAATCTTTTTGCCCCAACCAAAGAGTTGTTAATAAATATCCATAAAAAAAGGAAGGGCTTAAATTTTCAAATAAAAAATTAAAGCTGCTTTATCTTTTACAGTTACATGTTATTAAAATAAGCTTAAAGAGAAAAACTTTATTGAATTTCTCTTAAGGGCATAAGTATAAATGGTTAGAATATTAAACTAAACTCTTTAATTTAAAAGTTAAATATTTATTACAAATAGGGCCACAATTTTTCTAAACAGGTTATTGCTGTTACCATTCTTATTTCTGTTTCTAAAAAATACAAACTGCTTAAACTGTAACCACCGTTCATATACTTTGAGTTTTTTTTGTGGTATGGGTTTAGGTTTATTTTTTTCTTCCTTTTGGGGATCGTATAACATCCCGGTACACAAGCAGTGTTTACGGTTTGTTCGCATTAAAATGTCATAGTTTATACAGCTTTGGCAACCTTTCCAGAACTCTTCATCATCGGTAAGTTCTGAAAATGTTACTGGTTTATAGCCAAGTTCTGAATTTATTTTCATTACAGCCAGTCCCGTGGTAAGTCCAAAAATTTTAGCCTTTGGATAACGTTGTCTTGAAAGTTCAAAGGCTTTTCTTTTTATTTCCCTGGCAAGGCCATGGCCCCTGAATTTTTCTACCACAATTAATCCTGAGTTGGCCGCATATTTTTCATGTCCCCATGACTCTATATAACAAAATCCGGCAAATTCTCCATCGGCTAATGCAATTATTGCTTTTCCCTCTTTTATTTTCAGCCTTATATATTCTGGATTACGTTTTGCAATTCCGGTACCTCTTATTTTTGCTGCCTCGGCAATAGTATTTAGAATATTATCAACATAATCAAGATGCTCTTCAGAAGCAATAACTATTTTAATATTTGTGTTCATTAATTTATCTAAATTCAATATTTAATACTTGTTTAATGTTTTTTTGGGGTTAAACAACTTTCTTTTTAAGGTCGGGAATAAACAATGATAAGGCATTAATAACTTCATCGTTGGTAACCCCTTCTCTTTTTATTATAAGTATTGTGTCATCACCAGCTATTGTTCCCAGTATCTCATATGGGCCGTGGCTGTCAATTACTGAACCCAGTCCGTTTGCAAAACCGGGCCTTGTTTTTATAACGGCCAGATTTCCTGAGAATTCCATTGAATATAAACCCCTTAGTGGAAACTCATCATTAAGGTGTTCTTCATTATTTAATTCAGGCTCCGATTCTGGTAAAACATAAATGTACCCTCCATCCTGATCGGGTTGTTTAGCAACTTTTAATGATTTTAAGTCACGTGAAAGTGTTGCCTGCGTTGTGCTGAAACCTTCTTTTTCCAACAATGTCAGCAATTCCTCCTGACTACCAACCTTGGTGGTTGCAATTAATTGTGTTATTGTATTTAGCCTTAAATTTTTAATTTTCATGTTTTATTGTTTTCAATAAATACCCTTTTTATATTTTGATAAAATAGTTGAATAAATATTCAGGGAAGCAGCAAAATTATGCAAAAAATCAGACTTCAAAAGAAAATAAGCTTTTTTTTTTTATATGAACAAAATTAATGATTTCAATTGATTATTGGTGGATTGTTAATTTTAAGCCAGATAATGTATTTATATAAAATGGATATCAAATATTCATAAAATATGCAAAAAAAATGAATTCGTTTCAAGGTTTTTGGGGAAACTTGATGTAACTTTGCATCCCGAAGATATTTATATGTTACCTGTAAAAAATTAAGTTATACAATGAAGAAGAATATTAATAAAGTTATTATACTTGGTTCAGGAGCTTTGAAAATTGGCGAAGCAGGTGAATTTGACTATTCAGGCTCGCAGGCAATAAAAGCATTAAAAGAGGAGGGTATTTTCACTGTTTTAATTAACCCCAATATTGCTACAATTCAAACATCCGAAAAACTGGCCGATAAAATCTATTTTCTTCCTATAACACCCTATTTTGTTGAACAGGTAATATTAAAGGAGAATCCACAGGGTATCCTGTTAGCATTTGGAGGGCAAACAGCTTTAAACTGTGGAGTAAAATTATATGAACAAGGAATTCTGGAAAAGTATAATATCGAGGTTTTGGGTACACCAGTTAAAGCAATTATTGAAACTGAAGACAGGAAAATATTTGCCCAAAAACTTGCAGAAATTAATGTAAAAACTCCCAGAAGTATTGCTGTTACTTCCGTTGAAGATGCCCTAAAAGCATCTGAAAATCTTGGATTTCCCATTATGATAAGGGCTGCCTATACCCTGGGGGGTATGGGTAGTGGTTTTTGTTTTAACCGGGATGAACTTGTAAAAAGGGCCGAGAATGCTTTCTCTTATTCAAATCAAATACTTGTTGAGGAATCAATTAAAGGTTGGAAAGAGGTTGAGTATGAAGTGGTGAGGGATGCCTACAATAATTGTATTACTGTATGTAATATGGAAAATTTTGATCCACTGGGAATACATACCGGTGAGAGTATTGTAGTAGCTCCTTCTCAAACCTTAACTAACTCTGAATACCATAAATTACGTGAATTAGCAATTAAAATAATCCGCCACATTGGAATTGTTGGAGAGTGTAATGTGCAATATGCGCTGGATCCAAACTCAGAAGATTACAGGGTAATTGAAGTTAATGCAAGACTTTCACGGTCCAGCGCGCTGGCTTCAAAGGCAACAGGGTATCCATTGGCATTTGTGGCTGCAAAATTAGGATTGGGCTATGGCCTGCATCACCTGAAAAATTCAGTAACAAAACAAACAGTGGCATTTTTTGAACCCGCCCTTGACTATATTGTATGTAAAATACCTCGCTGGGATTTAAACAAATTTACAGGTGTTTCCAGACAGATCGGCTCAAGTATGAAAAGCGTTGGTGAGATTATGGCGATTGGTCGTACTTTCGAAGAAGCTATACAAAAAGGTTTAAGAATGGTGGGGCATGGCATGCATGGATTTGTTGGAAACCAGCCATTGGTAAATCTGGATATACGGAAGGAACTTTCTGAACCGACAGATGAACGTATTTTCGCTATTGCCGAAGCATTTGAACAGGGAATGGATATTGAAGAGATTTATCAACTATCTAAAATTGATAAATGGTTTCTCGAAAAGCTAAAAAATATATCAAACCTTAAGAATAAACTTGGCCAGTATAATTCGTTAGAATCTCTCCCTGATATAGATCTTTCAGACGCAAAAAAGTTGGGGTTTTCAGATTTTCAGATTGCACGGATTGTTTTAAAATCAACATCCCTTCAAATGGAAGAAGGGCTTTTAAAAGTGCGTAAACATAGAATTTCACGAAATATATTACCTGTTGTAAAACAGATTGATACTTTGGCCGGTGAATTTCCAGCGCAGATTAATTACCTGTATCTCACTTATAATGGGACCCAAAATGACATTGAATTTGAAAAAGATGGATTGTCTGTAATTGTGCTGGGGTCAGGTGCATATCGCATAGGCAGCAGTGTTGAGTTTGACTGGTGTAGCGTAAATGCAGTGCAATCAATTAACGAAAGGGGCTTTAGATCAGTTATGATTAATTATAATCCAGAGACTGTAAGTACTGATTATGATGTATGCAGCCGGTTGTTTTTTGATGAACTTACACTGGAAAGAGTTTTGGATATTGTTGATCTGGAATCACCAAAGGGTGTAATAATATCAGTTGGTGGACAAATCCCCAATAACCTGGCAATGAGGTTGCACAGGCAAAATATTACCATTCTTGGTACATCCCCCGAAAGTATTGACAGGGCCGAAAACAGACAAAAGTTTTCATCGCTCCTTGATGAACTCGATATTGATCAACCTCGATGGAGTGAATTAACAACAATTGAAGATATATTCAAATTTGTTGATGAAGTTGGTTTTCCTGTATTAGTGCGGCCTTCATATGTTCTTTCAGGGGCTGCAATGAATGTGGTTAGTAACAGGGATGAGTTGCACCATTTTCTTGAACTTGCTGCTAATGTATCGAAACAATACCCTGTTGTTGTTTCCGAGTTTATTGAGCAGGCTAAAGAAATCGAAATTGATGCAGTTGCCCGCGATGGAGAAATTATAGCTTATGCAATAAGTGAACATATTGAATTTGCAGGCGTCCACTCAGGCGATGCAACTATAGTTTTTCCACCACAAAAACTGTATGTGGAAACAATTAGGCGAATTAAACGCATTTCAAGGAAAATTGCAGCCGAATTAAAAATATCAGGTCCTTTTAACATGCAAATGCTGGCAAAAGATAACGATATTAAAGTAATAGAATGTAATCTTAGGGCATCACGAAGTTTTCCATTTGTGTCAAAGATTTTAAAAGTAAACTTTATAGATATTGCCACTAATATTATGCTTGGGTTACCGGTTGAAAGGCCGAATAAAAATTTATTTGAATTGGATTATGTTGGAATTAAAGCACCTCAGTTTTCCTTTGCCCGGCTTCAAAAAGCCGACCCTGTTTTGGGAGTTGATATGGCATCAACAGGCGAAGTTGGTTGTATTGGTGAGAATTACTATGATGCTGTATTGCAGGCAATGCTTTCAGTAGGTTATAGAATCCCGCAAAAGAATATTCTAATATCATCAGGCCCGTTACGTGATAAGATTGAATTGTTAAACAGCACCCGGTTATTAAGCGAAAAAGGATATAATTTATTTGCAACCGGTGGAACCCATAAATTTTTAGAGGAAAACGGAATTAAAACAACACTGCTTTATTGGCCCGATGAACCAAATAAAAAACCAAACACTATAGATTATATCAGGGATAAAAAAATTGATTTGGTAGTAAACATCCCTAAAAACCTTTCAAAGGGAGAATTAAAGAACGGTTATCAAATTAGAAGGAATAGTATTGATTTTAATATTCCACTTATAACAAACGCCAGATTAGCAAGTGCATTTATATATTCCTTCTGTAAAATGGGTATTGAAGATATATCAATAAAAAGCTGGGACGAATATAAATAGGATGATTTACAACATTATAGGTGGTCATTCAAATTAAAATGGTGTATTGGGCAATGTTGAATTTCAGGCGCAATAATTCCGCTGATTTACAATAAGTTCTGTTTAACCAATTTTTAGGCTATGAAAAATTTGTTGTTTATCTTGTTACTAGTAATTGTTGCTAATGTGATATCCTGTAGTTCGGTTAAAAAAAATCAAAGTAGAGAACAAAATGTTGAGTTAATAGCAGAGGATTCATTGGAGTATCAAATAATTGTTTTAGATGTTAAGTATGAAACATTTTTAGCAATGCAACCATCTGAAAACTTTTATTCTCAAAGCTATTATGAAGGATGGAACAGGCAATATGTTGTTGAATGGAATATCCGGCACAATAATCCATTAAGATTTGGAAGTTTTTATGCGACAGAAATTAATTACCATCCCAATATTGATTATGGATTAACTCTTAATTATCGCCTTTATAACTATTTTATTTTTATTGAAAAAGAGTACGGTATAAGGTTGATTAACCGTGGAAGGTAAGATGTATTTAATAAAAACAGACACTATTGTTGGTATAAACCCATTCTTCGTTTAAGCACCCAAGCTACACGGGTGCTTACTTTTTTTCATCATAATAAAATTGATTTTTGACGGTATAATGGCTTGTCCCGCAATTGCGGGAGAACCCCCATTTTGCTGATTTTGCCATTATTATGTTTCCCGAAAATTAGGGACAATTTGTGTTTTGCGAACCATGCTCGTTTCATCCATAAATAATTTTTTAATATGCAGGATTGCCTGTCCCGATAGATTGGCGGAACCAGTCCCTAAATTACAGGCCCCGTTTCATTAGTGTTTTTCTTAATTATGGCATTCCTTGTCCGCTCCGACCCCTAACAGCGAAAAAAAGTAAGTTCCGAAAAACCTGAATTTTATGCCAAATGCCACCGAAATATCCCGATTGTTGTTTTGCAAGTTTTTTGATAAAAAACCAAACTTACATCGGGACTAAAAATCAACCTTGATGGCTAAAATCAGGGAGCCCGCCCCGATCAAACAGCCCGAATTTTTTAACGCCAATAAGTTTGGTTTAACTTACGGAAATTTCTTGATGCGGAAAGTAACCCCATCATAAAATAATCTTTATATAACCTCTTTTAATTTTGGCCTGAAAAGATAATTCATAATTTTAAACCCGGATTAGTCATTAGAAAGGCAATGAACTAATGACTTAGCCGGGATTAACCCTACCGAATAGTCGGTACAGGCTGCTTTAGAAAAACTTAATTTGTAAGCATTTCTGATTACAAATTTTTAGTTTTTCTTTAGCGATTTGTCAAAATAGAAGGCATGTAATCAATAACTTAAGACTATTAATTTCATTTTACGGTCATTAGAAAAAATGGCTAAAGACAAATTTGGGTTAAACTGAAATTATTGAAAAATAAAAAAGCCTGACAGGTTTTATACTGGCAGGCCTTATAATTAAGGGTAAGGGTTTTATTTATTTTTTCCCCGGACCTGCGTTGTGCTCATTAAGCGCTAATTGAGCCTGTTTAAGATTTTTATGTGAATGCCTCAGACTTTTGCTTACTTCTTTTTTATAAGAAAATCCTTTATTTAGGTTCCTGGTGCCATCATCTGATTTTTTTATCTGATCCTTCATTACCAAATCAAAATTGTTGAGAGCTTTTTTGTAATCATCTTCAAGCATTTTAATTTCAGCTCTAATTGAATTTGCCTCTGCAGTTGAATTTGAGATTAAGTGCTTTTCCAGCTCTTTTATACGGGCCGAATATTCTCTTGCAGTAATACTCATTTGATTTATGGTATTCCAAATTTGTTCAGAACTTTCATTATGAATACTTATTCCCAAATTCATAAGTGAATCAGCCAGAAGTTTTTTTTCCAGATTTTTTTTGTAGGCTGCTTCTGCCTTTTCTAATTGTACTTTTTGGCTTTTTGAATTGTCTTGATCACCGTTGTTTTCACCATAAACAGTGAAATTAAAAAACATAAAAACTGTTAAAAACAATAACCGTAAAAATTTCAGGTGAAAGGTTAAATTGGAGAGCAAAATGCCTGATTGCATGGCTTATAGTTTTAGATTTAGATTAATAAAAATATATACAAACTTTAACAATATTCTTTCTTTTATAAAGAAAATTTAACAATTGGTCAAAGGATTTGAATGGTTTGTTTCTATTTAATGAAAAACAACTCATTTTTTAAGCACCAATACCTAATTGAGTAAACTTAAATTGTAGTTAATTCCTGAACCCAAATCAAGCATTGGAATTAATCAGTGAATTCAGAAAAACGCTGTAAGCCATATAGAAAAGCGAATTCAGCATTTTAAATATTAAAGTCTCCCTTTTACGTAATTTGGGTTAAATCATTTTTAGGGGTGAACTAATTGTAATAAAATGAAATTAATAATTGGTTTTGTATTTCCGGGATTATTAATGATGGTGGTTTGATAAATTTGAGATATCCCTTTGCGGGCTTTTACCGATCAAATAAAATATAAGTGATTGGAAAATTGGATACTAAGTAACCTTAAAATCCCCTGTCGCTAAGAATCTTGATTTCTGGAAATTAATGATGACCCTGAGCCATAGTGAAGAACTTCCACATTTTCAAGGGTAATAATACCACCGGCCCCGGCTTTATCCATTAATCTGCCCACAATTGCAGCAAAATCGGTTAAACGCTCCTTTTTATCAACCATTTCAATCACCATTGGCAGGTCGGTTGCCATGGCGAAAACTTTAATACTTTGCCCCATGCTGTTTGAACCATAGTTCATAACGCCTTTGGTTACAGTAACTCCTGAAATCTTGTATTTTTTTGCTGCAAAAACAATGGCCTCATACAAGGGACGTTGATAAACATAATCGCTTTCACCAACTATAATTTTTAGCTTTACAGCTTGCCCGGTCAGGTACATGTGATGCAGATTTGGTTTAAAAAGATAACATCAATTTATAAAAAGGATTTCACAAAATCAATATTGATAAAATTGATTGATAATTGTTTGAGAATAAATTAACACAAGGGCTTAAAAAAATCATAATTGTCCTGTATTAGTACAATCTTCGTTTAAGCGCCCGGCCCACGCACGTCCTTCCTTTTTTTTTCAGCAAAAAAAAGGAAGTCCCTATAAACCGGAATTTTACGCCCAATGTTGCAGTCACACCCCATATTAGTTTTGCAGGTTTTTTGATAAAAACAACAAAAACATACTCCCACACTAAAAATCAACCCTACTGGCTAAACTCAGTGAGCCCGGTTCGCCATAACAGCACAGATTTATTAACCGCAATAATATTGATTTTCTTAACGGAAATTTCTTAATGAGGAAAATAGCCCCATCATAAAACAATATTTATGTAACCCCTTTTAATATTGGCATAATGAATAATCAATTTTTTTAACCGTACACTATTGAAAAAAAATATTAAACCGTGAAATATCTTTAAATCTTGATTACTTGAATCTGTCCTAAATATTATTAATTTTACAGGCGAACCCTTTTTTGTGATTTTTTAATATTTTTTATTAACCTTTTAATTTTTAGCTATGAAAGTATATCAAGCTGACCAAATAAAAAATATCTCGCTCCTTGGTAGTAGCGGCTCGGGCAAAACCACCCTTGTCGAAGCAATGCTTTACGAGGGTGGGGTTATAAGCCGCAGAGGTGATGTAGGTAGCAAAAATACCGTTTCAGATTATAACCGGGTAGAACACGAATACGGCTACTCGGTTTTTTCAACCGTTTTATTTACTGAATGGCTTGGTAAAAAGCTAAATATAATCGATTGCCCTGGATCTGATGATTTCATCAATGGGGCAATTACATCTCTGAATGTAACCGATACAGCTATAATTCTAATAGACTCCTCTCATGGGGTAGAAGTAGGGACCGAGAATATGTTCAGGTATACTGAAAAATATAATAAACCGGTTATTTTTTTAATTAATAAGCTAGACCACGAAAACGCAAATTACGAACTTTCTGTTGAAAATATTCATGAAACTTTTGGTAAAAAGGCTGTAATAGTGCAATACCCCATTATGGTTGGGCCATCTTTCAATGCTGTGATCGATGTTTTAAAAATGAAGATGTATCAGTGGGGGCCCAATGGAGGTGAACCTCAGATTCTAGAGATTCCTGCAGGTGAAAAGGATAAGGCTGATGAACTTCATAATGCATTAATTGAAGCGGCTGCAGAGAATGATGAAGGCCTTATGGAATTGTTTTTTGAGAAGGGTACGCTTGACGAAGATGAAATGCGTAGGGGAATTAAAGCAGGCTTAAAAGGGCGCGATTTGTATCCTATTTTATGCTGTTCAGCCTTAAAAGATATGGGTGTTAGGCGTTTTATGGAGTTTTTAGGAAATATTGTTCCATTTGTTTCTGAAATGCCAAAACCAAAAACCCAAAAGGGAATTGAGGTAAACCCGGATGTTAATGGACCTGCTTCAATATTTGTATTTAAAACCAGTATTGAGCCTCATTTGGGCGAAGTTAGTTACTTTAAAGTAATGTCGGGGAAATTGGTGGAAGGTATTGACCTGGTTAATATGAATCGTGAAGCAAAAGAACGCTTAAGTCAGCTTTATTGCGTAGCAGGAAACAACCGGCACAAAGTTTCCGAGTTGGTTGCAGGTGATATTGGTGCAACTGTAAAATTAAAAGAGACAAAAACAAATCATACACTCAATATAAAAGGTTGTGAATTTTTATTTGAACCAATAAAATATCCAAACCCAAAATTCAGAACAGCCATTAAACCTGTTAGTGAAGGAGATGAGGAAAAACTTGGCGAAATTCTTACTCGTTTTCATGAGGAAGATCCGACCATTATTGTTGAGTATTCCAAGGAATTAAAACAGGTTATTGTGCATGGACAAGGTGAGTTTCACCTTAACACAATGAAATGGAGAATTGAAAACCTTGAAAAACTTCAGATAGAATTTCATAATCCCAGAATTCCATACCGTGAAACAATAACAAAACAAGCAAGGGCCGACTATCGTCATAAAAAACAATCAGGTGGTGCAGGCCAGTTTGGTGAGGTGCATATGATTATTGAACCTTATTTTGAAGATATGCCGGCGCCAACATTATATAAATTCGGGGCACAGGAATTTAAAGTGAGCTTGCGCGACAAAGACGAAATTCAACTTCCATGGGGAGGGAAGCTGGTATTTTGTAATTGTATAGTTGGAGGTTCTATTGATACCCGTTTTATGCCTGCAATACAAAAGGGTATAATGGAGAAAATGGAAGAAGGGCCATTAACAGGTTCATATGCCCGTGATATAAGAGTTTGTGTTTACGATGGAAAAATGCACCCTGTTGATTCCAATGAAATTTCTTTCAGACTTGCAGGCCGTAATGCCTTTAGAGCCGCCTTTAAGGATGCAGGCCCTAAAATTCTTGAACCTATTTACGATGTAGAAGTTAGGGTTCCCTCTGAAAGGATGGGAGATGTAATGAGCGACCTTCAGGGACGCAGGGCAATGATTGAAGGAATGAACAGCGAAAAAGGTTTTGAAGTAATTAAAGCCAAAGTTCCCCTTAAAGAAATGAACAAATATTCAACATCATTAAGTTCTATTACAGGGGGCCGTGCATTTTATACCATGAGTTTTTCAAAATATGAAAAAGTGCCACCAGAAGTTCAGGAGCAATTGTTAGCTGCCTATGAGGCTGAACAAAAAGAAGAATAGGTATTAAGTTTTTTTATAAAGAGACGTGTAAAAATAGCATGTCTCTTTTTTTGTGCAATTTTTGGCGGTAAAGAACAAACAATGCATTTAAAAGAGTGGGTGTTTTATAAGAATCGGGCAACTGATAAATACTAATGCCTATTAATACGGATGAAACGAGCATGATTCGCCAAACACAAATTGTCCCTAATTTTCGGGAAACACCAATGAATTGAAGATCAACAAAGTCAAAATAGCACACATGGGGTTCTCCTGTAATAACCGCACAACCTACCTACAATTTAAAAACAAATTATTTACGGATGAAAAAAAATGCTATAACTAAAAATCAGAAATAATCTCATTAAAAACCCTTATTTCAGGAACATTTATTGCTGATTGGTGGGTAAGTCCAATGCTTTTTAGCAGAAGGGGTATGAGATGGGTGGCATCAGTTTTATCAAACCAGGCACCTTTATTTGTTTTCCATCCAAAAAACATAAAGGGTAATGAACGCTGACCGGGGAAACCATCCTGACGGGTCCCTTGTTCTGAAACCGATGTGTGCCAACCCGGTAATAATGTTAAATAAATATCACCTGAACGCATTGGAAAAATATTGTTTGATATTAACTGGTCGTACCGGTTTTCAAGAATTAAATCGTGTGAAGGTATTGCCCTTGATACACCTGAAACTTCAAGTAAAAAACGGGATGCTGTTTCCTGCATATCTTTAACCAACAAGCCCTTGCTTTCTATTAAAGGTTTATTTAAATATACAACACCATCAATAATTCCCATCACCCATTTTCCCTGACCATGTATTGCCATCAGGTATAAATTCAAAAGTGAAGCAATTTTTTGATTCTCAAAAACTCCTGTGTTTTTTCCAGGGAGACCGTGGGTTGATCTGTCGCCTCCGCTATTGGCTGCACTCGTTAATACTATAAGGTAATTTTCCCTTCCCAGGTCTATATCCAAAAAATCAATTAACGAACCTAACTCACCATCCAGCCGCAGAAGCATATCCTCCTTTTCAGCTGTAATAACTACCCCATTTGTATTCAAAAAAGGCTTTGTTGTAAATGAAATTGAAAGTAAATCGGGGATATTATCCTGTCCAAATTGTGTATTAACCAAAAAAGCTACTACAAAATCGCGCATTAAGGCATTGGCGTAAGGAGATGCCGCGACCTTACCATAGCGGAAGCCATTTATACCGCCATCATTCATTCCATAAAAAAAACTTCGGAAACCCAATCTTTTTTCGGGTAACATATAGCGATACTCGGTATATGATGTAATATCGTTTAACGGACCCCAATGTCTGGTTAAGTAACCGTTGGTACTATAGCGTATGTTAAACTGGTTTACCCAGGTTGAATCCTTACCAGCCCTAAATACATCATAAAAATTGCCTGTTGATTTATTGTATGCGTAATAAAAATCAGAATTATACCCCAAACCTGCCAGCATCCACGGAGCATCAATTGTTATTGCGCCCACCCGGGATTGTGGCCCGTAAAAACTCTTTAAATAATCTGCAAAAGTTCGGGCCATGTTATTCTGAATACAGCTTTTTATGGCCGAAGTATCAAATGAAGCAGTTTCGGAGAAGCTGCCGGAACGCTTCTCAATCCATTGCTCACCAACAACACCATGGATCGAAGGATTTACGCCGGTTAAAATTGAAGTTAATCTTGTGCCGGGATAGGCAGAAAAGTCGCGTGAATATGCCGACATAAACCTAAAACCCTCGCGGGCAATACGATTTAAACCCTTATCTGAAAAAGATGATTGAAGCAATAATAATTGGTCGTTATCGAGCTCATCAATAACAATGAACAGAATTAGCTTGGGTGGTGTATTTTGTGCTGATGCCCCAAAATTAAATCCTGCAAAAAGAATAGAATAAAAAAAAATGCTTTTAATTAAACCCTTACAAGTTTTTCCAAGTTTATTTAACTTCCCAAACATCACCATCTTTGGCTAAATCAATAAATGACTTAATCCTGGTGTTTTTTTGGACCTCTTTAATCTGATATTCAACAGCCTGATCATAAGCAGGTGTTTTAAACTTTCTGATTATGCCCAGAGCTACCGGAAATTCAGGATTTTCCATATTGGCCAATTTCAAGTGCATGGTGTTATCTTCACATTCAGCATCATGAACCAGGATATTTTCCAAAGATATTCCGTTTTCACCAATTGTCACAACTTTTAGGTTTAAACCTTCCAAAATAATTCCTTTGTTGCGTTCTTTGCCAAAAATCATTGGTTTGCCATGTTCAAGAACAATAGTTCTGTCGTCTTTAAACTGTTTATCAGTAATATCTTCGTGTACCTTATCATTATAAATAACACAATTCTGTAACACCTCAATTACTGAAGTTCCAATATGCAAAGCACCTTCCTTAAAAACTTCCACGCTTAGCTTTAATTCCTTGTCGATGGTTCGGGCAAAAAAATTTCCCCTGGCCCCAATTGTTAACTCCCCGGGACGAAACGGGTGTTCTATTGTACCATAAGGCGAGGTTTTTGATATAAAACCTCTTTTTGATGTTGGAGAAAACTGGCCTTTTGTTAACCCATAAATTTTATTGTTAAAAAGAAGTACATTAATATCTACATTACGTCTGACTGTGTGGATAAAATGATTACCGCCAATTGCCAGGGCATCACCGTCGCCAGTAACCTGCCAAACTTTTAGTTGTGGATTTGCCACTTTAACCCCTGATGCAATTGCTGATCCCCTGCCATGGATAGTATGAAAACCATAGGTATTCATATAATAAGTAAACCTTGATGAACACCCTATCCCTGAAACCACTGCCACTTCTTCTTTTTTAAGTCCCAGTTCAGCCATAGCTTTTTGTACGGTATTTAAAATTGCATGGTCTCCACAACCAGGACACCATCGTACATTCTGATCACTTTTAAAATCGGTATATGATAACTTAATTTCTGCTTCCATAACAGCTAAATTGAAATCTATATTAACACTTTTAAACCCAATAATATTATAAGTACTTAAGGAAAGCCTCCTTTAGTTCTTGAACAGTAAAAGGCTGCCCTTGTACTTTATTGTATTGATGATATTTGAACTTTGGATTTTTCATTCTGAGGTAATCTGCAAACTGCCCCAGGTTTAGCTCACAAACAACTATGTTTTTAAATTCTTTAAAAACCTCTTCTGTATTAATTGGTAATGGATTAATATAATTAAAGTGAGCAAGAGCAACTTTATATCCATTCTCATTTAATTCTTCAACTGCTGAAAATAAATGTCCATAAGTTCCGCCCCATCCTACAACCAGCAAATCCGCTTCATTATCCCCAATTATTTCCAATTTTGGGATGTAGCCGGCTATTATATCCAGTTTTTCCTGCCTTATTTTAACCATTACTTCATGATTTGCACCATCATGAGAAACGTAACCTGTAAGGGCATCCTTTTCAAGACCACCAATACGGTGCTCATACCCGGGGGTACCTGGAATAACCCAATCGCGATTAAGTTTTTCCGAATCCCTAAGATATGTTTTAAACTCTCCAGGCTTTTGTTTTGTGAATGGTGGTTTAATATCGGGAAATTCTCCATCCTCGGGTACTCTCCATTGCTGTGTGCCATTTGCAAGAAACCCATCAGTAAGAAGAATAACCGGGATCATATGTTCAACAGCAATCTTTGATGAATAATACGCATAATCGAAACAATTAACCGGTGTGCTGGCAGCCATAACAACTACAGGACTTTCGCCATTTCTTCCGTATAACGCCTGCATTAAGTCAGATTGCTCTGTTTTGGTAGGTAATCCGGTTGAAGGTCCCCCTCTTTGAACATCAACCACAACCAAGGGTAATTCAGCCATAACAGCAAGCCCCAATGCTTCGGCCTTCAGTGCAAGCCCCGGGCCTGAAGTGGATGTAATTCCCATGCACCCTGCAAAACTGGCTCCAATTGCGGTGCATATACCTGCAATTTCATCCTCTGCCTGAAATACTTTTACTCCCAAATCTTTTCGGGCCGATAGTTCCTGAAGGATTTCAGTTGCCGGTGTTATTGGATAAGACCCGAGGAAAAGTTCAAAACCAGCTTTTTCGGCTGCATAAATAAAACCCCATGCTGTCGCTTTATTTCCATTTAAGTTTCTGTAAACTCCTTTTCGCACTTCGGCAGGAGAAATATGATATGATGGGGTAGAAGCCTGAATAATATTGCCGTAATCATAGCCAGCCTGTAAAACCTTAAGGTTAGCTTCCATAATTTCAGGCTTATGGGAAAATTTATTTATTATGAAATCCCTTGTATGATCAAGAGGGCGGTTAAATAACCAATATACCAAACCCAATGCGTACATGTTTTTGCTACGCAGAATGCTTTTATTATCAATATCTATACCCACAACGCTTTCCCGTGTCAGGGTTGCTATTGGGGCCTTAATAATATGGAAACCTTCCAGCTTGTCTTCAAGTATGGGATCAAGAGTAGAATATCCTGCCTTAATAAGGTTTTTTTCGTCAAAACTATCAACGTCAATTATAATCGTTCCGCCGGGTTTCATCCATTTAACGTTTGCTTTAAGTGCTGCAGGGTTCATTGCAACCAGTACATCGGTATAGTCGCCGGGAGTTAACACTCCTGAGTGCCCAAAATGGACCTGAAACCCTGAAACCCCGCCAATTGTTCCTTGTGGAGCTCTGATATCGGAAGGATAATCAGGGAAAGTTGATATATCATTCCCGTAAATTGCTGATGTATGCGAAAATAATGTTCCTGTTAACTGCATTCCATCACCGGAATCGCCTGAAAATCGTACTACAAGATCTTCAACTTCAATAACTTTTGAACTTTTTCCCATAATGACATTTATTCATTATAAAATGATCCTATGCGCTTATACCAACCTTAAAATTGCATTCAAAATAAAAAGTGCGCAAATTTATCAGGATTAAAAATTAATAACAAAGACAAATATCAACTTGTGGCATAGATTTTTTTTAAAAAAAATTCATAGATAATTTTAGATTATGGTAGGTTAGCCTTTCCCGGTAAATCGGGGGAACCCGCATGACTAATTTTGGGCCTGCCGTTCTTCAATTGACTATATAGAACTTAGATTCTTGGCAAACCAAGCGGCAAAGCTGAGCGGAATTGGCCGGTCTCCGATTCATCCGGGTTTGGGTTTTTTGCAAACATGCTCATCCTATATATAAAAACAAACCATTGACAACGAAAATTGTTTAACGTAGTTATTACCTTTGAGACCAAAACAGACTAACATGGCATTAATAAAATCAGTAAGAGGGTTTACCCCTGAGATAGGAAACAATGTTTACCTGGCCGAAAATGCAACAATAATTGGTGATGTTGTAATTGGTGATGATTGTAGTATATGGTTTAACGCTGTTCTCAGGGGGGATGTTAATTCAATCCGGATTGGTAATAAGGTTAATATTCAGGATGGTTCAGTTTTACATACATTATATCAAAAATCTGTAGTTAAAATAGGTAATAATGTATCAGTAGGACATAATGTAACAATTCACGGGGCGAAAATTGAAGATAACGTTTTAATTGGAATTGGGGCAACAATACTTGACCATGCAGTAATAGGCTCAAATTCGATTATAGCAGCCAATTCGCTTATTTTAACAGGGACTATTGTTGAACCAAACAGCATTTATGCTGGTGTACCTGCCAAAAAGGTCAAAGATATTGAGCCGGCCCAAACTGCTGAGATGATAAATAAAATAGCCGATAATTACCTTATGTACGCCGGATGGTATAAATAAACCTGTTAGTGGCAAGCATAACAGACCAAACAAACACCAATGACACAAAAAGAACTAAATGAAAAAGTAAAAGAAATAATCAAACTCATTAAAGATGACAATGAGTTTGAAGCTTCAATACTTTTTGATGAACTAGCCTCTTCCTTGCATAGTCAAAAACAATATGGTGACATAATAAATGCGTTCAATAAAGTATCCAAAATTATTTCTGATAAAACGTTGCTGTTCACATTTGAACTTGCCTATTCGTATGTTGAACTGAATGATGAAAATTCTGCTGAAAAGGTATATGAATTCATACTTTCTAATGAACCAAAGAACTCAGCTGCTCTTAACAACCTTTCAAACATTAAGAAACGTAAAAGAAAGTTTAAAGAAGCATTTGACTTAATATCTCGCGCAATTCAAATTGAACCAGATGATGAAATCATTACTAACAATTACGACAATCTAAATCAAATCGTATCCGAACAAAGGGAAAGAGAACAAAAATTCAAACACTCGCTGACATATTTAGAAAGAGAGAATGATTTTGTTGTTAGTAAACTAAAACTCTTTATTCAGAATGCAAAAAAAGATGAAAATTACGATAATGGTGTTCTGCCGATAGCAAAATGGAAGTTCAAAGTTTTTATGCAGACAGATGAACAAAAATCTGAATCGCTTAGAGAACAATGGTTAGACAGAAACTATATTACAAACACAGGGCAAAAGGGCAATTACTATGAAACAGTTTATGAAATAAATCCTTTTTTGGAAAAGGCTCTCTTAAACCTTAAAAAGAATGAGATTAATGAAAATTGGATTAAAGCAATTGATTTGATAAATACAAAATCTTTAGACGAAGTTAATTATTTCAGAAACTTGAAGCGTATTGAAAAACTGAACAAGGAGTTTAGACAAATAGTAAAAAGAGACTATGACGAGTTGACTTTTAACTATTTAGCTAAAAACAACAAAACGACCATAATTCTTTCAGGTTCATTAATTGAAACATTACTGATCTACTATCTGAAAAAAAAGAAAGTGAATACTGTTTCCTATGAAATTAACAACAAGAAAATTTCAAAAGAACTTTTTGAAGCTACTCTAAATGATTTATTACAATATTTAGAGCAAAACAAAGAACTCGAAAAACAATATGTCCTTTTGGGAAATATCTCTAGAATTTACAGGAATTATGTTCACCCAGGTAAGGAATTAAGAGAATCGGAAGAATTGGACGATTCTAAAGCAAATTTATGTTACATAAGTGCCTCGGAATTGATAAATAATTTGATATGAAAAGAATGCCAGCCACTAACATCGTGTATAAAACATTGGGGTTTAAGTAGTTAAATTGTGCGTTCTGCCCCGCATCGGCGTTTGTGTCGGTTGATAGGAACGTCGCTCCGCAATCCCTTACTGGCCATACCGCCATCCGTTAGCGGTCAGCTTGACCCGTCC
>JBBIVA010000020.1:0-34755 GCA_037439945.1 Marinilabiliaceae bacterium
GAAAATGGTATTTTGCTTGTTAAAAAAACAGGGGTTTTTCACGTTTGACTATTTACATTAAAAATAACCACCTCAGTGGTTTTTTCTTTCTTTTCTTTACTTTCCATTGAATTTATGGGTAAGGCAAACAAGGAAATAATAAAAATTGATATTAACTGTTTCATCATAATAAAATTGATTTTTGAAAGTATGATGGAACTCGCATGTTGATAATTTTATTATTGTGGTGTTTGCGTTTTTTTAAACATGCTCGTTTCATACGTATATAATTTTTATATAAGGCCTGATAGCCTGTACCGATGCATCGGGCAACTCACATGATGAATTTTGGCTTTGTCTATCTTCGGTTCATCCGTGTTTCCCGAAAAATCGGTACAAGTTGCGTTAAACGGATCATGCCCGTTTCATAGGTAAATAAATTAAAATTAATATTTGGTTGAATTTCCCATTATCAGGTAAAATCAGCACATTATAAATTGTTTTTATTTGTCTTTTCTGTCAATGCTAAACCTAAAGCCAAAATAGAATTTCCTGCCCATTAAAGGTCCCCAAACCAGGGAACTGTCAAAATAATCGCCAAAGGGATTGGACGGATCAATTACCGGATGGCTTTGAGTGAAATTTCCTATATTTTCTACACCAGCATAAACATTCCATGATTTAAAAAATTTTGTTATCTGGCCAATATGAACCAGGTAACTGTCGAACCTTTCTGGTCTTTGATAAACCGAAGGGTTTGACGATGTTGAGGGGATACGCCCCGGCCCGTTTAGCTGGGTTGTAAAATCAAATTGCCATTTGTTTAACGGGGTTGAGTAGGATAAATTCAACATACCCTTATACCTGCTTTGCAAAAGTTTACGTTGAAGTATGCCATTGGTGGTTGTTTTAACATCGTTTAAACGCCAGGCGGCCACTACATCCATTCCCCTGAATATTTCCATTGATGACTCAATTTGTAAAACATTTGAGAATGATTTTCCATCCAGGTTATAGAATAAAGCGCTCCGGGTATCACTATCCAAATCAAAAATCAGTTGGTTTTGAAATGATGTATGATAATATTCAATATTTAGGGTTACTTCCCTAGTGCCCAAATGAAAGTATTGGGTAACATTTAATCCATAATTCCAGCCCTCTTCCTGCTTTATATCATCAGCAACATTTATTAACCTGGATGTAGCAAGAATGGGATTATATTCAGCCAAAACATTTGGCGTTCTGTAACCTTTTCCAGCTGAGGCCCTAACAGAAGTGTGGTCACTTAAATTATATTTCATATGTAATCGGGGAGTTAAAAAAGCCCCGTATATATTATGAAAATCAGCTCTTATACCCGATATTAAGGTAAATTTTGTACCAAAATCATAAGTGTATTGAAACCATACTCCCGGAACAAATTCCTGGCGGCTGCCGTTAGGGGCAATAACTCTGTCTCCAGAAATTTTTTCATCCAGATTATCAAATAAATATGAAACCCCCGTTGTGTATTTATGTTTTAGGGGATCCCCAAAATGGGACATAAAAATCAGGTTTCCCGTAAAGTAGTTTTGTTGCGCGTCATAAAGTCTTCTGCCATAAACAGATTTCTGGTCTTGAAAAGTATAATTTGTAACAATGGCAATACTTTTATTATTATCATCAGAAAAAATGTAGCCTGTTTTAAAAAAGGCTTCCAAATTTTTCGAATCAATTGCAATACCATATACCTGCTGGTTAAAGGGAGATATGTCCCTGTTAAAATTCATTTGTCCCCCTGTTCTTTCTTCTTCAAGCACTTTAATACCAAACTGGGTTATCCAGTTATCATTTGGTTTAAATTCCCAACGGCTTAAAATGCTGTGCCTTACAGTAAGAGGTTCATCAAGGAAACCATCTCCATTATGATCATTCTTTCTTGAATCTGAAGATGAATGAGCAAGTAAGGCACTATTCCATTTTTTGCCGATGGGGAAACCTGTATTCGCGTTAGCTTCAAATCTTCCACTGGAACTGGCAAATCCATTCAGAAATAACCTTTCAGATGTAGAAGGTTTTTTAAACTGCAAGTTAATCTGACCCGTAAGTGATTCATAACCATTGGCTACAGATGATGCCCCTTTTGATATCTGAATTGACTCCATCCAGGGTCCGGGTACAAAATCAAGACTATACGCCGATGCTAATCCACGGCTATTTGCTTTGTTCTCAGTCAACATTTGAACATAAGTGCCTGATAAACCCAAAAGTTGTATTTGTTTTGCCCCGGTTGCTGCATCTGTATATGAAACATCAACTGACGCATTTGTTTCAAAACTTTCGGCCAGGCTACAACAGGCAGCTTTACATAGCTCTGCTGATGTAATTGTTACAGTGGTAATTGGGTTAGTTCTTGAAAGATGTGTCCCTGATTTACGGGAAACTACAGCCACTTCAGCCAACTGCCTGTTGCGTGACAATAAAATCTCAATGTTTAAATTGGTATCATTAACATTAATTGTATCAGGCTGATAACCTACAAAACTGACAATTAGTTGATTTACTCCATTAAAAGGCAGAATTTCAAATAGTCCCGATGAATTAGTTGTAGTTCCGGTTGTTGTTCCCAACCAATATACATTTGCCCCTGCAATTGCTTCTTTTTTGTTTTCAAGTAATTCGTAAACAGTTCCTGAATATTTTATTTGTGAGAAAAGGATTGGGCAAAACATTACTAACCCAATAATAATTATGCTGGTTTTCATTAATCAGATTATAAAAATTAAACATATAAATCCCGTTGTTTTATGGAGTCTTATAGTTTCATAATCTGAAAACACAGTTAAGAATGTGTATTTGGTAATTATATTTGGGGGTGACTGGCTCATAACAAACTACAATATTTTTTACGCAGTTAATAGCCAGCGTTTTACCCGTTGTTGAAAAATCAGGGTTAAGAAAATGAATTGTTAGCAGGGTCTTTTCTTCTGTCCGTGATGAAGGTTTCTTTACAACCTGCAGATCAAGTTTAATAAATTCTGCCTGACAATTATGTGAGCGGTCCTCATCAGAATTATCACTGCAGGCACACGACCCATTTACTTCATTACTGCATAAATCTGCAGGGTCGTTATCGCACATGCATGGTTCTTCTTCATGATTATGCGGTAATATGCTGATGTGGGTGTGGGTTTTTAAATTTTCTCCCCCACCACAATAGTGATGAATGAGAGCAAATCCATTTGTCACCGGTAAAAAAATTACCAGTAATAACAATGAAACCACTTTATTTATCTTAGCTACCATAATACAAAAGTAGACAAAATATTTGATTCTGACTACATCTTAATTAAATAAAGAAATTAAGGCCGGAATTGCCGAAATAAAAAATTGTAAAAAGCGGATTTTTTTTAATCCGCCATATAATTTAAAAAGTAAACATAACAAGATCAATATCGATCCTCATCTTCATCAAGGTCTTCATCAAAGGCTTCATCAGTTTCATCCTGATAGTCATCATCTTCGCCGTACATGTTATAAGTTTCAAAATCATCCGTTTCGTCATAAATGGATGGTTTTTTAGACCTTTTTTCTTTGGCTAGCTTTACCCCTGGTCTAATTGGCCCATCATCCTGTGAAGCCAAATTACCCGTGTTTTTCTTGGGCAGCTTTTTTGATTTCATTATTCTGTTCCTCCTTTTTAAAAAATAAATTAATCTATTATGGGCGTGAAAAATACAAAATTTTGTTTTTTATAAAAAGATGGTTTCTAATTTTTTTACATTTTTTTAAAAAACAAGTTTCATTAATATTTGGTTTATTATTTTACTTTAAGTTTTAAGATTTAGTTAATTAGCCTTATACGTAATAATGCAAAACTTATTAACCAATTACTTCAATTTTCGAACATTTAACTGACCTGAACTAAAGCTGATTATTAGTACATTTTCATCTTTGTCTATAAACCCTTCAAGAGACCTGGCATCATATAATTCACCATCAATCAGTACCTTTCCCGAAGGTCTTAATACAGTGTGGGAATAACCTGTTTTTCCAATTGTGGTTTTATATTGCATGTCTACGCTAATGTACCCATCTTCAACCTGTTGGCTTGTATTCAGGGTTATTTTTGAGAATGGCCCGTGAGTTTTGGTTATTAATTTTTGGCTAAGGTAAATACTGAGAATAAGACCACCAAAAATACCACTTACAACAGTTAATAAAGCTGTTAGGAAGGCTGAACCGTCAACGTTGGTAAAATCAAATATAACATTATCAATTAAACTTAATGTTAATCCTGTAACTGCAAGGATAATTCCGCTAATTCCAGCTAACCCAAATCCAGGCAATACAAATATTTCTACACCAATTAAAATAATTCCAATCACAAAAATTATAATCTCCCAATTAGCTGCAAGCCCATCAATATAAAGGGGTGCAAAATATAGGACAGCAGCTAATACTGAAGCTGCCAGGGGAAAACCAATTCCGGGGGATTGCATTTCAAAGTAAATACCCCCAAGTATCATTAAAATCAATAATCCTCTAAGAATTGGGCTGGTGAGAAATCCTTTTAATGAATCGTAAAATGATGGTTCGAATGAAACAACTTTTGGGTTTTCAATTTCAAGTAGTTTAATTACTTCATCCATGCTATTGGCAATACCATCACAAAAACCATTTTGTAACGCTTCCTGTGCTGTAAATGTTAAAACCTGCCCTGAGTCAACAACTCCGGGAATTACAACTCGTCCATCAACCATTGCCTCCGCAATTTTAGGATCCCTCCTCCATTTCACAATTGTATCACCATTTACAATAACCGTGTCCTTGCCATGGGCTTCGGCAGTTGCCCTAATTGTAGACCGCATATACGACTGGAATTTATCAGGCATTTGTTCGCCTCTTTGGTTAACAACAGTAGCTGCCCCAATATTGGCCCCTGGGCGCATAAAAATTTTTTTACAGGCAATTGAGATTAACGCCCCGGCACTGGCAGCATTATTATCAATAAATACATGCACCGGAATTTGACTGTTTAAAATTTTGGTCCTAATAGAGTCTGCATAAATTACCATTCCGCCATATGTGTTTAAATGAATGATAATATTGGATGCATTCAATGAATTAGCTTCATCAAATGCTCTTTGGGCATAAACCCATGATGTACTGTTTATTTCTGTCAGAAGGGGAATCCTGTAAACTGTATTTGAATTTGAATTTAAGTCATCAACAGTATTGGCAGAAATTAATACAATTAACAATAAAACCAGAAAGCTTAATTTTCGCATGTGAGCAAAATGAAATTAATAAATATCAAAATTAACGATTTTAAATTTTTTTCAGTTCAATCTAAAGAATAAAAATTAAGTTGGAAAGGTAGCTAAAATGCGGTAAACACATAAAGATTTCTAATTTTTAGTACCTTTGTGGAGTAAATTGATAAGCTCATGATTGAAATACAGCCACTTACAGCTATTTCACCAATTGATGGCCGGTACCGCAATAAAGTTGAGGGATTGGCTCTTTACTTTTCCGAATATGCCCTTATTCGCTATAGGGTAATGGTTGAAATAGAATATTTTATTGCCTTATGTCAATTACCACTGGATCAATTAAGAAATGTTGATCCTAAATTATTTGATGATTTACGTAAAATTTATATTGAATTCAGGCTTGAAGATGCTGAGAGGATCAAGGCTATAGAACTAACAACAAATCATGATGTTAAGGCTGTTGAGTATTTTATAAAGGAGCAGTTTTGTAAATACGGTCTTGAAAATGAGAAGGAGTTTATACATTTCGGTTTAACCTCGCAGGATATTAATAATACTGCAATCCCTGCATCATTACGTGATGCGGTTAATGATATTTATTATCCGCTTCTTGAAGGATTAATAGGTCAATTAAACCGGTTATCAGAAGATTGGAAAGATGTGGCCATGTTGGCAAAAACCCACGGGCAGCCAGCATCGCCAACCATGTTGGGAAAAGAATTAAAGGTTTTTGTGGAAAGGTTAAAATTACAACTTGCCTTACTTAAAAGTATCCCGTGTTCTGCAAAATTTGGTGGCGCAACAGGTAATTTCAATGCCCATTTTGTTGCATATCCTGATATTGATTGGGTTTCATTTGGAAATTCTTTTTTAAATAATGTTCTTAAGCTTGAACGTGAAAAGTTTACAACACAAATAAGTAATTATGATAATCTTGCAGCCTCTTTTGATAATTTTAAGCGGATTAATACCATTTTAATTGATTTATCGAGAGATTTCTGGACCTATATCATGATGGAGTATTTTAAGCAGGGCATTAAAAAGGGTGAGATAGGGTCAAGTGCAATGCCACACAAAGTAAATCCAATTGATTTTGAAAATGCCGAAGGAAATCTGGGATTTGCAAATGCCATTTTTGAACATCTGGCCGCAAAACTCCCTGTTTCAAGGCTGCAACGTGATTTAACTGATAGTACTGTATTAAGAAATATTGGTGTTCCTTTAGCTCATTCTGTAATGGCAATTAAATCAATAAAAAACGGTTTAAAAAAGCTTTTGATCAACCAAAAAGCCATTTCAGATGATTTAGAAAGTAATTGGGCGGTAGTTGCCGAAGGGATTCAAACAATTCTCAGACGTGAGGGTTATCCAAATCCTTATGAGGCCCTAAAAGACCTTACACGGACCAACTCAGAAATTACCGCCAAATCAATTCAGAAATTTATTGATGGTTTAAATGTACCTGAAAACATTAAGGAAGAACTTAGGTTGATTACCCCCTTTTCCTATACAGGGATGAAATTATTTTAGAATTTGGTTAAAAAGCTTTGTCTTTTGGGTTTGTAAACAGGTTTAAAGTGTTGATTATAAGTTGCATCAATCTGGTTGTTTGATTATTTATTTATATATTTTATGAAGGATTTTTTTGCCATTGCTATTCGTTTTTTACCCCCCTACAAGAGATTACTTATTTTAAATTTCATTTTTAATCTTCTTTCTGCCCTGTTCGCCGTTTTTTCAGTGGCCCTAATGGTTCCTATGCTTGAAATTATTCTTATGCAGGACAGTGAAGTTTTTGAATTGATGGTTTGGAGTTTTGAATTCTCCACCATCAAAAACAATTTATATTATTATATAACATTACTCAAACTTAATTATGGGCCAGGCTGGTCATTATTATTCGTTGGGTTTTTTCTTATTATTGGAACTTTGTTTAAAGTAGGCTCTGCATATATTGCTACCTATACAAGCGTTGGTATCAGAAATGGCGTGGTTAGGGATTTAAGGCACCAGATATATAATAAGATATTGAGTTTACCTATAGGTTTCTTTAGCGATGAAAGAAAGGGAGATATCATAGCAAGGTCAACAGGTGATGTACAGGAGGTTGAACATTCAATAATGTCATCACTTGATATGTTCCTTAAAAATCCCATTCTTATTGTTGTGTTCCTTACAACTATGGTTGTTTTTAGCTTTAAACTTACAATTTTTGTATTGGTAATTCTTCCTATTGCAGCTTATATTGTTGGAAAAGTTGGTAAAAGTCTGAAAAAACGTTCGCGTAAAGGACAGGATAAAATGGGTGATATTCTTGGAGTTTTGGAAGAAACCCTTTCAGGTTTAAGAATAGTTAAGGCCTTTAATGCCGAGAAAAGAATGCAGAAAAAATTTGATGGTGAAATTGATTTATATAAAGGTATAATGAACAAATTGATGCGCAGACGTGATCTGGCGCATCCACTAAGTGAGTTTTTAGGAACTATTGTAATTGTTTTGGTGGTATGGTTTGGAGGTACCCTTATTTTAAATGATAGTGATGGCCTAAAACCGGCCGCATTTTTAGGATATATTGGAGTTTTTTATCAAATAATTAATCCGGCCAAAGCTTTTAGCCAGGCTTTTTACAGCATTCAGAAGGGACTTGCTGCGTATGAAAGAATTGAGGTTATATTAAATGCAGAAGTTAATATTAAGGAAGCTGAAGATGCGCTGGAAATTAAGAAAATGGAACAGGGTATTGAGTATAAAAATGTGGCATTTTCATATGGTGAAAGGCAGGTTTTAAAAAATGTAAGTATAACCATACCCAAAGGAAAAACTATCGCATTGGTAGGCCAGTCAGGAAGTGGTAAAACTACTTTTGCTGATTTACTCCCAAGATTATATGATATTAACGAGGGTAATATACTCATAGATGGGATTGATATCAGGAAATTAAAAATTCATGACCTTCGTGGTTTAATGGGCAATGTAAACCAGGAAGCAATTTTATTCAATGACACCATATATAATAATATTGCTTTTGGGGTTGATGATACAACATTGGAGGATGTAATAGCTGCTGCAAAAATAGCTAATGCTCACCGTTTTATTATGGAAACCGAAGATGGTTATGATTCGGTTATTGGAGACAGGGGAAGTAAATTATCGGGTGGTCAGCGACAAAGGTTAAGTATTGCCCGGGCTATTTTAAAGAATCCACCGGTTTTAATTCTTGATGAGGCAACATCTGCCCTTGATACCGAGTCTGAAATGCTGGTTCAACAAGCCCTGGAAAATCTTATGGTTAACCGTACATCGATAGTAATTGCGCACAGGTTGTCAACCGTAAGAAACGCTGATTTAATTTGTGTTTTTCATGAAGGTGAAATTGTTGAATCTGGTTCACACCAGCAATTAATTGACAAAGATGGTATTTACAAAAAATTACATGGTCTTCAAATGAGAGATTAGTTACTTAGTTGTAACCAAAATGAATTACTGGCGTAAGCTAAACTAAAAAGCATTATGGCAGGGATTCGTGTGTTAGGTGTATTTATATGCTTGTTAAATGTTTTTGTTAATAGTCATGTAGCAGAAGGTGGAAATGATAATCCTGAAGCAGCTTTTTCATATACTATTCCTGAAAGATGGCAAATCCCCTTTTATCATTACTCTGTAGTATTTCCCCTAATCAAGGCTGTTCCCGAATTGCATAACCAGAAAATAATAATCAGGTATTCTGATTTAAAAACCACAATGACTGTTCGTCCAGCTTTATATACTATTTTTAATTCGCGTGATAACAGAACATATATTATCAGGATTAACAAGCGTGTGCAATATTGTGGTATAACATACGCAGCCGTTCCGGATTATGCTAAAACCGGATTATGGGCTCATGAGTTAATGCATATAAAGGATTATAAAAGCAGAAATTTGTTTGGTGTGCTTTTCCGTGGTTGGCAATATTTATCTGTTAAAGGGAAAAAACGATTTGAGAAGGAGATTGACCAAATGGTAATTAACTACGGACTAGGCGAATACCTTAAAAAGTGGTCATATTTTGTGTTGAATGAATCCGAGGCTTGCCCTTCATACAAAGAGTATAAACGAAAAATTTATCTTAATCCGGATGAAATTGCAGAATAAGCCACATAAATTAATATTTTGAAAGGACATCAGAAATATGCATTGTTTTTATTGGCAAATTATTTGATAAAATATACCTGTTGATATTTATTAAACAAGATGCTTCAGTTGAAATAATGTATGAAGCACCTGTTTTAATAGCATTTTGTACTTTTTGTTCAACCATTGCTGTTGAAATGGCATCAAACTTAACCATAAAAGTACCGCCAAAACCACAACAGGTTTTGTTCTCTTCCATATCAACCAAGTGGAGTCCCGAAACCTTCGATAGAAGTATTCTTGGTTCATCCTTTAAGCCATATTCACGTAATGCGGAACAACCATCATGGTAGGTTACCATGTGGGGGAAATGGGCTTTGAAATCAGTAAAATTGATTTTATTAACCAAAAAATCAGTGTATTCAACAATATTCCTTTTTAATCTTTCCACTTCAAAAAAAAGGGCAAAATCTTTTTCCAATACCTTAACAAAATGATTCCTAACAAAACCTGCGCAAGATGCTGATGGTACTATAATCGGCCTGTCAATTGGAAAATCATTGATGAATTTAACTGCCATTTTACCCGATTCTTTCCAAAACCCGCTATTATAGGCAGGTTGCCCACAACAAGTTTGTGATGGATTGTAATTTACCTGCACGCCTGCTTTTTCTAAAGTTTTTACTACATTCCAACCTGTTTGTGGAAACATTTGGTCAATAAAACATGGAATAAATAGGTCAACTGTCATTAAATCATAATTTGTTACAGAAAATGAATAATTAGTAAGTAAACAGGCTGTTAAACCCTGCATTTACAAATCTTGGTTTTATTTACAAAAATCGTTTTTTTATGAATAAAACTTTCCCCATTTGAAACAATTTTGTTTTTTTTTTGTATAAGTTTACAACGAATTGATTTTTGGATATTTTAATATTCAGGATATGATAATGAAGAATTTACTTTTTATACTTGTTATTGCTTTTATTAATTTACCACTTACATTAAGTGGGCAGGCATTTGCGGGTAATAACAAAGTAAATTCAACTAATGAAAAATCAGTAATTGTTTATTTTGATGGGGCAAGCAACGAAATTGTAGTTAATAACCCACTCGAAAGCAATAAATACCTGGTACAGGTGTTTAATTTAACCGGATCAGAAGTTGTAAAATACGAGTCAATTCAGAATAATATTGCCAAAATTCCCACAGCATTATTTAGAAATGGCGTTTATCTTGTCAGAGTTTCTCCAACACCAAATCAACCCTCAGCAACTTTTAAAATAATGGTACGTTAAGGGTGTAAGAATATTGGATCTCCCCAATTTATTTCTTCTCTTTTATATGCGGAATAAATATCAGGGAAATACTATTTACGCAATGACGGGTGTTTCTATGTGTAAATCCTTCACCCATAAATATATGGCCTAAATGACCCTTGCAATTTGAACAAATTATCTCAGTTCTTCTCCCGTCTGAATCAGGTTTTCTTTTTACCGCCCCTTTTATTTCGTCATCAAAACTTGGCCAGCCACAATTACTTTCAAACTTGTCATCGCTTTTGTAAAGATGTGCTCCGCATTGCTTACAAGCATACACGCCTTTTTCCTTATGTTTATTAAAAATACCTGTAAATGGCATTTCTGTACCTTTATTTAATATAACATGTTTTTCGGCTTCTGTTAAAGTTCGAAACTGGGAACCAGTTTTTTGTGAAGAGTCATTTTGCCCCATAAGAAAAAAATGTTGAATTACAATTATAAAAATAATTGCATTTTTCATGGCTTTTTACATAAATAACGATATGGTCTAAAAAATGTTTATCAATTACTTGAGAATTTAAGGTTTGAATTTTCGCCATAAAAATTTAAATAATCGTTTTTACTTAAATTAATTATAAATTGTTTTGAAGTAACCAGCTATATTTAAAATTGGCGGTCTGAATTAGAAATAAATCAAAATATAACTATTTGTTTGGGTGGATGTTATAACATTTTAAGGGTTGTAATGAACTTTTAAAGCAGCTTATTTAAAGGGTTGTAGGAACAATCTGTTTTATTATATTTGTCGGTCGTTGAATAACTGTAGTAATTAAATTTGTTAAAATGGGATTAAAAATTATTGTACTTGCCAAACAAGTGCCTGATACCAGGAATGTGGGTAAGGATGCTATGAAAGCAGACGGTACGGTAAATCGTGCTGCATTAGCGGCCATTTTCAATCCGGAGGATTTGAATGCACTTGAACAGGCGTTGCGGTTAAAGGAAAAACACAAGGGGTCAACTGTTACAATTTTGACCATGGGCCCTGGAAGGGCTGCTGATATTATCCGTGAAGGATTATATCGTGGAGCTGATAACGGATATCTTTTAACTGACAGGGCATTTGCTGGTTCTGATACATTAGCTACTTCTTATGCATTATCATGTGCCATTAAAAAAATTAAAGACTTTGATCTTATAATTGCCGGGCGTCAGGCTATTGATGGAGATACTGCACAAGTGGGGCCACAGGTTGCCGAAAAACTTGGTTTACCACAGGTAACTTATGCTGAAGAAGTTTTAATGGCCGATAAGAAAAAGATAGTTATTAAGAGACGCCTGGAAAGAGGTGTTGAAACTGTAGAGGCCCCGATGCCTTGCGTTATAACTGTTAATAGTTCAGCCGCAGCTTGTCGTCCTAGGGCTGCCAAATTAATAATGAAGTATAAACATGCCCGTACCATTTCTGAAAGGCAAAACCTAACTGAAGATTATATTGGTATAACAGCCAACCGGCCGTTTTTAAATATTCAGGAATGGAGTGTAAATGATATTGAAACTGACATCACCTGGTTAGGTTTATCAGGATCACCAACTAAGGTAAAGACAATAGAGAATGTGGTTTTTCAGGCTAAGGAGTCAAAAGTTTTATCAGGGTCCGATGCGGAAATTGAAGAACTTATTAAGGAACTAATTATAAACCACACTATTGGTTAATCTAGTCAAATTACTCAAAGTTAAACCTTCCCTGTTAGGGTTTAGATAATAAAATAAAAAAATGAACAATATTTTTGTAATATGTGAGATGGACGAGGGAAAAGTAGCCGATGTGAGCCTTGAGTTGCTCACTAAAGGTAAATCCCTTGCCACCAGGTTGAATTGCAAGCTGGACGCGGTTGTTCTAGGTCACAAATTAAAAGGAGTGGAAGATCAATTGTTCCCGTATGGTGTTGATAACGTTTATGTTGGTGACGATGTAAGACTTGATCCTTATACTACCCTGCCCCATGCAGCTGTAATAAACGGATTATTTACAGAGCTTAAACCTCAAATAGCATTGCTTGGTGCAACCACAATGGGCCGTGATTTAGGCCCGAGGGTATCATCTGCTTTGGTTAGCGGACTAACTGCCGATTGTACCGCTTTGGAAATAGGAGACCATGAAGATAAAAAAGCCGGGAAAGTTTATAAAGATTTATTGTATCAAATCCGCCCGGCTTTTGGTGGTAACATTGTTGCAACAATTATTAACCCTGATTGCAAGCCCCAAATGGCAACTGTACGCGAAGGCGTTATGAAAAAAGAAATTTTTTCTGCAAGCCATAAAGGGAAAGTTGTTAGTATAGATGTTAATAAATACATTAAGCCGGAAGATGTTGTGGTTAAAGTAATTGAAAGACACATGGAGAAAAGCCGTGTTAACATCAAAAACTCTTCCATAATTATTTCCGGAGGGTACGGAATGGGGTCAAAGGAGAATTTTCAGGCGTTGTATGACCTTGCCGAGGTGCTTGGCGGTGAGGTAGGTGCATCACGAGCTGCCGTTGATGCCGGTTATACTGCCCATGAAAGACAAATTGGACAAACCGGGGTTACCGTGCGGCCAAAACTCTATATTGCATGCGGCATATCAGGTCAAATACAGCATACTGCAGGGATGGAAGAATCATCAATAGTTATTGCAATAAATAACGATGCAAATGCACCCATTAACAAAATTGCCGATTATGTTATTACTGGCGATGTTATGGAGATAATCCCCCGAATGATTAAATATTATAAAAAGAATAGTAAATAATTTTTGATTACTATTTAAAAAATAAGTTTTATTCCGGACTAAATAATTAGTCCCTAATATGGAAGAAAAATGGCTAATTTTTTTACAGATAACCCTGAATTGCTTTTTCACCTTCAGCATCCGCTGATGAAGCAAATTGTAGCCCTGAAAGAACGTGATTTTAGGGATAAAGAAAATTTTGATTATGCTCCCTTGGATTTTGAGGATGCCATGGACAGCTATGAAAAAGTACTTGAAATTGTTGGTGAAATATGTGGTGACATAGTTGCTCCGAATGCCGAAGGCGTTGATGCTGAAGGACCAAAAATAGTTAATAATGAAGTTGTATATGCAAAAGGTACACAAGAAAATCTTGATGCCCTTGTAAAAGCCGGTCTTATGGGCATTACACTTCCAAGAAAATATGGTGGTTTAAATTTTCCAATTGTTCCTTACATAATGGCAGCTGATATTGTATCACGGGCCGATGCAGGATTTGTTAATATATGGGGACTTCAGGATTGCGCTGAAACCATAAATGAGTTTTCTGATGAAGATCAGAAAATGCGTTATTTACCCCGTATTTGCCAGGGCGAAACCGCCGCAATGGATTTAACAGAACCTGATGCCGGTTCTGATTTGCAGGCAGTTCAGTTAAAGGCAACTTTTAACGAAAAGGATAATAAATGGTATTTAAACGGCGTAAAGAGGTTTATTACCAATGGTGACGGACATGTTTCTCTGGTTCTTGCCCGTAGCGAAGTTGGTACCAGTGATGGGCGTGGTTTATCAATGTTTATTTATGACAGAAATAGTAAAGCAGTTAAAATACGACGTATTGAAAACAAAATGGGTATTAAGGGTTCCCCAACCTGTGAACTTGTTTTCAAAGATGCACCGGCAGAATTAGTTGGAGAAAGAAGAATGGGGCTAATTAAATATGTGATGGCCCTTATGAATGGGGCAAGGCTTGGAATTGGCGCCCAGTCGGTTGGTTTGTGCGAAGCGGCATATAGAGAGGCAGTAGCGTATGCAAACGAACGAAAGCAGTTTGGGAAAGCTATTATTGAATTTCCGGCGGTTTATGAAATGATTGCCCGAATGAAAGCCAGGCTTGATGCCGGAAGAACCTTGTTATATGAAACAAGCCGATTTGTTGATATGTACAAAACTTATATGCATATCAGCGAGGAAAGAACGCTTTCAAAAGAAGAAAGAAGTGAAATGAAGTATTACCAGCGTTTGGCTGACTTCTTTACTCCCTTGCTTAAAGGAACAACCAGCGAATATTCAAATCAACTTGCCTACGATTCACTGCAAATACATGGTGGTAGTGGTTTTATGAAAGATTATCCAATTGAACGCATTTACCGTGATGCAAGGATAACAACCATATACGAAGGTACAACCCAACTTCAGGTAGTAGCTGCCATCAGGGGAGTTACAACCGGTGGTTATACAGATAGAATCAGGGAATACGAGGCCATGCATTTAAAACCTGAATTGCACGGCTATCGTAGGATTTTAATTGGTATGACAGAAGAGTATGTGAAGGCTGTTAAACTTGTAATGGATGTTAAAGACAATGAATACATTGATTTTCATGCACGACGGTTAGTTGAAATGGCCGGCAATATAATTATGGGATATCTGTTATTGCTTGATACTGAGAAGAATGATATGTTCAGATCATCAGCGGATATTTTCATTAAAATGGGAAGGTCTGATAATCATGGTAAGTTTGAGTATATATCAAATTCATCGCTTAATGATTTAGGCTTTTTTAAATCGGGTAATTAGTATTTTTTTATAACCATGGTTGCTAAAATTTAGGGCAACCGTGGTTTTTATTTTAAAATTACACTGATCATTTACTTTCGTTTATTAATTTTGTGGTCGAAAACTAATTATTTTACCAAAAAATTCTAAACATTTACTTAGATGAAAAAAGTTGCTTATTTTGCTATTTTGGCTGGTTTTTTAGTTGCATGTGGAACTTCAACCCCGAAACAACAGGAAGTTAAAGAAGAAGTTGTAATGGAACAAACCGAAGCTCCGGTTGATTCTTTAACTGAAGTTGTTGAAGAAGATACTGAAGTTGAAACTGAGTAAGTTTCAGCAATAAAAAATACAACAATTTCGCATTTAACTTTTGGGAAATTAAATTTTTTTAGGTTGTTTCTTTTTTGAAACAACTTTTTTTTTACCCTTCCTTAAATTAGGCTGGTTTGCTTATAATTTTGTTTGGAACCCTCACGGTTTTTGTCCCGGTTCAGAAGTATAGGTTACAATGGTCAATCATAAGATTTAAAAATATTGCCCTTAAGCATAGTTAAATTAAACCCTGAACCCCTGCTGATTTTTGATATTATTTCACCATAAAATCAAAAAAACATGTGTCTGAAATGTAGCCTTTTAATCGATCGCCAATCGCAACAGGCCCAACGCCTGAAGGTGTTCCTGTAAATATTAAATCACCAATTTTTAATGTAAAATATTTGGAAATATTTGAAATCAACTGGTCGAAATTAAAAATCATATCCCTGCTGTTGCCTGATTGGCGAATTTCATTATTTACACTTAATCTGAAAGAAATATCGTTTAAATTATTATGGTATCTCGAAATGGGAACAAATTCAGAAATAACAGCTGAACCGTCAAATGCCTTTGATTTTTCCCATGGTAATCCTTTTTTCTTAAGTTCGTCCTGAAGGTCTCTGGCTGTAAAATCAATACCCAAGCCTATTTCATTGTAATAGCGATATGCAAATTTTTCATCTATATTTTTACCTAACCGGTTTATTTTTAATACCAATTCAACCTCGTAGTGAAAGTCTTTGGCAAATGACGGTATAAAAAATGGGGCATTGTTCCTTAGCAATGCAGTATCTGGTTTGCAAAAAACTACCGGTTCGGCTGGTACATGGTTATTAAGTTCCATGGCATGCCCGATATAGTTACGGCCAATACATAGTATTTTCATGCTTATAATATATTATTGGTGTCATTTAAATCATCCGGAATAGTAATTTATTAGAGACGAAAATCCGGAATTTAGTTTATTTCTATTTTTTAAATTGTCGGAGTTTTATTTCGGTAAGAATTTTTTTTGTGTACAACGGAAAATCACCATTCATCATCCATGAATAGTATCCCTGGTCTTTTTCAAATACATCAGACACCTTAATTCCTTTATACTTACCAAAGTTAAATACCTCTTCATCATCCTTGTTATAAATAATACGACCAGCAAAATCAGCCGTTTTATTAAATGTTGAAAATTCTGCCAGATATGAAACTTCGTTTTTTAAATCGGGGTATTTGTCCATCTGAGCTTTAAGTACTTCGTAAGTGGCCCTTGTATCGGCTTCTGCCCCATGTGCACCATCCAGCTCTTTATTACAATAAAACATATATGCAGCAGAAAGGGTGCGTTTTTCCATTTTATGGAAAATTGTTTGTACGTCAATAAACTTACGTTTACGCATGTCAAAATCTATTCCGGCCCTTAAAAATTCCTCAGCCAACAGAGGAATATCGAACTTATTGGAATTGAACCCACCTATATCGCAGCCTTCCATAAAGTTGGCCAATTGTTTTGCAACTTGTTTAAATGTTGGCGAGTCAATAACATCATTATCAAAAATTCCATGAATTTCAGATGACTGGGGCGGAATTGGCATCTCCGGGTTAATACGATAGGTTTTAATATCCTCTTTTCCGCCGGGATGTATCTTTAAAATAGCTATTTCAACTATTCGGTCGGCTGAAATGTTAATGCCAGTTGTTTCAAGGTCGAAAAAAATAATTGGATTTTTTAGATTTAGCTCCATTAAGTATGAATTAGATTAGTTTGTGTTTTTTTAAATTATTGTCTTTGTTTAGTTTTAAAAATAAACTCCCTATGGTTGTTAATTTTTCAGTGTTTAATTCACAAAAGTAATTATTACTAATATGAAGCCAAACTATTCAATAAACTAAAATATTTCCCTGAAACCAAATCTGGTTTTGGGGTAATAATTATTTTGATTATATTAGATGACCATAAAATATAACCATTAACTTTTTTTTCATTGGAAACTTTAATTAAAATTGATACAGATTTACTTTTATTTTTTAACAGTCTTAATTCTCCTTTCTGGGATAATTTTTTCTGGGTATTTACAAGTATCCCTGTATGGGTTCCCTTTTATATATCAATTTTTTTTGTGTTGTGTTACCATTATGGAAGAAGTGTGATATTGCCATTATTGGCTGTTGTTTTAGTAATAGTATTGTGTGATCAAATATCAAGTAGTGTATTTAAAGAGTTTTTTGAGAGGTTAAGACCATCGCACGAACCCTCTTTGGAAGGAATTGTTAAGTTGGTAAATGGGAAAAAGGGAGGGAAATTTGGTTTTGTTTCCTCTCATGCAGCAAATTCAATAGGATTGGCTTTAATATCTTCATTGTTTATTCGTAAATGGTATATAATTGCCTCTATGTTTTTATGGGCTTTTGTTAACTCTTATTCAAGAATTTATATGGGGCTGCACTATCCAGGTGATATAATTGGCGGGTGGGTGTTGGGGATTTTAATCGCTGCTTTAACTTATTATGCTTATAAAAAGATTTCTTTTAGAATTTTGCACCAACCCAAATTTACCAGCAAGGAGTTTGGAAAGGAAACGTTAATAATAATTGGAATTTTGGGTACAACAGTTTTTGTTATTTTTTATTCATCTAAGCTATTGTTGAAATTAATGTGAAATTGAGATTTTATTATTTCAGAAAAAAAGTATGAATATTTCTTTTAATTCAAATTTACTTTGGTTTACTGATTGTTCAGATTTTAATAAAAGCATAGCTATCTGGTTGTTGAAATCATAATTATCATCAAATTAAATTCCAAGCCAATTACTTTCCTTTTTTCATAAATAACCGGTTTAACAATGCAGGAGGTTTTTCCAAAAAATATTTTTTAAATAATATCAATAAAATATTGATTTATAATATTTTTTGTTGTTTCCTGATAAATAATGAACAGCCAATTGTAATATAAAGGTTAATTTGAAATAACTTTTTCCATATATCGTAAATTTAGAACGTAAAAGTTATTTTAGCTATTTAGTTTGTTACAACACCTAATCTGACAACTCAATTTTAGTCAGGTTATTTCTGTTACTCCATTTATATTTCCAACTAATTTGTTTATTTTACACTTACTATTGTCCCAAAACAATTATATAAATAGTACTTAAATCATTTTGTTTTAATATTTTTATTATAGAGGGTTTCATTAAACAATTAAATTTTTTTGTGGACAGTGGTGAACTTATTAGTTATTAACGGATGGAAAATCAGACAGTTAAAGATCAGATAATAAAAGCAAACCATTCAAGTTTAAAATTTTTAAGTTTGATTGGTATTGGTTTTTCATTTTTTGCCCTGTTTGTTGATTTTTTTTTTCCTGACCCGTGGGATTTTGGCTACTTAATTTACTATAAAATACTGGATTTTATTTTGGCCATAATATCAATTACTGCAGCCTTAATTTTATGGTACGGCTTTAATAAAAATAGTTCTATTTTAAATGTTGTTATTGTCACATACCCAATGCTTTGTTTAATTTGGGCAGCTATTATTACAGGAATAGAATTTAGTTTTTTGGGCTATTCAACCTATGTCATTGTAGTGCTTTTGACAACTTTCTTTCTCTATTTAAATATTTATTATTCTGTGGTATATGTTGTTTGTTCTTTTTTTGCACTATTAACAACAATGTATTTTTGCCAAACTTTGAGTGATAATTACAAGCCATTAATATTTCTAATAGTACCAACTTTGTTTATATCTATTTTACTTTCGGTTAAAAATTTTCGAAATAAGAGGCAGGATATAATTAATAGGGAAAAATTGAAGGAAATGAATGTTTCATTACAATTTTCAAATCGGAATTTAGAAATTGAGGTTGAAAAACGAACAAAAGAAATAGTGTGGGCTTTAGAAAAAGCAAAAGAAAGTGATCGGCTTAAAACGGCATTTCTTGCCAATTTAAGTCATGAAATAAGGACCCCAATGAATGGTGTTATTGGTTTTGCCGAACTTCTAAAGGAGATTGATCTTACTGGGGAACAGCAGCGACATTATATTGACATTATTGAGAAAAATGGTGAACGCCTTATTAATATAATCAACAATATTATTGATATTTCAAAAATTGAATCAGGGCAAATAAATCTATCATATTCACCGGTAAATATAAATGACCAGCTTAAAGTTTTTTATACAACATTTAACCAGGAAGCTCAAAAAAAAGGAATAAACATATTAATAAACAATTCTTTGACACTAAGTGATCATATTATTTATACCGATCATGAAAAGCTAAAGACTATTTTAAACAATTTAATTACCAATGCAATAAAATTTACCTGCCAGGGTTCAATTGAGATTGCTTGTGAAAAGGCAGGACAATACATAATGTTTTCAGTTAAAGATACAGGAATTGGTGTCCCAAAAAACAGGATGCAGGCCATATTTGATAGTTTTGTGCACGCTGATATTCAAAACAAAAGTGCAACACAAGGTGCAGGGTTGGGTTTGGCAATAGCAAAAACCTATGTTGAAACTCTTGGTGGTTCAATAGGTGTAGAAAGTGAAGAAGGTAAAGGAACTGTTTTCTACTTTTCGATACCATGCAATGGCCGGTAAAATATTCTAATTCAAAATATTTTTTTTAAAAATTATTAATACAAGTTTAATTCCATATGATTAAGTTAAAAATGAAAAATCAAAAGCGTTTTGTTTTATTCCCGTGCGAAAATCAGTTTTTTATTTTAAAAAAAATAATGCAATGATTAACTCTATAAGTTACTTTTGCGTAAAATTTCAAAAGTAATTAACAAATAACTGCTTATTAAAATATTGCTAAATACACATAATATAATAACCGGTTAAGATTAATTAAAGGGAGCAACAACCCGGTCAAATTAGAGTACTATGAAAAACAACCACTCAAAAACCAAAGATGAACTCATTGCAGAGATTGAGTTGTTGCAAAAAGAATTATTTCTTTTAAAAAAAAGAGATAAATTAAAAGTAAAGGAAGAAAGGGTAGAGGGTGAAGGAGTTTATAAAAATGAAATCCTAAAACAATTATTAGAAGAGCAGTTGCCACAAAAAATATTTATTAAAGATATAACATCCAGATATATAACTTGTAACAAAAAATTTTCAGATGAATTGGGTACTACACCAAATGAAATTACAGGCAAAGATGATTATGACTTTTATCCACCTGATTTGGCCGGATTATTTAGGGAAAACGACCGTAAAGTTTTAGAGAGTGGACAATTAATGGTTTTTGAAGAAAAGTATACAAAAAATGAGAAGGAATTTTGGATTAATACTATAAAAATTCCCTACAGGGATAATGAAAATAGAATAATAGGAGTTATTGGCATTTTAAACGACATTACCTACCTTAAGCAAACAGAAGCAAAATTTAAAAGTATTTCAGATTTAGTTGAAAATTCTTTAAATGAAATTTATGTTTTTGATACCACTTCTTTTAAATTTCTTTATGGTAATAAAGTTGCAATTGAAAATCTTGGTTATTCAAAAAGCGAATTATATAAACTAACAGCATTTGAAATTAAGCCTGATTTTACCCGGGAAACATTTACGAATTTTCTTCAACCGATTTTTAAAGGTGAAAAAAATAAGTTGGTTTTTGAAACTTTCCATAGGCGTAAAGATGGGTCAACCTATTTTGTTGAGGTTCACCTTCAACTTTCCAATTTTGATGGTGAAAAAGCTTTTGTTGCTATTATTCTTGATATAACAAACCGAAAACAGGCTGAAGAAGCTTTGGAAAAAGAAAAAAGCCTGCTTGATGCCCTTATGGATAATTTTAAGGGAAGTATTTACTTTAAGGATAAACACAGCCGTTTTTTAAGGATATGCGCGGCGCAGGCAAAAAAATTTGGATTGCAAAATTCATCAGAGGCAATCGGGAAAAGTGATTTTGATTTCTTTACACAAGAACATGCCCAATCAGCCTTTAATGATGAACAGCAAATAATTTTAACAGGTGAGCCTATAACCATAGAAGAGAAAGAGACATGGTCTTATAAACCAGACACCTGGGTTTCATCAACCAAAATGCCGTTGTTTAATAATCATGGAGAAATTATAGGTACTTTTGGCATTTCAATGGATATAACAGAAAAAAAACTGGCCCAAGAGAGGTTAATTAAGAGCGAAGCCAGTTACCGCACTTTGTTTGAACACGCCCCCGATGGAATTTTCATTGCAGATGCAAATGGATATTATAAAGACGTTAATAAGGCCGGAGCGTTAATGATAGGTTATGAATATAATGAGATCATAGGAATGCATATTTCCAATGTTTTTATACCATCAAAAAGTAATAGTATAGACCAGTTGCTAACTTTGGCCCAAAAGAAAAACTTTCATTTAAGGGAATGGCAGTTTAAACGGAAAGATGGCACCATTTTTACAGGGGAGGTTATTAGTACCGAAATGCCCGATGGAAATATGTTGGGGATAGCCCGTGATATAACATTAAGAAAGGAAACAGAAAATAAACTGCTTGAAAGTGAGCGGGTTCTTTCAACTTTAGTTGATAATTTACCCGGAATGGCTTACCGGCAGGCATTCGATAGAAATTGGACAACCCATTTTATAAGCCAATCCTGTTATAAAATTACAGGCTACCATCCTGATGAGTTAATAAATAACAAAACAGTGTCATTTAATGATATTATTGTTGAAGAATTTCGGGAACCATTATGGGAATTATGGCACAGGGTAATAGCAAAAAAATCAACCTTTACATATGAATATCAAATTCGAAAGCCCGATGGGGAGATAAGATGGGTATGGGAACGGGGCCAGGGGGTGTACGGTCCTGATGGAAAAGTAATTTATCTGGAAGGTTATATTGAGGATATAACCGAACAAAAAATGGCCCAGAAAGAGTTATTGGAGAGCAGAAAATATTTATGGGACTTTTTCGAAGATGATATTTCTGCCGATCTGTTATTTACACCAGAAGGAAAATTATTGTTTTGCAACAAAACATTTGTAAAATTATTTGGGTTCTCGTTAAAAGAAGAGGCATTAAACTATCCAATTACCGGATTGTTTGTTCAACCAACAAGTTTTACTGACATTATCAATAAAATTCACGAAAAAAGAAAAATTGAAAATTATGCGTGTGATTGTTTATCTGTAAATGGGAAAATTTTACATACAATATTTAATACTGTAGGCGAATATGATAATAATCAAAATCTGGTTAATATTAGGGCCTATATTATTGATATTACAGAAAAAGTTTTAGCTGAAAAGCAGGTACGTCTTTTAGAAAGGGCCGTTGAGCAGAATTCGGCAGCTATTATAATAACCGATAAAAATGGGATAATTCAATATGTAAACAAAGCATGCGCAAAATTAACAGGATATAGCGCCGATGAATTATTAGGAAATAGTCCCCGGGTACTTAAATCGGGCAGGCAAAATGATTTGTTTTATAAAGATTTGTGGGATAAAATTTTAACCGGTTCTGATTGGCAGGGGGAACTGCAAAATAAAAAGAAAAATGGTGAGCTTTATTGGGAATATGCCATAATCACGCCACTTTTTAAACCCGATGGCGATATTTCACATTTTATAGCGATAAAGGAGGATGTAACTGAAAAGAAAGAACTTATTGACTCACTCGTAGTTGCCAAAACAAGGGCTGAAGAAAGCGACAGGCTTAAATCAGCTTTTTTGGCCAATATGAGCCATGAAATCCGTACTCCCATGAACGGCATACTTGGATTTGCAGAATTGCTGAAATCTCCTGACCTGACCAATGAGAAACATAATAAATACATAAATATTATTGAAAAAAGTGGTGTTAGGATGTTAAATATTATAAATGATATAGTTGACATTTCAAAAATTGAGGCCGGCCAGATGGAGATTCAGTTGGGCGAAGTTAATATTAACGAGCAAATTGAGTATTTATTTAATTTTTTTAAACCCGAGGCAGATAAAAAGGGATTGGATTTATCATTTAAATTGTCATTATCAACACCAAGGGCATTTATAATAACAGATAGAGAAAAGGTTTATGCAATATTACTTAATCTTATAAAAAATGCCATAAAATTCACTCAAAAAGGCTTTATAGAGTTTGGTTATATTAAAACAACAGGGAAAAAACAGGGAGAAGAACTTGAAAAACCAGAACTTGAATTTTTTGTAAAAGATTCGGGTAAAGGTATTCAACCAAGCCGTCAGGATGCTATTTTTGAACGATTTATCCAGGAAGATATTGAAGACAGGATGGCCATGCAGGGAGCAGGGTTAGGTTTATCAATTACCAAGGCATACGTTGAAATGCTTGGCGGGAAAATATGGGTGGAGAGTAAACCCGGTGTTGGATCAACCTTTTATTTTACTTTACCTTTTAATAACAAAAAATTAGAAGGCAGGGACGAGAATCCGGTTGAAGTGAGTTCTGCACCAGACCCAAAATTGAAAATTTTAATTGTTGAAGACGACAGTGTTTCAGAGGAGTTAACAACATTATTATTAAGCAATTTTAACAGGGAAATTATAAAAGCCGTAACAGGCCTTGAAGCAGTTGAAATTACCAGGAAGAATCCGGATATCGACTTGATTTTAATGGATATTGGAATGCCAGATATGGATGGGTATGAAGCAACAAAGCTTATTCGGGAATTCAACAAGTATGTTATTATAATTGCCCAAACTGCCTATTGTTTGGCTGGCGATAAAGAGAAGGCAATTGAGTCGGGTTGCAACAATTATTTACCAAAACCAATTGACAGGAATAAACTGGCTGAAATGATTAATGAATATTTTGGATGATGGTTTATGAAGAGATGTTTATTGTACTATTTTTAGAGATATGATAACTGGTAAAACCAAATAATATTCAATTAATAAATTTAAAAGAGGGAACAAATAAATTAATAAATTTAAAACTTTAGCATGAATATAGTTGTTTTTCTGGCCGGGTTAGTGGCAGGTTTTGCAACTATTGGCCATTTTATAATTGGGTCCAGGGAATTTTTAAAACCTGTTATGGGTTCACAAGTTGAAGAAATACCTAAGCGTGTAATGATGGGTTTATTTCATTACATGTCTGTATTTATGGTATTAACAACGATTATTTTAATTTCTTTGTCGTTGGGCTGCAATTTGATATTTGAAAATCCTGATGATATTCTTAAATTTATTGCTGTTACATATGGAGGTTATGCAATTGCACAGCTAATTATTGCATTAACAGCACCGGTGAAACAAGGTTTAATTAAACTTTTTCAATGGGTTTTCTGGATGGTTATTTCAATATTAATATTTATTGACCTTTTTTGCATTATCTGATATTTTTTTTTAAAAAACTTTATTTTAATGGCAATCAGATAGAAAGCAATTAATAATATATTACAATGTGCTGTAATGTTGTGATTTGATCAAAATTGCCTTATTTTATTTATTAATTATTGTTAAAACAGAGAAGAGAGATGTTAAATTATTGTTAAAACAAGCTTTTTTTACCTATCTTTAATATCAGTCAATAATCTTTAAATACCTTTCAATATGAGTACAACAATAACATTTAACCAGCTCAGGAAGATTAAAGATAGTCTCCCTGAAGGAAGTATGCGAAGTATTGCAGAGGCTTTAAGCCTCGACGTAGAAACAGTTCGTAATTATTTTGGCGGTGCCAACTACGTTCGGGGTAAAAGTATTGGGATACACATTGAACAAGGTCCCGATGGTGGAATTGTAGAACTGGATGACACCACAATTCTTGATATGGCCAAAGAAATACTAGAGGGGAAGAGGGAAATAGTTATTAGTTAAAAACAAATACAAATTTTTATTAGAATATAAACCCTTTAAATTTTTTAAAAAAATGATAAGGCTGTGTTTACTTTTATGTAACACAGCCTTAAATTTTAACTTTTTAAACAGGGTCATTTTTTTACCTATATTTAAGAATCAGGAAACCCGCTAAACCTGAAACATTTGGCCCATTTAATATTCCTGTTTTAACCTGGTTCTGCAACTGAGCGGAGGTAAATGCAGGTTCCGGTATGAAAAGGTACATTTTAAATCCAAATTGCCTTATTATGAGCCACAAAACTACAAACGACTGCCATGAAGTATTTTTAGGTTTTACTTTCAGCTTTAGCTTAACGGCTATGCCCTAAAATAGTGAAATTCCTATCGTTTTTCTGAAATGTTTTGTCCAAAACAATCTGATTTTTACTGAAACCCATTTTTGATTGTATTAAAGAAAGGTGTGAAGTTTTTCAGGGTTGCAATTTAAAAAGAACTCTCTTATGTTCTTCAATTTTTCCGGCGTCCCTGCATCAAACCATTCACTTTTACTGTCAACCCATCCTGAGATACGATGTTTTTCAGCCAGTTTTAAATATAAAGGAATAATAGGAAAAGCCCCTTTTGCATCAATTAAATTGAGCAATTCATAATTAATTACCTGGATGCCGTTAAAACCCATTGCTTTTGATGCAACAACATCAGAAACCCATTTTTTATCACCGGTTTTTGGGTTTTGCCAACCACAAAGCAAATTATTATTGTCGAACATCAGGTAACGTGAAGCATTTCTTTCTTGTACAACCAGGGTAGCCAAATTTTTATGTGCATTATGATACTGAATTAATGCTTCTATATTAGCGTTAGTAACTACATCCACATTGTATATTAATATTTGTGAACCTTCAACGAAGAATGGCGCTGCTTTTAAAAGTCCACCGCCTGTATCGAGCAGTTGTTCACGTTCATCGGAAATTATTATTTCAAAGTTTTGAGGAGGGTAGTTTTCGATAAAATCAATAATTTGTTGAGCATGATGATGCACATTAACCACGACTTTTTTAATTTTTAGCCGCGACAATTTAAGCAGGGCAATTTCAAGCAATGAGCGGTGGCCTATTTTAATAAGGGCCTTTGGGCAATTATCGGTTAAGGGACGGAGGCGGCTACCCAACCCTGCAGCAAAAATCATAGCGTTCATCAGAGATTATTTTTACCGGGTTCGTTAGTGCCAGTAATATTATCGTTATTTTGGTTAAGCCAACGGGTTACCTTTGCAATTACGTGGGCCGATACCGGCGATAGAAAAATAAGCACATGAAATATTAGGATGGATTCAATAAAAACAGAAACCTTTTGAAAAAGAAGGTTTACTGCTACTAATAATAGCAACAAGCCAAACGATGAAACTTTGGTAACCACATGCATACGTGAATATAAATTCCTGAACCTGATGATTCCGATAGACGCTATAAGCACAATTACAGCGCTTATAATAAGTAATATGCCTACAATAATTTCAATCATCCTGTTTAGTTTGTTTGTAAAGGTACCTTGCTATTATCATTGACCCGAAAGCCAGTAAAAAAGATACAATAAGTACCACATCCATTAATAAATCGTTTCTGGAGTATATAACTTCACAAATTATCATTGCTACAACAATAACCGCAATTTGGTCCAGTGCCACTACCCGGTCGGAGAGTGATGGCCCTCTGAACAATCGGTACATTGGTAAAAACAGGCTGATTGTCATTAGCCATAATGCGCTTGCTGAAGCATATTCTAAGAAAACCGATGGTTCCATTATTATTGGGTGTTCTGATGTTTATACGTTTTTTATCTGATTAAATTTACATTGGTTTTTTTTAGATGATTAGGCTGGTAGATTCGTCCCTTTTAATAGGGTTAATCCTTGAAAGGTTTTAAGATATCTTCAAAATATTTTCTATCCATCTTACACCTAAACATACTATCCCGAACCCAGTTACTGCCCCATACTTTTCTACTGAAAAAAACAGATACTTATTATTCTCTTTTATATTGCTTTCATTAGCAGCGATTCAATTTTTTGGGTTACCCTGATAAACTGTTGCCCTTCGTTTATATTAAGCAAATGGACTTCAATTATTGCTCCATTATCTGACAAATCGACCGACAATGAACCAGGGGTCATGCTTAGCATGTTAAACAGAATTACCAGGTGCCACGATTTATGCACCTTTGTATGATATTCAACAATACCGCCGTTTTCACCTCTGGACCCTTTAAGGATCATCCATCCAACCGCCCATCCCGATTCTATTATTTTGTAACAGAAATAAAGGAACAGATATATAAGATAGAATAATTTTCTGACTTTCTTAAATATTATTATTGATTTAATTTCTGCCAATAACATAATAGATGTATTTTGATGGGTTTAACAAGTCTGTTGCAGCTAACTCGCAATATTCTACTATTGGTTTGGCCCAAATTCCCATTACAATTATTCCTATAGTCATTATAAATGTTGATACAACCATCCACCTGTCGGAAAATGGGCTATATTCTATTTCATCAATTTTTTCTTCGGGCGGTTTTTTCCAAAACACTTCGAGCCATATTTTCACCATCGAAAACAGGGTAAATAGCCCAACAAAAAGCGCTATTATGGTAATTAAAACCTGTGAGGCTTCAATGCCTGCTTTAAGTACCAGGTACTTTGCAATAAAACCACTAAAAGGGGGTAGTCCTGCCAAACTGAATGCCGAAACAAAAAACATTAAACCCCAGAGCGTATTTTCACGAAAAACATTCCCCAGGGTTTTTAAGTTAAGCGTTCCTTTTTTTCGATATACCAACCCTGCTACTAAAAAGGCATTGGTTTTTGATATCATGTTGTGGCCTAGAAAAAAAATGGCAGCTGCCAATCCGGCAACTGTATAAAATCCAAGTGCAATAATTACATAACCTACCTGACTGATGATATGAAAGGATAAGATTTTACGAAATTCGTATTGCGACGAGGCTGCAATTACACCAATAACCATTGAAAGGCCACCTATCCATAAAATGACCTGGTTCCAAAAGGCGTGGTCGTAATTTAAAACCAATGTGTAAAACCTTATGAGTGAATAAATGCCTACTTTAGTTAACAATCCGGCAAAAAGAGCCGTAACCGCAGGTGGTGGCGTGTGGTACGATGCCGGCAGCCAAAAGAAAAATGGGAAAAGCGCCCCCTTAATTGAGAATCCTACAAAAATTAATATTAAGGCAGGGTTTAACAATGCAAAGTTTTCAGATGCCAAAGATATTTTAGAGGAAATATCGGCCAGATTTAACGTTCCAAGTTTTCCATATAATAAACCGATACCGGCTACAAAAAACAATGATGATAAAAGGTTTAATATCAGATATTTAATGGAGCCTTCGAGCTGGGCCCTTTCACCACCCAAACTGATTAGAATAAATGAAGACATGAGCATTACCTCAAACCATACATAAAGATTAAAAATGTCGCCGGCTAAAAAACTACCGTTAACTCCCATCAATATACCAAACGAAAAGAAAAAATGTCCATTTTGTTGTCGTTCTTTATCAACAGCCTGTGTGGAATAAATTGTGGTAATTAGAAAAACAACTGCTGAAATAAGTATCATAAACACGCTAAAGCGGTCGGCAACAAGCGATATACCGTATGGTGCAGGCCATGAACCCATATTAACAACAATAATTTCGCGAAATTTAACCACCGGGACTAAAATAATTGCGGCAAACAGGTTTAGCACGGCAAACAATACGGCCAAAAGTTTTTTTATTCCTGACTTTTTAATTAGGAACGATAAAAACAGGAAAGTAAAAGGAATAAGTATAAGTGTAAACAATATCATCGTTGGTCGGTGTTTTTAAGTTGGTCCAGGTCATGTGTGCCGGTTACATCAAAATACCGATACTTTAATGCCAGCAAAAAGGCTGAAACTCCCAGGCTGATAACAATTGCAGTAAGAATAAGGGCTTGTGGCAAAGGGTCAGAAATGGTTGTGGGGTCAATGGTTTCGGCCCCTTCGGGAATGAATCCTGCGCCACTACGTTTTATGCCCCCTGCAAGAAAAATAATCAGATTGGTGGCATTGCTGAGTACAAATACACCCAGGATAACTTTTACAATACTTCTTCGCAGGATTAAATATACCCCGCATGAATATAATAAACCTATAAAAAGCGCTATCAGGAGTTCCATTTTAATACGTCCATTATGGTTATAACTATTGAAAGAATGACCCCGGTCACTGCAATAAAAATGCCGGTGTCGAAAAGCAAGGGTGTCCCCAAATGCAGGTCGCCTATTAAGGGAAACTGCCCTATATACCATATTCCTGTAAGTGGTGGCAATCTCCAGAAAATTGGCAATATAGCGGCTATAAATACCAGCATCAAACCAACTCCCATCCACTTACGGCTGTGGAAATATAGAATGTCTTCAATGCGGGCTGAACCAAAGACAATTCCGTATAAAATAAAGCCGGTTGAGAAAATAATACCGGCTATGAAGCCTCCGCCCGGGTTGTTATGTCCACGAGTAAGCAACAGAATGGCTAAAATGGCCATTACTCTTAGAAAAAGTCGTGCTATTTTTTCAAGTATAATGTTTCTCATTTGTTTCCAGCTTGTTTTTTCTCTTTTAACCGCTTTATCTGAAACCTGAAAAGGGAGTAAACTCCGGCTGCAGCAAGGGTTAAAACTGTAACCTCTCCCAGGGTGTCTAATGCCCTGAAATCAACCAGTATAACGTTTACTATATTTCTGCCGTGTGCCTGGGTTAGGCTGTTCTCGGCATAAAAACCTGATATGGGTTCTTCAAATGAGTGGAAACGTGCTTTTAACACGATCAAAGTTACAAACACTCCAACTGCAATTGAAATAATGGCATCACGTATTCGGGATGCCTTGGTAGATAAAACAGCAAACCCAGGCAAATAATAAATAACCATTACAAATAGCACCATTAAAACTGTTTCGGCCAGAAACTGGGTGATGGCAAGGTCAACTGCCCCAAAATAAAGGTATAACAGACCAATGCCGTACCCAACCATACCCATAGCCAGTATAGCTGACAAGCGCGATTTGGCAAGTACTGCAAAGATAACGGCCATGGATGTAACCAGCAACAGTAATACAACATGGATTTTGATTGGGCGGGGTTCAACTTCGGGAAGGGGTAAGTCGGTGATGCGAAATAGCTGTAGCCATACGAGTGCCATTGTAACCAGGAAAAAAGTTAAAAGGTAAAAGCGGTGATAACCATGCTGCAACCGCCCTGTGTTTTTTGAAGCAATTTTTACATACAGGTTTATGAGTGTGGCAAATAAATTGGGCAGATGGTAATTGTCGAGCCAGTCGATTGCACTTGATATTGCTGTTGTAACTGGTTTTCTGAACCAAAACACAATAATCCCCGATAAAACAGTTAAAATGCTGAGCAGCAGAACCCGGTTAAAGCCATGCCAAATCGAAAGGTGCACATCAACTGACTGGGAGCGGATAAAATAGAGGGCATTTGATATGGGATAGTCGAGTATGCTGGGTGCGATCCCCAATATGAGCCCTCCAATCGCCAAAACGATTGGGCCTGCCAGAAATGTGTAAGAATAGTCTTTTTCCGAATGTTTGGCCGGCACATGGTTAGTTTTTTTTGATGGCCAGAATACATCAAAAAAAAGTGTTAAAGAAATGGCCGCCATCATAATATTGGCACCAATTCCCAACGGTAGCACTAGCCACGACATACCATGCAACTGAATTTTTGCTTCGTAAATTAATTCTTTTCCTATAAAGCCCAGCATTGGAGGTAAGCCCGCCATTGAAATAAGCGCCAGCGTGGTAAAAATAGTTGTAATTGGCAGCGGTTTCCAAAGCGATGCTAATTTAGAAATATCCCTGGTCCCTGTGCTTTTATCAACAATACCTGCCACCATAAACAGGCCTCCCTTATAAATTCCGTGAACAATAAAGAACACAATGGCAGCTTTCAGCGAATTGGTTGTACCAATCCCTATTAGCAGTACCATGGTCCCGAGTGCGCTGATGGTTGTAAAGGCAAGTATCCGTTTAAAATCTTTTTGTCCCATTGAGAAAAAAGCACCTAAAAACATAGTAATTCCACCAATAAGCATTAGTGAATATTTCCAAACCATTGTACCCCCCATAACCGGATACATCCGTATCAACAAAAAAACTCCCGCGTTTACCATAGTTGCACTATGCAAATAGGCGCTTACCGGAGTTGGGGCCTGCATGGCCCCGGGTAACCAAAAATGAAATGGAAACTGTGCTGATTTAGTAATAGCTGCCAAAATCAACAGGGTTAAAATAAGATAGTAGTGAGGATGGTTCCCTAAGTGAATGTTGCCGGAAATAAGCTCGCTTATTTGGTATGTGCCGGTAATGTTGCCAATAAGGATAACAGCCAAAAGAAGACACAAGCCTCCCAATCCGGTAATAAGCAGGGCCTGTAAAGCTGCCTGTCGCGATTTATCTTCGTGATGGTTGAACCCGATAAGAAAAAATGAAGCAACGCTGGTTAATTCCCAGAAAATAAATAAAGCAATTAGATTGTCGGAGAAAACCAAGCCAATCATGGATGCCATAAACAATACCAGGTAGGCAAAAAAGTGGGCTTGCCGTTGGTATTTGGCCATGTAATAAGAAGCATATAATACAACCAAAAAACCAATGCCGCTAATTAATAGGCCAAAAATCAAGCTTAAGCCGTCAATCCGAAAAATAAAATCTATACCTTCCAGTAAACCCCAGGAGGTTTCGATAATGGTGGCTTCATGTGGGGTTAACATTGTAAACTCACCCATTATTACAAAGAAAAGGGCAAAAGGCAGAATGGACAAGACCCATCCCAGTTTCTTTTTAAGCAAGGGATAGATAAGCGGGATTAAAAATGCCGATAAAAAAATCAGTCCTAATATAATTGGTAAAGAATTTCCCATTAAATTGATAAGGAGTTTTAATTGGTTTGGAGGCTACCCTGCTGATTTAATTTTTTTGGGTTTACAGAGTTTTTCCTTGTTTTTTGATGAATATCCACATTTACACAAATATTTGTGTGTGAGCTTGGTTTCTTTTTCTATATCTTTTTCACACTTTTTTTTGGGCATATAAAAAAATAATGAATTAAAACATAAAGAGTTAACTCGAAATCAAAATACTTGATTAGTTCCTATTTGTTCAATTCGGCCATTTCTCTTTCGATATGGTTAATTTTAATCTGAACCTGGAATTTTGTTTTCAGATGAATTGAAAGTTTTTCGGCGCAATAAACCGATCTGTGTTGTCCACCAGTACAACCAAAACTTACCATTAAATGTTTAAAATTTCTTTTTAAATATTTTGATACAGATTGATCTGTTAAGGCAAAAACATGACTTAAAAATTCCTGAACCTCCAAATCTTTTTCCAGTAGGGCAATAACTTCCGGATCCCGTCCGGTTTTATTTTTAAATTCTATTTGTTTACCCGGATTTTGAATAGCCCTGCAATCGAATACAAATCCTCCGCCATGACCTGAATAATCAAGAGGAATCCCCCTTTTATATGAGAAACTTGTAATTGAAACAGTAAGCGCAGGTTCAACTGAAATTTGTTTTAAGGATTCTGAATTTACAACACCCCATAAGGCATCAGTCAGTGATGGAAACTTTTTGGGTAGTTCGTAGCTTTCAAGAATACTTTTCAGGTTATTTAAGGCAAAGGGAATGCTTTTGAGGAAGTGTTCCTTTTTTTCATAAAAACCTCTAAATCCATAGGCACCCATAGCCTGCATAATTCTAATAAGGACATACCCCTGAAAATGTTCCCTGAATTCAATTGTATTAATTGTAATTTGCATTGCCAATACATCAATGTAATGGTTTAAAAGCTCTTCCCTAATGTTTTGGGGAATATTGGCCTTGGCATCATATAGGATTGATGCCAAATCGTATTGTAAAGCTCCACGGCGTCCGCCCTGGTAATCAATAAAGGCCGGTTCTCCATTTCTCACCATTATGTTACGTGACTGAAAATCCCTGAATAAAAAATAATTACAGTCTGCCTGTAACAGAAAATCCGCAAAAAGGTTAAAATCATCCTCCAGAAGTTGTTCGTCAAAAGGAATTTTGGCCAGTTTCAGAAAATAGTATTTAAAATAATGAAGGTCCCACATCATTGATTGCTTATCGAAGCTGGATCTTGGATAACAAAAACTGTAATTTAATTCTCGCCCTATAAGCTGAAAATCAACCAGTTTATTCAATGATTTTTTATAAAACTCAATAACCGATGATGGAAAACCCTTCTCGCTTCTAACATTGGATATAAAATCAAAAAGAGTTGTATCTCCCAAATCTTCCAGAATGTAACAATCAAACTCTTTACTAACAGAATAAATCTGTGGTACAGCCAAATTCTTTTTATAAAAGAAACGGCTGAATTCTATAAATGCTTTATTTTCCTTAACGTCTTGATTTATTGCTCCAAGTACCTTCCTGGTATTGCTAATAATTCTAAAGTAATATCTGTATGACCCTGAGGGGGGCAGCTGAGTGATTGAAATTATTTTTTCACCGCACCATTCCTCAAACAAAGTTATTAAACGTGAATTTGTTGAATTATCCAAAGTAGTTTGGTTTTAAATAAGGTTTGCTAAATAAAGTGCATAAAAATAGGCAAATATTATGGCAAAAATAATTGCCGGAAGCAAATCCATAACCTTTATTTTGGCAATATTTAAAATGTTAAGACCCAGACCGCAAAGCAAAACACCTCCTGTGGCAGAAAGCTCCCTAATTATTGATTGGTCAAATAAATTACCTGCATAAATTGCTAATAAAGTAATTCCACCCTGAAATATAAATAATGGAATGGCCGAAAAAATAACTCCCGTACCTAATGCCGCTGCCAAAGCAATTGAGGCAAACCCATCTAAAATTGATTTTGTAATAAGTATCTCAGATCCATTTCCAAGCCCTTCATCAATAGAACCCAAAATAGTCATAGCACCCATACAAAACAGTAGAAATGCTGTAACAAGCCCTTCGGAGAATTTTTCGTCTACTATGGAAATTTGCTTCCGAAACTTTGATGATAAATTTTGTATCCTGTGGTTAAGGTTAAGTAACCCACCAGCTATGCCACCTGATAAAATTGAAAGCACTACAACCAATAACCATTGACTTTTTAGGAACATAAAAATGCCAATACAAAAAGTAACAAGGCCTATACCCTGAAATACTATATCTATGGTTTTTTGGGGGAGACGTTTTCGGAAAATAATTCCAATTGAGCCACCGGCAACAACTGCAACTACATTTATCAGGGTTCCTATCATTTTGTAAAATATAATTGATAACAAAAATATATAACCTGATTAAATGTTAAAAGGAAAAATGTAATTAACGGTTAAAAATGATTTGATTTTAACCCAAATTTGTCTTTAGCCATTTTTTCTAATGACCGTCATTAGAAA
>JBBIVA010000021.1:0-5704 GCA_037439945.1 Marinilabiliaceae bacterium
TAATCCCGGCTAAGTCATTAGTTCATTGGCTTTCTAATGACTAATCCGGGTTTAACAAAATATCAAAATCAAAGAGCTCGGTTATCAATAATTTTTTAAATGTAATTAACTGGGGTACTGTTAATCACTGATATTTAATAGCAACAGGCAATAAAATTTTGAAATTGAAGAATTTAAAATTTGCCATACGGTATCAGGCGAATCACTTTTCATTTCAAAAGTGAAGGAAGGCTGGAGTTTTATTTCATTTTATCAAAATAAAGTTTCCTTACATCCATTAAATATTCAAGATCTAGATCGGGATTATAAATCCGAATCATATCCTGAATACTGAAATTTTCATGGAAATGACCAATCGCTGCATCAAAAACCGGTTTTTCCCAATTAAATTTTACCTTTTTAGTAAGGTCTTCAAAATATTTCCACGGCATATATTTTGGAATTGTGAAATATCCATGATCTTTTTCAGTAACATCAAAATAAACTCCCGGATACCTTTCGTCAAGAATAAAAAATTTCTTAATTCTTATAATTGCAGGTCCGGCTAGTTTTCCTCCCGGTTTTTTTTTGAATTCAACGCCTTCATCAATATAACAAGCCTGTAAATCAGGTATCTGGTTGTAATCTGCAAGATGTCTTATTCTTATTACATTGAATTCTTCATTATAAATATTAACAACACCGGCAGCAGCACTAAAATCAGAACGAAAATATTTTCTGATGTTCTGTGTTATACGGGTCACCTGTTCAAGGGTATATAAGTGTTTAACCACAAAATAAATATAGAGAGGCCTGCTCTCAATTGGGCGATCAGAGTAATAATTAAAAAAACCGGGAAATGGTTCAGGTGCTTCAAGGACAAAAGTATTAGGTAATATTTGATCATCCAGAATTTGTAACATCTCCTGTTTAAGAAGATTACCGTACCTTTCTATGTTTGGCAATGATGTCATATTGGCAGTTTTGTTATGTTCTTAAAAAAGGGAATTGATTTAATACTCAAAAAACTATAACACCCCAATATAATAACAGATTAATTCCAATAATGTTAAAAGCCATGAAATAAAATATTGTTATTGTTGTTCATATTTTATTTTAAGTGAAGTTACGGCAATTAAAGTGCAATCTCAATAGAAATGAAGGATAGTTTGCTATCATTCAAAATCCTGACTTTTTTATTTAGTATTTCTGTTTTTATGTTAAATACTTATTTCAAACAGATTTTTTGTTTTATTTTAGTTTAAATAATAGCAGTTTCCAGATTATATTATGAGCATCGTAAAAATATTTGTAGTTTTTTTCTCAAATAAACTCATACTGCTCTCCTAAATCCATTAATCTTACATCTAAGCTTCTTAAATCACATCATCATCCATCCTACTTTTCAAGGTACAGGCTAAAAATAAATAGAAGCTAACGTCTTTCAAGTAATACAACATTTTCAACATGATGGGTGTGAGGGAACATATCAACAGGCTGAACACAAATAACTTTATACCTTATGTCCAGAATGTTTAAATCCCGGGCTTGTGTTGAAGAGTTGCAACTTACATAAACAATCCTATCAGGTGCCGCATTTAAAATTGTTTGAACTACATCTGCGTGCATTCCGGCCCTGGGGGGATCAGTGATTATTACATCAGGATGGCCATGTTTATCAAATAAATCAGCGTTCAGAAGTTCCTTAATATCCCCGGCCAGAAAAAAAGTATTATTAATGCTATTAATGCGTGAGTTTTCAATTGCATCTTCTATTGCTTCAGGAACGTATTCAATTCCAACTACCTGTTTTGCATAGGGGGCTACAAAATTTGCTATTGTCCCGGTACCGGTGTATAAATCATAAACAATTTCATTTCCTTTTAAACCGGCAAATTCACGGGTTATTTGATATAGTTTCAAGGCTTGCAGGGAATTGGTTTGAAAAAAGCTTTTTGGGCCAATTTTAAATTTTAAGCCTTCCATTTCTTCTATAATATGGTCGCTACCTGCGTATAGATGAACTTTTTGGTCGGTTATTGTGTCGTTGGCTTTATTGTTTATTACATATAACCATGACGTTACATACGGGAATTCATTAATTAGATGATTAAACAAAGCTTCCCTGTTTTCCTGATCTTCACGAAAAAAAACCAAAACAACCATTGTTTCACCGGTTGAAGCCGTACGGATAATTAATATTCTGAGGAACCCTTTTTGCTCTTTAAGGTCAAAAAAATCGAGCCCCTTTTTAATGGCAAATTCTTTAATAGCCAATCGAATGGCATTTGATGGTTCTCCCTGCAGATAACATTTATCAACATCAACTACCTTGTCAAACATCCCGGGGATATGAAACCCTACACCATTATTGTTAACCTTTTCCCGGCCTGTTTCAAGTTCTTTTTGTGTTAGCCATCTTTTATTTGAGAAGGTAAACTCAAGTTTATTGCGGTAAAAACGTTGATTTGGTGATTCAATAATAGGTTCAATTTCAGGGAGGTCTATTTTACCAATTCTTTGAAGGTTGTTATAAACTTCACGCTGTTTATAAAACAGCTGCTCTTTGTACGGAAGGGCCTGCCATTTACAACCGCCGCAAACTCCAAAATGCTCGCAAAACGGGTCAAGGCGCATATCTGAATAATAATGAAAATGAACAGGATAACCCTCATAATAACTGCTTCTTTTTTTTGTAACCTGCACATCAACAATATCGCCGGGTATTGTACTATGAACAAAAACTACTTGATTATTAACTTTTCCCAGGGCTTTTCCTTCAGCTGCAATATCTGTAATTACTAAACTCTCCAGTAACGGTTTGTTTTTTCTTGAATGTGCCACAATATTTTTTTTATAATCCATGCAAAGATAACAACTTAAAATTTCTTTAGATAATCAAAATTTGTTAAGAAATCTGTGTAAGTTGACTGACAGTTATAAAACTCTTGTTTTCATTTACCTTGTTTTTTTGTTTCTTTGTGAAAGTATAATACCTGACACTATATGAGTAATTTTGACCCCAATTCAACCGCCGGCCGTCGAGGTTTAATATTGAAACAACTCGAAGAAAGCGGGCAGGTTAATGTAAATGAGTTAAGTGAAAGATTTAAGGTTAGTGAAGTAACCATACGTAATGATTTAACCCAACTTGAACTGAAAAATTTACTCATAAGGGCAAGGGGAGGTGCAATTAAAACCGAAAAGGTTAACCTCGATCTTAAGATTTCAGAAAAAAAAGTAAAGAATGTTAGAGAAAAGGAAGCAATTGGCCGTAAGGCTTCAAAGTTTATTGAAGAAGGTGATACTATAATTCTTGACAGTGGAACCACTACAATTGAGATTGTTCCCTACCTCGGTAAAATTAAGAACCTTACAGTAATAACAAACGGCCTGAATATTGCTACATCGCTTTCTGAAACTGATAATATAAGAGTAATAGTCCCCGGTGGTACCCTGCGGAATAAGAATTTTTCCCTAATTGGCTCAATGGCCAAGGAAAATTTCGGGAATTTTTTTTGCGATAAACTCTTTTTAGGGGCCGATGGCATTGATATAAACATTGGATTATCAACTCCCGATCTTGAAGAAGCTGCCCTTAACAAGGAAATGATAAAAATGGCGAAGAAAATTATTGTGCTGGCAGATTCCTCAAAATTCAGAAAAAGAAGCCTGGCCGTTATAGGGAGCATTAGTTTAATTGATATTCTTATAACTGACAAGGGTATTCAGGAGGAAGAGATCGAAGCTTTTACAAAAGCCGGTATTGAAGTTGTTATTGCAGATTAGTTTATGTTTTTTGAGAATTTATGAAACCAGCTAATAATGATATAATTGGGCAGGCTGGGTTAGATTATTTGCTGGCCGGTAACAGGAACAAAACAATTAAAGTTTGGTGTAGTATAGCCGAAACCGATTTACTGCCGGTACATTATCTGTTCCGAAGTTATTCTGAAATGCCAAAATTGGAACAAAAGGCAATAATGAATTGCAGAGGACGTATTTTAGATGTCGGCGCCGGAATGGGACCACATTCCATTTATCTTCAAAATAAGGGTTATGACGTTATGGCTTTGGAAGCTTCAGGGTTAGCCTGTGAAGTTATGGCCAGGCTTGGCGTTAAAAACATTTTAAATCAGGATTTTTTTGAGTTCAAAGATCAAAACAGGTTTGATACTATATTAATGATGATGAATGGTATAGGACTTGTTGGAAAAATTAACCGCTTTCCACTCTTTTTTAAAAAAGCTGAAGAACTTTTAAGACCAGGAGGTCAGATATTGCTTGATTCATCTGATTTGCGATACCTTTTTATGGATGATGATGGGTCTTTTATGGTTAATTTAAACGAAGATTATTATGGTGAGGTAAAATACAAAATGAGTTATGATAAAATGGAGGGCAAACCTTTTCCATGGTTGTTTATTGACGATGAACTAATGGCTTATTATGCCGGACAAAATGGCTTTAAATTTGAAAAATTAGCCAATGGTTTACATTATGATTATCTCGCACGACTATGTAAATGAGCAAAATAAAAATAATGTTTTGTAGGTGAACCACTAAAGTTTATAATGCAAATGATAAATAATACCTGTGTATTCTGACTCTTTTTAATTCAATTAACCATTTTTTTTTCAAAACATTTAAATGTGAAGTTGTGTTTATCATAATGGGGAAAGAAAAAAAGTTATCAAAAATTCAACATTGTCTGCTTTGTTGCAATTTACTTTTTTCAATTATTGCTTTTCTTTAACGTAACACGCATAAAGTATTTGCGTATAAATTGTTAATATTGCTGTTTGTAAAAACTTAAATCACTTTGTAGTGGTTTTGAAATGAGTAAAACTGTTGCCCGGTTTAATACTTACTATTAATTACCGTAATATGACGAGAATTTTACTGAAGGTTAATTTGTTTGCCCTTGTTGCATTAATCGCAACAGGACTAAAAGCTCAGGCTCCTGTACCCGTTACATTTGATCCTGTTAATGGAGCAACCAATGTGGCAAATAATAAAGTTCTCAGACTTACTTTTGATAGGAATATTAGTTTTACATCATCTTTGGATGACCATTATGTAGAAGTTTACGAATCGGGTACCGGACTTTTTCAGGATTTTCTTGTTAAAAATGGAACTGCCGACCCCGGCTGTACAATTACCGGACAAAATACCATAGAAATTGATTGCTACGATAATTTTGATGATAGTAAAACATATTATGTGTTAATTGATGCTGGTGCAATTGTGGCTACAGATACCCAAACACCCTATGGAGGTATTCAAAGCTCCAGTGTATGGTCATTTTCCACAACCCTTATTAATCCCTTAGCTGTTCAAGAATTTGATCCTACCCAGAATGCAACTAATGTTTCTGTTGATGCAATCATTGAATTAACCTTTAATAAACCAATCCGCTATAATATAACACAAACATCCAGATTTATTTATATTTATTCTCAGGCAAACCCTGTTACTCCGGTAATAAGAATTCGAACACGTAACGGTAGTGCATCGGTTACAGCTGGAAGTGCAACTATTGGAATAAATTCAGGTATATTTTTTATAAATAACAATAATAGCTACAATTTTAATCAACAGTATTATGTAATAGTTGAAAATGGTGCAATTGAGTCAACTATTGGTGAAATTTTTGCAGGTATAGATAACAGTGCAGGTAATAATTGGCGTTTTACAGTAGGAACACCTCCGGTAGTAATAACAA
>JBBIVA010000021.1:5804-34192 GCA_037439945.1 Marinilabiliaceae bacterium
AAATGGGGCAATAGAAAATTTCTCAGGTATCGACAATTCTTTGGGCAATAACTGGAGGTTTACTACACTAACAACTCCACCAAATGTTGTTTCATACGATCCCGTTCAGGATGAAACAGGGGTTGTGGTTGATAAAATTCTTACCTTAACTTTTGACAGGGCAATTTCTGAAGGTGTTGGTGGAAATATCAATATAATCAGAACATCAGGTTCACTTACTTTGGGCGAATATTGGGTAAGTTCTGATTTTACAAGTGATGAAATAACTTTAAACGGGAATCAGTTATTCATTGATCCAATACCTGATTTTGAAGATGGGTTTGAATATTATGTAACTATTGATAATAATGCTATTGAAGGATTTGTAGGTATCGACAATAGTGCAGGTAATAATTGGCGTTTTACAGTAGGAACACCTCCGGTAGTAATAACAAGCTATGACCCTGTTAAGGATGAAGTAAATGTGGCGGTTGATAAAACGCTTACTCTAACCTTTAACCAGGTAATTACTGCCGGGGCAGGCGGCCGGTTACAAATTGTGAAAAGTTCCGATTTTTCGGTTTTAGGTGATTATTTAATAAGCACTGGTTCTATCAGTCCTGAAATTACATTAACAGGTAACCAGCTAATTATTGACCCTGTTGCAAATTTCGATGAGGGTGAATTATATTATGTAACAATTGAAAATGGGGCAATAGAAAATTTCTCAGGTATCGACAATTCTTTGGGCAATAACTGGCGTTTCACTACTTTAACACCACCACCTGTTGTTACTGACTATGATCCAATTCAGGATGCTATAGATGTGGCTAATGACAAAGTTCTAACTTTAACTTTCAACCAGCTTATATCAAAAGGAGCAGGGGGTAACATTCAGGTTATAAGAACATCTGATTCTTTTGTTTTTGGCGAATATTGGGTAAGCCCTGATTTTACCAGTGATGAAATAACTTTAAGCGGGAATCAGTTATTCATTGATCCAATACCTGATTTTACTCCTGGAACTGAGTATTATGTTATAATTCAAAACAGTGCAATTACCGGATTTGAAGGAATTGACAATAGCGAATTAAATAACTGGCGTTTTACAACACTTATACCGCCGCCTTTGGTGCTAATATACAATCCTTTGCATAATGCGACTGATGTTAACTTATCTGAGGCTATTGAACTTACATTTGATACAAATATTCAGTTTTCAAACGGTGCGCATGTGGTTCGTATCAGGAGAAATTCTGATGACAGCATTTTCCAGGAATATCTTTTGGATGGAGGTGTTATAGATCCGGACCTGTCAATTTCAGGTGCTTTATTTACCATTAATCATTTACCTTTTGAATACAATACACAATATTATGTTACAATTTCTTCCGGGGCAATAGAATCTTTGGCAGGAGGATTATTTGCAGGATTATCATTACCAACAGAATGGAGTTTTACCACCCAATTGCAACCATTATCAGTGACACTTTTTAATCCTGATAATGGAGCTAATGATGTGCCGTTAAACCAGGTGTTGAGTGTAACCTTTAATCAGGACATAAGATTTAGTTCCACTTTAAATACAATTCGAATAAGGAGGGTAAGTGACGATTCAATTTTCCAGACTTATAATGTCGAAGGCCTGGCAACTGATGCAAATCTCTCCATTACTGATGCTACATTATCTATTCAGCATACATTATTTGAAGGAACAACCGACTATTATGTTACGATTGACGAAGGTGCAATTGAATCAACCACCGGAATTTCTTTCCCGGGGTTTTCATCTCCCACGGTTTGGAGTTTCACAACACAGGTTCCTCCAGATCCGCCTTATGTAATTATTGATGGCCTCAATCCTGCTCCTGGAGCTATAGGTGTTGCAATAAACCATGATCTTGTAGCAACTTTTAATGAGGATATGGAGCGGGGTACAGGTGTAATGACTATATATAGAGGTGATGCAACCGAATTTACATCTTTACCTGCATCATCAACTAATATTAATATTTCTGGACCTGTAATTACAATAACTCACCCTGATTTTGAATATGTGACAGATTATTATGTTATTATACCTGCCGGTTTTTTCCGATCAGTTGCCGGTGCTGATTTTCCGGGATTAACATTAAGTACCGATTGGTTTTTCCAAACTGAATATGCCTTACCGGTTTGGACTGTTGATCCGTTTACTTCTGACCAAAATGCATCAACACTTACATTAAATGGGGAAGTTGACCAAACCGGTAATTACTATTTTATTATTTCTTCATCGGCAGCAGTACCAACTAATGATCAAATTGAAACAGGTTTAGATGCTTTGGGTATCCCTGCCATTATATCGGGAAATGGACCTTGTTCGGCAAATCTCCTATTCTCACATTCAGGAATAGATATTACAGCCCTTGTTTTAGGTTATGATTATTATTTGCATATTGTTGCCAAATCAGGCCCCGTGTTTAGCGAACGGAGGCTTTTGGTTATCGACAGGTTTCCGCCAACCATATTAGCTACATCAGTTCCTGTTGACCAAGCAGAGAATGTTGATATTGGTATTCAGATAGTTTTGGATTATAATGAGAAGCTTTATCGTTTGGGGCAGGAAATTACAAATGCCAATATTAATTCCTTGGGCATTGTAAATTTAAGTAATGGAGGTATAGTACCCATAACATCATCTATAAGTGCTGATGGACAGAGTATAACTGTAATTCCTGATTCTCCGCTACTTGAAAATACTACTTATACTATCGAAATTTTAAGTCTTGAGGATGAATTTGAAAATATTCAACAGGGAAATACTTACCGTACTTTTACCACTGATAAGCAAAATAGGTGGACAGGAGGTGGTGATCCAGGTAATTGGGCAGATCCATTAAACTGGCAAGATGGAAATTATGTTTCCGAAAGAAGTGTTGTAATTTTATCATCAGCCACAAGTTATCCTGTTATTTCAGGAGGGACCTATGATATATTTAACCTTACAGTTGAAGCCGGTGCTTTGTTAACCCTATCGGGTGGGACAATAAATGTAACAGGAGAATTCAGGTTAATGTCATCAACAACAGTAAATGCGTCATTTATTAATACCGGAGGTTTTATAAATGTTAATCCAATACAAGTGAGAATTGATCAGGTGGTTAGCAACCCTTCTGTAACATATTTCTTTTCTTCTCCTGTTTCCGGCCCTACTCCATCATCAATTGGTACAACCGGTTTAGTTTATCAATTTAACAATTCAACAGGCCTCTATTCTGTAGTAGTTGGTTCAGGTGTTTTTGAAACGGGCAGGGGATATGCAACCCGAAGCACCCAGCCATTAGTGTTTAGAGGGGCTATAAACAATGGTAATATAAGTTACCCTGTATTTAGAAGCGCGGCCGGTTTTGGTTGGAACCTTGTAGGTAATCCTTATCCGGCATCAATTGATTGGACCCTCTTGAATAATACAAACCTGGAAGATGCATTTTGGATTTGGAATCAGGATTTTGGCAATTACGGAGTATATAATAGTGGTATTGTAACCAACCATTTAAGCGGACCGGTTATTCCATCAAACCAGGGTTTTATAGTTAAGGTTTTACTCGGACAAACAGGAGGTACTGTTGGGTTTAATACAGGGGCATTAACACAAAATACTGAAACTTTCTTAAAATCATCAACACGGGCCATTCCGCATATTAAATTTGCAGGGGTAAAAGGTTCATTAAAAGATGAAATGGCCATTGCCCTAACTCCTAATGCCAGTTCGGGAATTGACAAAATAGATACTGAAAAGTTTTTTTCAAGTACTGCAGGTTTATTTGAATTATATTCACAGGTTGGAACAATGTCAACAGTAATTTCAAGCTACCCTGATAACGATTTTGTTGAAATACCATTGGGGTTTAATGCTAAAACAACAGGGTCATTTGGAATTGAATTGGTTAAAAATAAGTTACCCGGTTATAAAGTTATTATTTTGGATATGCAACAAAGTGTTCAACTGGATGTTACTAATGGTGGAATTTATAATTTTACAGTTAATAATACCGGTAGAAACATTACAAGGTTTAAGGTTCAGTTTATTAAACAAGTTCCAACTACAGAATTTGGTACAGATGAGGCTAAAGTTACAATATTTGTTAATAATGCGACGTTGTTTATTAGTTTGGATTCCGGAAAAGGTTTATGCAATTATGAACTTCTTGATTTAAATGGCCGAATTTTAAAACGTGGATTACTTTTAGATTCAGAAGTCAACAAGGTTGAAGGGCTTGAACCAGGGCCATACATAATAAAAATTATTAATAAAAATCAATCAGTAAGTAACCATAAAGTTGTCGTGTATTAATAATATAACTATTTTTGGCAGAGCCTTAAAAAAATAATGACTATTAAAAAAACATATTGTTTCCCGGAAATTATTGAAATTAGACTGGACAGATCTCTATCCTTGAATATGGTATCTGAATATACACCGCCTGATGATCCATTTGGCTCAGCTGCGGCTCCGGCTCCTCCAGCTGCAGCCCGGGAAACTGAAACATCAAAAAGTTCGTTTGAAGAAAACCCCTTTAAATAAAGTAAAAAGCCCTCTGTATAAAAAAAAAACAGAGGGCTTTTTTTTGATTATAACCTGGCCCTACGAAGTTTTACTATCCCTATTATATGGTTTTCAGGAACAGGCCCCCAATACCTGCTGTCAAATGAATGTGGTCTGTTATCACCCATAACCCAATAATAGTTGAGTTTGAATTTATATGTGCCAGTTATTTTACCATTAATTTCAATTTTACCATTTTTAAGAGTTATTTTATTGCCCTCAAATGTTGAAATTAACCTGAAATATAATGCAATATTATCATGATTTAGCCTTACTTCATCACCTTTTTTCGGAAGGTAAAAAGGTCCCATGAAATCGGCATTCCAACCGGTTGAAGTTTTAAACGGAAAGATATTCGGATCAGGAAAGTTTAACTCAAAAAGTTCACGTTTGCAGTAATCACCAAGCTTTAATTGAGATTCTATTTGATGGGATGTTAATTCTAAATAAAATGAATTGTTCTTTTTAAAAGGTGTTAATTCAAGTTGTTCAGTATATTTTTCAAGTGTTTCATTATCACTTGTCCATTTATATAATCTAATTACAGATTTTTCCTCCGGTATTCGGTTTCCGTTAATTAAAATATCACCTTCAAAAAGGGTTATTGAGTCCCCCGGAAGTGCAATTACCCTTTTGATAATCCGTGGTCTTTTTTTTACTTCCAGGTTTGAAATTTCACCCCATTTTCCGGAGCCAAGCAGGCGGTCAAAATCGGGATACTGACGTTTCAAAAAATGATAACTTTCATCCTTTCGATCTATCACAACGGTATCAGCATCAGGAAAGTTGAATACAATAACATCATTTCTCTTAATCTTCCTCAATCCCGGAAGCCTAAAATAAATATTTGGTTTATTGGGGTTTATTCGCGGACCGGGAATTAACTTATTAATCCATACATACTCCCCAACCGGAATGCTCTTTTCCATTGATGCTGAAGGAACAGTTATTAATTCAACACCAAACCTGTATATTAAATCAGCCAACAATAATCCAATTGCAAACCACAATATAACACGAAATATTTTCCACCAAATTAATTTTAGCATTTGTCACGCCTGTTAAGATTAATGGAAGTAGGGGAATTGAAAATTCCCCTGTTCTTAATGTTTGTAAATCTTTCTGGTTTAATCGTTTCCAACAAATTTAAAGAAGCGGCCCCAACGAATGTTGGCCGGGAAATTTTTGTCTTTATTTAATGATAACCAAACCAGAACAGGCTTTCCAACTATATGGTCTTCAGGAACAAAACCCCAATAGCGTGCATCCGCTGATTTGTGGCGGTTGTCACCAATCATAAAATAATAATCCATCTTAAATGTATATGAAGATACAGGATTACCATTTATATGTATTCTATCTCCCTTTACTTCTAGCTTATTCCCTTCGTATGATGTTATAATCCTTTCGTAAAGCAATAAATTTTGAATGGTTAATTCAACGGTAGTACCTTTTTTTGGAATCCAAAGCGGGCCATAATTATCACGGCTCCATGGGTAATATTTACTATATGGAAATACCTGGGCACTTGAATCAGGTTTGTCTTCCTTAATTCTAACAATTTTAACCACTGGCATTGATTTAATAATTTCAAGGGATTCGGATGTAAGCGGTAATTCATACTCAGGACCATTACCTGCCATACCGGCATCCTCATTTGAAATCCCCAATTTTTCGAATGTTCGTTGATTAAAAAGGGTACCATCGGTAACAACCCTGTAATTATGCTGTATATTTTTTGGATTTTGGGCAATTTTCCCATTAATATATACCTGGTTGCTTCGTATTTCAAAAGTATCTCCTGGTAAAGCCAGGCACCTTTTTACATAATTGTCCCTTCTGTCAACGGGGCGATACACAACTTCACCAAACTCATCCGGATTATTATAAACTATTTTTCTACCCAGATGGTTTACAAATTGTCTTAATTCATATTCCGATTTATTATTTACCGTACTTGCCAGGGCAGGATTGCTTCTGAGTTCATTTAGTCCGTATGCCCTTATTGTGTTATAATAATCCGGATTTGTATAGAAAACCGGTACGGTATCACCAGTTGGGAAATTAAAAACAACAATATCGTTATGTTTTATGCTACCAAATCCTTTTAATCTTTTATAATCCCATACTGGCCAGTTTGTATAGGATTTTGTGTTTATTACCGGAAATGTATTTTGAACCAACGGAAATGAAATAGGTGTAATTGGCATTCGCGGTCCATAGCTTACTTTGCTAACAAATAAATGGTCGCCAACCAGCATACTTTTTTCCAATGATGAAGTTGGGATTTTATAGTTCTGGAAAAGGAAAATATTAATAATGTAAACTGCCACCAATGCAAAAATAAGGGCATCGGCCCACTCAATCCAGGCGGAAGGTTTTTTCCCTTCTTTGGTTTTTTTAAAAAAATCCCAGGGAACTTTTTTTGATAAATAAATATCGAAAATTACAGGAAGTCCCAGCAACAACCAGTAATTTTTAATCCATATAACAGTAAGGATATAAACTATAGTAGCAATTGCAAATTTTATAATAGATGCGGTTGATGGTTTTTGCATAATTATTTAATTGGTTTTAAAATTTTAGTAAGTCCTGCATAGTGAGAAAACCCGTGTTTTTTGCAGTAAATTCTGCAGCAATAACCGCGCCTAAGGCAAAACCCTGACGCGATTTTGCACTGTGGTGAATAACAATTTCGTCAACGGTTGATTCATATTTAATTGCATGAATACCTGGTACTGACCCTTCCCTTAAGGCCTTTATTTCAATGGCACTGTCTGATGATTTATCATTAAGTTCCCATTTTGATTTTCTGACTATATTTTTAATTATATCATCGGCCAAAGAAATAGCTGTTCCGCTTGGAGCATCGAGCTTTTGTGTATGGTGGATTTCGGTCATGCTTACATCATATTCATTGAAATCATTCATTAAACGTGCCAAATGTTTGTTTAACTCAAAAAACAAATTAACCCCAATACTAAAATTAGATGCATAAAAAAAAGTTTGACCTTTGTTTTTACACCAGGATTTAACTTCATCGAGCTGTTGCAGCCATCCTGTTGTACCCGAAACCACAGGTATATCCCTTTTAAAACATTCAAGGTAATTATTAAAGGCCGATTCAGGCATTGTAAATTCAATGGCTACATTGGCAGTTTTAAGATGGGGCGAATTAAAATCTTCACCATTATTCGGATCTATTCGGGCAACAATTTCGTGACCCCGGGAAATTGCAATCTTTTCGATTTCTTTTCCCATTTTCCCATAACCAATAAGTGCAATTTTCATCCTTAAAAAGGGATTATTACGCAAATTAATACATTATAAATTTTAGCAAAGATAAAAAAAGCCGTGATAAATAGTTGAGGTGTCTGTTCATATATGGATATAATATTAGCTATTTTCCATTTTTAACAAGTAGCAGGGTGAATTTTTAAAGATTTTTATAATCCCTATATTTTATATGGCTAATCTTAATTTGAACTCAAATTTGTCTTAAGCCAATTTTTCTAATAACCTATATTAAAAATTTAAAGCCTTAAGATGTTGAATATATGGCTTCTGTGGCTTCTGTTTTGCCAAATCGCTTAAGGAAACTTAAATATTTGTAATCAGGAAAGCTTACAAATTAAGCTTTTCTAAAGCAGCCTGTACCGACCATCCGGTAGGGTTAAACCCGGCTAAGTCATTATTTCATTGCATTCATTTATGACCAATCCGGGTTTAACATTTTTTCGGGATAAAAAAAGGCCTCCATTTCTGGAGACCTTTTTAAATATATCTTGGATGATTTTTATGCTTGCAATGCTTTTGACACAACTGCTTTAAAAGCTTCAGGGTGATTTGTTGCCAAATCAGCTAAAACCTTACGGTTTATTTCGATATTGCTTTTGGCCATTAATCCCATTAATTTACTGTAAGAGATACCTTCAATGCGTGCGGCAGCATTTATACGCTGAATCCACAAGGCCCTGAAATGTCCCTTTTTTCTTTTTCTGTCTCGATAGGCATATTGCTGGCCCTTTTCCCAGGTGTTTTTAGCAACTGTCCATACATTTTTTCTGCTACCAAAGTATCCTTTGGTCAACTTAAGAATTTTCTTTCTTCTTGCTCTTGAAGCAACAGCATTTACTGATCTTGGCATTTTTTACTGTTTTTCGAATGGTTAGCGTTCCACTTTTTTGGGAATCTTTCAGCTAATTCATTCAGGTTTAACATTAATTTAAAAAAGAATTACAAAATAATGATTTACTTCATGGCAAGAAGCAACTTTACATTGCTCTCATCAGATTTGTGAACTTCACCAAAGTAAGTCAAATTTCTTTTTCTTTTTGTTGCTTTTTTAGTCAAAATGTGACTTTTGAAAGCGTGCTTACGCTTAATCTTCCCACTTCCGGTTAACGTAAAACGTTTTTTAGCGCCGGAATTAGTTTTCATTTTAGGCATTGTACAATATATTAAGTTGAATAATGAACAACTATTTTTTCTTTTTGGGTGAAATAAACATTATCATTCTTTTTCCTTCCAATTTTGGAAGCTGTTCTACTTTACCCAAATCTTCCAAATCCTGCGCAAATTTCAAAAGCAGGATTTCTCCTTTTTCTTTAAACAAAATGCTACGGCCCTTAAAAAATACAAATGCCTTTACTTTTGCCCCATCGTTAAGGAACTTTTCAGCATGTTTAAGTTTAAAGTTGTAATCATGCTCATCGGTATTAGGGCCAAATCTAATTTCTTTTACCACCACCTGAACGGTTTTGGCTTTTAATTCCTTTTGTTTACGTTTTTGCTGATAAAGAAATTTTTGGTAATCAGTAATCCTACATACCGGTGGATCGGCATTTGGTGAAATCTCAACCAAGTCAAGGTCCAATTCATCTGCCATTTTTAGTGCCACGGTTGTGGAATAAACCCCTGGATTTTCAACGTTGTCTCCTACAACGCGTACTTGTGGAACTCTTATCTGGTTGTTAATCCTGTAATTTGGTTCCTCTTTGGGGCTCTGTCCCGGATTTTTTCTTGGTTTAATTATAACCTTGGTCCTCCTTAAGTTTAGTTAACAATAGTTTTTAATTGGTTCGCTTATTATGATCCTATTTCATTAAGCATATTTTCGATTTCTGAATTAATGAATCCTGCAAATTCTTCAAGTTTCATTGTTCCCTGGTCACCATGTCCCTGTTTTCTCACTGAAACTTCGTTGCTTTCCAATTCCTTTTCACCAACAATTAAAAGGTATGGAATTCTCTTTAATTCGTTGTCGCGTATCTTTTTACCGATTTTTTCATTACGATCGTCTAATACGGCGCGAATATCGGAATTATTCAGGAAATTTAAAACATTTTTAGCGTATTCATTATATTTTTCACTTACGGGCAGAATAACAACCTGCTCGGGGGTTAACCAAAGAGGAAATTTTCCGGCAGTATGTTCAATTAAAACCGCAACAAACCGTTCCATACTTCCAAATGGTGCCCGGTGGATCATAATTGGACGATGGGCGGCATTATCCTGTCCGATATATTCCAATTCAAACCGTTCAGGCAGATTGTAATCAACCTGAATTGTTCCCAACTGCCATTTACGCCCTAACGCATCTTTTACCATAAAATCAAGCTTAGGGCCATAAAAGGCTGCTTCACCCATTTCAACAGTTGTTTTTAGCCCTTTTTCATTACAGGCTTCTACTATTGCTTGTTCTGCCTTTTCCCAGTTTTCATCTGAACCTATATACTTTTCAGTGTTATTTTTATCGCGTAATGAAATTTGGGCAATGTAATCCTTAAAATCCAAAGCTTTAAAAATATAGAAAATAATATCAATTACTTTTTTAAATTCATCTTTAAGCTGGTCTGGCCTGCAAAATATATGAGCATCATCCTGGGTAAAACCTCTAACTCTTGTTAAACCATGTAATTCCCCACTTTGTTCATAGCGGTAAACTGTTCCAAATTCTGCAAATCGAAGTGGAAGATCACGGTAGGAGTGTGGTTTGGCTTTATAAATTTCACAATGGTGCGGACAATTCATTGGTTTCAGCAAAAACTCTTCACCTTCGGCAGGGGTGTGAATTGGCTGAAATGAATCAGAACCATATTTAGCATAATGTCCTGATGTTTCATAAAGGGCTTTTTGACCAATATGGGGCGTAATTACTGGTTCATATCCATATTTAACCTGTACTTTCTTCAGAAATGACTCCAAACGCTCTCTTAACCTGGCACCTTTAGGTAACCATAATGGAAGCCCCAGTCCAACCTTTTGAGAAAATACAAACAAATCCAGTTCCTTGCCCAATTTCCTGTGATCACGCTTCTGGGCCTCCTCAAGCTGAATTAAATACTCGTCGAGCATTTTTTGTTTCGGAAAGCTAATGCCGTAAATTCGTGTTAATTGCTTACGTTTTTCATCACCCCTCCAATATGCTCCGGCTAAACTTAGCACTTTAACTGCTTTTATTGGCTCGGTACTTGCAAGATGCGGGCCACGGCACAGATCAGTGAAATTTCCATGCTCATAAAATGATATGGTACCATCCTCTAATTCCCCAATCAACTCTGTTTTATAATAATCACCCTTTTTGTTAAAAAAATTAAGAGCTTCATTTTTTGGAACCTCACGACGGTTATAACTGCTTTTTAATCGGGCAAGTTCAATCATCTTTTTCTCAATGGCCTGAAGATCAACTTCGGTAATTACTTTTCCATTTCCGGGTTCTATATCATAATAAAAACCATTTTCAATGGCAGGGCCAATTCCAAATTTTGTACCCGGAAACAACTCCTGTAAGGCTTCGGCCATAAGATGGGCAGATGAATGCCAGAAGGCATGCTTACCTTCCGAATCGTCCCATTTATGTAACTTCACTTCTGAATCTGAATTTATTGGCCTGGTAATATCCCATAATTCATTATTAACACTTATGCTTAGAACATCTTTTGCGAGCATAGCACCAATGCTTTGGGCTATCTCATAACCTGTTGTCCCATCTTTGAATTCACGTACCGATTTATCAGGAAAGGTAATTTTTATCATTTAAATTCCGGTGTTTGATATTTAACAAACCATAAAAAAAACGTGCAAAGATACATAATTTTATATGCATAATAAGTTAATTCTCTATAGTTTTTTGGACTTTTATAATTGTATTGTTTTGAATTTCTTGAAAGAGAATAAAAAATGCAGGTTTTACGTTTCGGGTTTTAAAAATTTAAATTCGAAGTTTATTTGTATTTTTGAGCAAGAAAAGTGAGTAATATTACGTTTAGTAAAAAAAATATTGAAAAATCACCGGTAACCACTATGAAGAAATATTTTGCAATTTTATTATCATTTATGCTTTTTTGGGAAGTTAATGCCCAAAAAAAGCAAGTTGAACTTGAAGATTTTATAACTAAAGGTACTTTCAGGGCAAAAGGAATATTTGGGCTACGACCAACGAAAGATGGAAAACATTACACCATTTTGGAAGAAAAAGGAACCAGGATAAAAAAATATTCCTATGCCACAGGGCAATTGGTGGCTGTAATGGTTGATGTTTCCAATCTCAAAAGTAACCTGATTAATTCTATAGTTGATTATGAGTTTAGTGCCGATGAAAGTAAAGTTTTAGTATATGTTAACCCGGAAAGTATTTACAGGCATTCTTTTAAAGCCGATTATTATGTAATTGATGTTGAAAGAAGGGAAATTGAAGCCTTATCGGAATTGGGCAAACAACAGGTCCCTGCTTTTTCTCCTGATGGTCATAACGTTGCTTATGTACGTGATAATAACATATTTATAAAGAAGCTGAGATTTAAAACCGAGAGTGCAATAACAACTGATGGTAAGTTTAATGAAATTATAAATGGTATTCCGGATTGGGTTTATGAGGAGGAATTTGGTTTTAACAGGGCATTTGAGTGGTCTCCGAATAATGAAGAGCTGGCCTTTATTAAATTTGATGAAACTGAAGTAAAAGAATTTTCCATTAATCTATACAAAGCTTCTTTTCCTGTTTATGATGAATTTTCATTATATCCAGGTATCTACAGATACAAGTATCCCAAGGCAGGGGAGTCAAATTCAAAAGTTAGCGTTCATGTTTTTAATTTAAGAAACCGGACAACCAAAAAAATGGATGTAGGAGATGTTTCAAATGCCTACATTCCACGAATAAAATTTTCTCAGAATGCTGAACAATTAGGAGTTGTAAAACTTAACAGGCGACAAAACCAACTTGAACTATTCATCGTAAACCCGGCTTCTGGAGTTGGAAGGGTAATATTTACTGACAGAAATGATAAGTATATTGATGAGTCCGTTCTGGATAATTTTAAGTTTCTTGAAGATGGAAGGCATTTTGTGTATGTGGGTGAACTGGATGGTTATAATCATATTCATCTTTTTGGGATGGACGGTAGAAAAATTAATCAGGTTACGAAGGGTGATTGGGATGTGACCGATTTTTATGGGTTTGATTTGAAGAATAAACTGTTTTACTTTCAGGCTGCTGTAGTTTCCCCGCTTAAGCGGGAAATATATTCAATAAGGATGGATGGTTCGCGCCAAACTTTATTGTCGTCCAAAGATGGGACTAACCGGGCTTCTTTTAGTTCAAATTTTGGATATTTTATTAATACCCATAGCAATGCAAATAGCCCATCTACAGTATCTGTTATAAGCTCAACAGGAAAATTAATAAGGATAGTTGAAGAAAACCTTGATTTAAAGAATAAACTTGGAGAATATGAATTATCCAAAAAGGAATTTTTCTCATTTACAACTTCTGAAGGCATAACTCTTAATGGATGGATGTTAAAACCGGTTTCATTTAATTCATCTCAAAAATATCGGGTTTTGATGACACAATATAGTGGTCCTAATTCTCAAAGGGTTACCGATCAGTGGGAAATTGGATGGGAACAATTTCTTGCATCAAAAGGATATATAGTTGTTTGTGTTGACGGAAGAGGAACCGGTGCAAGGGGAGAGGAATTCAGGAAATCGACCTATATGAAACTTGGTAAACTTGAAAGTGATGATCAGATTGAAACTGCAAAATATTTAAGTAAGCTTGCTTTTGTTGATAAAAATAGGATAGCTATTTGGGGATGGAGCTATGGAGGTTTTATGTCGGCTTTATGCCTTAGTAAATCCGATATGTTTAAAGTTGGGATTGCCGTTGCGCCGGTTACAAACTGGAGATTCTATGATACAGCATATACAGAAAGGTTTATGAGGCTGCCCCAGGAAAATGCATCGGGGTATGATAATAATTCACCCATAAACCTTGTTTCAGATCTTAAAGGCCGTTTGTTTTTAATTCATGGCAGTGCTGATGATAATGTTCATTTACAAAATGTTATGGAATATGCAGATAAACTTATTCAGGCAGGTAAACAATTTGATATGTTCATTTATCCAAATCGTGATCATAGTATCAATGGTGGAAATTCAAGACTACATCTTTATAATATGATGTTTAGCTATTTGGAGAAAAATTTGTAGGTAAATTATTAATACTTAATAAATGTTATTGCATTTATTAAGTTCAGAATTTAATCTATTGTTTTGTTTTTATATTTGTAGGCAATATATGGGCCCGGATGGCGAAATTGGTAGACGCGCTAGTTTCAGGGACTAGTATCTGTAAGGATGTGCAGGTTCGAGTCCTGTTCCGGGCACGAAAAAAATCCGTTAACCGAAATAAGTTAACGGATTTTTTAATTTCTTGGTTTATAATTAAAAAATGAATCAATTTGTTTCTGGTAAAACCAATTCCTATAAAAGAATTTTCACCTGAAACTATTTTTGGTTTTTTTTATTTCCTTTCTTAACCCATTTTTTGCATTGCATCCCGATGAACATGCACCTGAGCAGGCACTGCCATCCGAAACCGGAAATAAAATTCTCCAAAAGCTATACAGCGTGTAAAAAATAGCTGCTATAACGGTAAAGTATGTGAGAATTTCCTGAACCATATAAAAACAATTTACATAAATAAACTTCCTATTTGAAACACACCAAATGAAACTAACCACGCCAGGGCAGTTGTATAGAAGACTGTAAACAGTGCCCATTTCCATGAACCTGATTCTTTTTTTATGGCAGCAATTACTGCAATACACGGAAAATAGATAAGTGTGAATAGCAGAAATGATAATGACGAAAGTGTTGTAAACACATTTGTTCCGTCTTTATATTTGTCATTTTGCATATTTTTTATCAGTTGTGAAGTATCGGTTTCATCATCGTGGGATGATTGATAAATCACAGACATTGTACTAATAACAATTTCTTTGGCTGCAATTCCTGATACCAGGCTTATTCCCATTTTCCAATCGAAACCAAGCGGTTCTATGGCAGGTTCAATTAACTGTCCTAGCTGCCCAATATAGCTGTTTTCCTGCTGTTTAAGGTTAATTAATTCAGTTTCATACGTTGTTTTGTTCAAATTTACATCATCAGGTACCCTGGGGTAATAGCTTAAAAACCAAATAATAATGGAAGCTACCATAATAATTCCACCCATTTTTCTGAGATATTGCTGTCCTTTATGCCACATATGCCGAATTGTTGACCTTAGGGTAGGCAGCCTGTATGGCGGAAGTTCCATTACAAACGGGAGATCATTTTTTCTGAATATCACCTTCTTGAATAGTCGGGCTATTAGAACAGCTATTATAATTCCTGTACCATATAAAATAAAAAGAATAGTACCGGGTTTGTCAGGAAAAAATGCAGCAATAAATAATATATAAACCGGTAATCTTGCACTGCATGACATGAATGGGTTAATTAAAATAGTTAATAACCTGCTGTTTCTGTCTTCAATTGTTCTGGTGGCCATTATTGCCGGAACATTACATCCAAATCCCATTACAAGCGGAATAAATGATTTTCCATGTAACCCAAACTTATGCATTACCTTATCCATAATAAAGGCTGCCCTGGCCATATAACCTGTATCCTCCATAAATGAAATAAAGAAAAACAGTATTAAAATGTTTGGCAAAAAAATTATCACTCCGCCTACGCCTCCAATTACACCATTAATTACAAGGTCTTTAAAAGGGCCTTCGGACATTTGGCCGTTTAAAAAATCTGAAAGCGCTGCCACCCCTGCATCGATCCATTCCATAGGATATTGACCAAGGGAAAACGTTGCCTGAAACATCAAAAACATGAACATAAAAAATATTGGAAATCCAAATAATTTATGTGTAATAATTGAATCGATCGATTCCGTTTTTCGCCGACGTTTTTGCGGATTTTCTTTATATGTTTCCTTTAATGCACCTGCAATAAAACCATACCTTAAATCTGTAATTACGGTTTCAACGTCCTCTTTAAAAATATTCTCAATTTTAGAAATTTGCCTTTCAGTTTCTGCTATTATTTCAGAATAATTATTGTTTATAACTAATTGTTTATATGCAGAATCCTTTTCTAATAGCTTAATAGCAAGAAAACGAGGAGTAATTTCAACTCCGAGATCGGGCATTTGCTTAATTAATTGTTCGGTTTTGGTTATGGCATTTTCAAGTGCTTCACCAAAATTTATTCGAACTGACCTATAATCTTCCGATATATCTTCATAAACATCAATAACATTATCCAGAAGTTCGGAAATACCTCTGTTTCTTGAGCCAACGGTTGGTATAAAAGGCATTCCCAACAGTTTTCCTAGCAATTTGTAGTCTAGTTTATTCCCTTTTTTCTGGAGGTCATCAAACATGTTTAATGCTACTACAACCTTTACATCCATGTGAATAAGTTGTGTAGTGAGATAAAGGTTTCGTTCCAGGTTTGATGCATCAAGCACATTAATAATTACATCGGGCATTTTACTGCTTATGTGATTCCTGACAAAAATCTCCTCGGGACTAAATGCCGAAAGTGAATAGGTTCCAGGAAGATCAGAAATATGGAACGTATATCCTTTATGTTTGAAAGTGCCTGTTTTTACGTCTATTGTTACCCCGCTGTAATTACCAACATGTTCATATGAGCCGCTAACATTGTTGAAAATAGTTGTTTTACCACAATTTGGATTTCCAACCAGGGCAACATTTATTATTTTTCGTTTTTCACTTGCGGCTTTAGTTAAAACATCCTCGGTAAAAGTGCCAAAGTATGATTGATTATTTTCCGGTTTGGCATCATCAATTGTAACCACATCAATAAGCATAGCCTCACTTCTTCGAAGTGACACCTGGTAATCAAGAACACTGTATTCAATTGGGTCCTTTAAGGGGGCATTTTTAATTACGGTTACCTTTTTGCCTTTTATAAAACCCATTTCCAGAATCCTGCGCCTGAATGCACCGTTCCCTTTAACCTTTACTATTACGCCTTCTTGTCCGTTTGTAAGTTCTGATAAATTCAACATTCAAAATTCTGTTATATGGATTGGGTATTTTGGAAATAAAATTCTAAATAAAACAGACAGGCCATTAATAATTTTATTTTATTTAAGCATTATAAAATACGGCCTATTATAACCCGCTAAATTAATTTTTGAAATTGAGGTGCACAATCCCCATTTGTTGGGGTTTTAAATTATGTAACTTTTTTTACTAAAAGTGGTATTTGACCCACAAGTTTCAAAATAAAACTCTTATTTTACAACCAAATATACCCTGTAATAATTTAACAGTTTTTTTGATTCTACTATGATGTTTTATCAGGATTAATAGATCAAAATTACTTACTTTTGCATCGCTTTATATATACTTCCTGATAGTTCATTTCAAAAAAGATGTTATAAAGGTCAAATTTAAATCATTATTTGGATTCAACTCTTATAAAACAAATTAGATTTTTCCAACGTAATAGTTGTAACATGTAAATTAAATTGTTTGTAGAAAATTTTTTCAAAATATTTATTGGATTTTAATGTTTGAATTAGCATTAAGGGATTTTATCCTTTTTTTATTTGTTAAATCATTTTTTGTAAAATTGATTTGATAAATTATAATAATTCAGATATTAATAATGTTAATTGTTAGTTTTCATAACTTTAGGATTGATTGCAATTTGTTACAATAATTAACCTTTATGACAAAAAGCATTACGGCTGAATTTGTTGGTTTATAAATTTGCAGAACTGAAATTAATTGAAACATTTATATGGAATTTATTAATAACTTAAAGGAAAAGGCCCGAATTAACAAACAAAGAATTGTTTTGCCTGAAGGCTATGAGGAACGAACCCTAAGAGCTGTTAGTATCGCGTTGGAAGAGGATTTTGCAGATATTCTGTTAATTGGAAACCCTGAAAAAATTCATAGCGAAGGGGTTAGATTAGGATTAAAAAATCTAAACAAAGCAACAATTATTGATCCCTTGGATCACCCCAAAAAGGAAAATTATATTAAGCTTTTGATGGATTTAAGAAAATCAAAAGGTTTAACCGAAGAAGAAGCCGGTAAACTTGTAACAAATCCTTTGTATTTATCTGTTTTAATGATAAAGAACGGTGATGCTGACGGAGAGGTTGCCGGAGCCGAAAATGCTACAGGTGATGTTTTAAGGCCGGCCTTTCAAATAGTGAAAACCATGCCCGGTATTAGTGTTGTATCAGGTGCATTTATTATGGTTTTGAGAGATAAAAATTTTGGTGAAAACGGTATTATAATTTTTGCCGATGGAGCAGTTCATCCTGATCCAACTGCTTCAGAACTTGCAGAAATTGCAATTTCTTCAGGTCATACAGCAAAAAATATTGCCGGTATTGAACCAAGAATAGCAATGTTAAGTTTTTCAACCAAGGGAAGTGCAAAACATCCTATGGTTGATAAAGTAATAGAAGCTACAAATATAGTAAAACAATTGGCACCTGGGTTAATTATTGATGGGGAACTTCAGGTCGATGCAGCCCTTGTTCCTGAGATAGCACAGAAAAAAGCCGGTAACAGTAAAATTGGTGGAAATGCAAATGTTTTAATTTTCCCAAATCTTGAATCCGGAAATATTGCATATAAATTGGTTCAAAGGCTTGCACATGCCGAAGCAATTGGGCCAGTGCTCCAGGGGATGGCGGCACCAATTAATGATTTATCAAGGGGGTGCTCTGTTAATGATATAGTTTCAATGATTGCAATTACAGCAAATCAGGCGGCAGGTAATGTAAAATAATTGATTTTGGATATGCCTGTAACTATGTAAAAGGGAACGGATTAATTGTTTTGTTAATAAAAAATAATATTATAATGGCTGAAATAGTTGTTGAACCTATTGAAAAATATGCCCTTAAAAGCAGGCAACGAATAAAAACTTTATTTTCCAAAATAGGTGTGGTTGGTTGTGGCAAAGAGGGGCAAAGCATTGTACGCATTGCAGCATGGCATGGGATTGAAGTAGTTTTTATAGAACTGAGCCTCGATAAAATTGAATCTTCAATTAATAGTATTAGTAAGGAGCTGGACCATAGAATTGAAAACTGGGGATTAACCCTTAGCGAAAAAAAGGCAATAATGGCGCGCATTAGAGGGTCAATGGATTACCAGGACCTGATTGATTGCGACTTTGTTATAGAAGCAATCCGCTCGGACGAAAAAACCGGTATACGGAGCATTGATGTTAGAAAGCAGATTTTCAGGAATATTGAAGCAGTTGTTGACAAAGATACGATAATTGCAACTAATGCTACTACTATTGTTATTTCTGAGCTTGCGTCAGAACTGGTTCATCGTGACAGGTGTGTTAGCCTTCATTTCTTTGTTACATCCAGCGAAGCGAGAATTATTGAAGTTGTGAGGGGATTATATACAACTGATGAAGTTTATGACAAGGTTTGCACTTTTGTAAAACTTATTAACAGGGACGTTATTCCGGTGGCCGAATCTGCCGGTTTAATTAGCGTAAGATTGTATGTGGCCCTTCTAAATGAAGCCTGTGAAGCACTGATGGAAGGAATTGCTACCATGGAAGATATAGATAAAACCATGGTAGTAGGTTTGGGTATGCGATTTGGGCCTTTTCAAACAGCTGACATTATTGGCCTAAACAAAGTGGTTAGGTGGATGGACAACTTATTCGAAGAATTTGGGGAGTCAAAATATAAACCATCACCGTTGATTAAACGCATGGTTAGGGCTAAAAGGCTTGGGGTACCAACGGGTGAAGGGTTTTACAAGTATGATGAAAACGGGAAGAGGTTATAAATTCAAAAAGTTAGTATATTTCATTTTGTCGTTTAATTAAATCAGGGTTTTAAAACCAGGTGGAAATCATACATAATTGAATCATGTTAAATATTATTTAATAATATCTGTTTCACAAAAATATAACAACTAAAATAGATGAAAATATTAGTGCTTAATTGCGGCAGTTCATCAATAAAATACCAGCTATTCCTCATGAATGGTGAGGTTTGGGAAGTAATGGCCAAAGGAGGTGTTGAAAAAATAGGATTAAAAGGGTCATTCCTTAAACATGAAAAACAGAATGGGGAAAAGGTTTTACTTGAGGGTGAAATACTTGATCATCAAATAGGAATTGATTACATTTTAGGAATTTTATTGAGTGATTTGCATGGTTGCATAACCGAAATGGAGGAAATTGATGCAGTGGGCCATCGTGTTGTTCATGGTGGGGAGGCTTTCAACTCCAGTGTTTTAATCACACATGATTTTATTTCTAAAATGGAAGAGTGTATTGATTTGGCCCCACTCCATAATCCACCCAATATTAAAGGTATAATTGCAATATCAAGCTTATTGCCAAATGTACCCCAGGTAGCAGTTTTTGACACAGCATTCCATCAAACAATGCCACGGCACGCATATATGTATGCCATTCCTTATTCAATATATAAAAAATATGGTGTTAGGCGTTATGGGTTCCACGGTACCAGCCACAGGTACGTTTCAAAACGTGCATGCGAAATTTTAGGAGTTGACTACTTCAATCAAAAAATTATTTCATGTCATTTGGGTAACGGGGCATCTGTTGCAGCAATTAAAAACGGGGAATCAATAGATACATCAATGGGTTTTACCCCTCTTGAAGGGTTAATGATGGGAACCCGCTGCGGCGACCTTGATGTTGGTGCTGTTACCTACATTATGGATAAGGAAATGATCGGGACCAGGTCTGCCAGCACATTGTTTAACAAGCATAGTGGAATGCTTGGTATAACTGGTATTTCATCCGATATGCGGGAAATTGAAAATGCCATAGAAAAGGGAGATTCTATGGCTATTTTGGGTATGGATATGTATAACTATAGAATTAAAAAGTATATTGGCGCTTACGTTGCAGCAATGGGAGGCGTTGATACCCTGATTTTTACTGGCGGTATTGGCGAAAACGGTGATAAAACACGAAAAGCAATATGCTCCGATTTACAATACATGGGATTGGAAATAGAGGATGAAAAAAACGAAGGACTTAGAAGTAAGGAGATGGACATCAGTAAAAATGGTGCTAAAGTAAGAATAATGGTAATTCCTACAAACGAAGAATTGGTTATAGCCCAGGATACTAAACATATTGTTGAAGGCCTAAAAAAGAAGTAATTATTTTTATAAAGGTTTATGTTTAAAACACTTGCAGAACTAAGGTTGTTGATTGACACATCAAAGCCAAAAAAAAGACTGGCTTTGGCAGTTTCCCAGGATGCTTATTCACTTGATGCGGTGCATAAAGCTTACCATGCCGGTATTATTGAACCGGTTCTGATTGGTTCAAAGGATGATACTTTAAAAATTGCATCGGAAAACGGCTATGATTTTGATGGTGCAAGCATAATTGATGAGGTAAATGTTGAAAAAAGTGTAGAAATTGCCGTTAGGATGGTCCATGATGGAAGGGCAGATATTTTAATGAAGGGAAAAGTTGCAACCCCAATTCTGCTAAAGGCTGTATTAAATAAAGAATGGGGACTTAGAACAGGTAAATTGCTTTCCCATTTTGCATTATTCGAAGTAGAGTCATATCATAAACTGATTTCAGTTACTGATGTAGCTATGAATATTGCCCCAAACCTGAATGATAAAATAGCCATAATAAATAATTCTGTGGATTATCTTAATAAACTGGGTATAGAAAAACCCAAAGTAGCTATTTTAGGTGCCATTGAAATGGTTAACGAAAACATGCAGGCCACACTGGATGCAGCTTTACTTAGTAAAATGAATCAACGCGACCAAATACGGAATTGTATTATTGATGGACCATTGGCTTTTGATAATGCTATTAGTTTTGCCAGTGCCGACCATAAAGGAATTAAAAGTCAGGTAGCTGGTGATACTGATATTTTACTTATGCCTGATATAGAAGTGGGTAATGTACTTTATAAAACATTGGTGTGGTTTGCAAAAGCTAAGGTAGCATCTTTAATTCTGGGAGCCTCAGCACCAATAGTTTTAACTTCAAGATCAGACTCGGAAGAAAGCAAATTTGATAGTATTTTATTAGCTGCCTTAGGATAATATTTAAAGTAATATTTATTAGTTATAACTTATTCCATCTCTTTTAATGTACAAAATTCTGGTAATAAACCCCGGTTCAACCTCTACCAAAATAGCCGTTTTTGAAAACGAAAAATCAGTTTTTCTAAAAACATTGAGACATCCTTCAGATATAATAGATGCATTTCCAAATATAGCAAGCCAATATGAATTTCGTAAAGGGGCGATATTAAGGGAGCTGCAAAATTCAGAAATTGATATTAATGAAATTAATGCAGTGGTTGGCAGGGGTGGTTTGGTTAAACCAATTGAATCAGGTGTTTATGAGGTTAATGAAGCCTTAAAACGTGACCTGGTTAAAGGGGTTATGGGACAACATGCAAGTAACCTTGGTGGTTTAATTGCAGATGATATTGCCAAAGATATTCCGGCTGCAAGGGCCTTTATTGCCGACCCTGTGGTGGTTGATGAATTGGAAGATTTAGCCCGCATAACAGGCCATCCGCTTATGCCACGGCAATCTAAGTTTCATGCGCTTAACCAAAAGGCCGTTAGCAGGCGGTTTGCACAATCAATTGAAAAAAAATATGAAGATATAAATTTAATCGTAGCTCACCTGGGCGGTGGTATATCGGTTGGTGCACATAGAAAAGGAAGAATAATTGACGTTAACAATGCCCTCGACGGATTTGGGCCATTTTCTCCAGAGAGAGCAGGAACTGTACCCGCCGGACGGCTTATCGATATCTGCTTTAGTGGTAATTATACCGAATCTGAAGTAAGGGCAATGATAACAGGCAAAGGTGGTTTAGTTGCTCATTTAAACACCAATCAGGCACAGGAAGCAGCCGAATGGGCAAATAACGGAAATGAACATGCACGTTTAATCCTGAAAGCAATGGGATACCAGGTTGGTAAAGCTATCGGGGGGGCTTTGGTAGTTTTAAAAGGTGAGGTGGATGGTATAATCCTAACCGGCGGAATTGCACATAATAAATTGATAGTTGGGTATATAAAGGAGTATATCGATTTTATTGGTAAGGTTACAATTTATCCTGGTGAGGATGAAATGGAGGCCCTCGCTTTAAATGCCCTGGGAGTTTTAAGAGGGGAATTGGAATGTAAAAATTACACCTGATACTGATAAAAGTAAAAGGAGGATTTTTTGTTAATCTGAAAAAGTAAATCCCAAATAAATTACCAGAATATTTGGGATAATTTTTTTGATTTTAGAAACTCATTGGCTTTACTAAAATGCTTGTTTCCCCAAAAACCTCTATGGGCTGATAAAGGTGATGGATGTGCTGAAGTTAGTACCAAATGCTTTGACGAATCAATAAGGGTTGATTTTTTTATTGCATATGCCCCCCAAAGCATAAAAACCAGGCTATCCTTATTTTGTGATAACAGGTGAATTACATTATCAGTAAATACTTCCCAACCTTTACCCTGGTGTGACCCAGGTTGATGAGCCCTTACGGTTAATGTTGCATTTAATAAAAATACCCCCTGCGTAGCCCACCGTTCCAAATTGCCGTTTGTTTTGGGTTTTATTCCCAAATCGGATTCAAGCTCTTTATAAATATTTAATAAAGAAGGTGGCAGCCGAACACCATCTAAAACGGAGAAACATAACCCATGTGCTTGATTTATATCATGATAAGGGTCTTGACCAAGAATTACAACCCTGGTTTTTTCGAAGGGACATAAATCGAAAGCATTGAAAATTTTTGGTGCAGGCGGAAATACAAGATTCCCTTTATATTCTTCCTTAACGAATTGGGTCAATTTAATAAAATACTCCTTTTCAAATTCGTGGTGTAAAATACTTTTCCATCCCTGTTCTATTCTAACATCCATTACTAAATGTATAATATTTATGTTACCTACTGTAAAACCGTTATAATTTTGTTGAATGCGGTCATTTATTTTATGCCCCCCCTGATTGATCTGAATTAATAGCTAAAATATGAAAATATTGTAATGAAGTTGATCAAAATTCTCCCATTTCATAATTTTATATTGTTAATGGGATAAATAACACTCTTAAAATATAGACTTCTGTTATTATTAAGTAAGAATATTAGAATAAAAAAAGTCTGTAGATTTCTCTACAGACCCTTGAGCGGGAGACGGGACTCAAACCCGCGACCCTCAGCTTGGAAGGCTAATGCTCTATCAACTGAGCTACTCCCGCATTATTTTATTTACTTATCAGAAAATGTTGACAAAAAAATCTAAAATTCAGGATCAAATTTAATCCTTCAATATTTTGCTTAAAATAATATTTTCGTTGTTTTTTTGTGGGGGGAGGAGGATTCGAACCTCCGAAGTCGTACGACAACAGATTTACAGTCTGCCCCAGTTGGCCGCTTTGGTATCCCCCCTTAAAAGCGATGCAAAAATACTATTATTTTACAAACTTCCAACTTAAATCAACCATTTTTATTGCAGTAATTGCAGCTTCGTCACCTTTATTTCCATGAATTCCCCCGGCACGCTCTTCAGCCTGTTGTTGGTTCAGAGTTGTTAATACACCATAAATAAATGGGATACGGAATTTTACATTTAAATGTGCAATCCCTTGAGTAACTCCCTGACAAACATATTCAAAATGTGGTGTATCACCTTTAACAACGCATCCTAAACAAATTACTGCATCTACATTAGTGTTTTCAGCTAATGACCTTGCCCCGGCAATAAGCTCGAAACTACCTGGCACACTAACCGAAATAATGTTGATTTCATTAACGCCATGTAATTTCAGGGTTTCTTTTGCTCCCCTGAATAATTCTCCTGTTATAGCATCATTCCATTCAGAATAAACAATCCCGAATTTCATTTTTGTGGCGTTGGGTATATCCTTTGCATTATATGCTGATAAATTTTTTAAACTTGTTGCCATATTTGTTTAATTAAAAAGGTTGCTTTTAATTAAAAAGCAACCTTTAAATATTGCACATTTAAAAACTATTTTACAGATACACGGGTAATATACTTGTCAATTTGGCGGGCTTCACTACTGTTTTTATATTGTTCTTTAATTATTAAAAATGATTCAAGGGCCTTTTTGTTTTGTCCGGCTTGTTCATACTGCAACCCTTGTTTTAATAAATAAAATGGTGCTGTTAAATTGTTTTTGTATGATGCGGCCTTGGTGTACCATTTAAGGGCTTCTTCTTTTTTTCCTGACTCAAGGTAGCTGTCTCCGATTGCACCTGCAGAAACTGCAGCCATTTGTTCATCATTGGTACTAAACTTTTTTAAATACTCTATTGCATTATCAAATTGTCCCAAATGCAAATAACAAATACCTGCATAATAATATGAGAGTTTACCGGCTTTTGTGTGCCCGTAATGATCTATAATCTCCAAAAAGCCTGCATTAACCCCATCACCATCCAGGGCAGTCTGGAAATCGTCGCGCTCAAAACTTAGCTGGGCTGCAAATGATTGTTTTTGAGCTTCTTTATTCTGTGGTTGTAAATACAGTTTTACATAAGCCCAGTACCCACCTACAATCACAATTAACGCTAACACAATAATAGTAAGTAATTTCTGGTTTTCCTCTATAAATTGTTCTGTTTTGCCGAGTGCTGCCTCAACATTTTCCAGGGAATCTTCTTTTTTAATTTGATTCTTTGCCATGTTTATCCGTTTTTATTGAATGGCAAATGTAGTTTTTTTACTAATAATTAAAAAACTAAAAATAAAATTTCCTTTTACTTAATTTTTTGATTCAATTTTATGGTTTATTATAAAATTAACTAACCAAACCCTAATTGAAGATATGAAACACCCGTGTTTGCAAAAAAGGCAAACACATATGTATTTAACGGTACACAAAGTCATCTTTGCTTTGTAGCCTGGTTTACCAGGAAAAGAAAATCGGCGTAGTCAATTTTAAATCAGTGGGCCAAAATGATTCGTGTTGGCCTGCCTGTTCAGCAGACAAATTCCATCTTGCCTTAAATTAATAACTATTTACGGACTAATAAAGTTGCTTTTACTACATTTGCATATTAAAATTTAATAATGTACTTATCTCAATTAAATATTATAAATTACAAAAATATCCGGCAATCGCAGCTAAAGTTTAATCCGGGAATTAATTGTTTTTATGGAAATAATGGCGCAGGGAAAACCAATTTGCTCGATTCAATTTTTTACCTCTCTTTTTGTAAAAGTTATTTTAATCCGGTTGATAGTCAAATAATTTGCCACGAACAGGATTTCTTTGTTATCCAAGGCAATTATAAAAGAGAATCTATCGATGAAGATATTTATGTTGGTTTAAAAAGAAATCAAAAAAAGCTTATAAAAAGAAACAATAAGGAATACCCACGTTTGTCTGATCATATAGGTTTATTGCCATTGGTAATGGTTTCTCCCGGTGATGAACGGCTTATTTCGGAAGGCAGTGACCAGCGTAGAAGATACATTGATAGTGTTATTTCACAAATTGATAAGGCCTATCTTGAAAATTTAATCAGATATAACAGGGCGCTAAACCAACGTAATGCACTAATTAAAGCTTTCCGCGGAATTAATTCTGCTATTGAACATCAGTTGGAGGTCTGGGACGAACAGTTATCATTTTTTGGTGAATTAATTTTTCAAAAACGTGTTGAGTTTATACATCAGTTAAAACCGGTTTTTCAAAAATATTATAATATAATCTCTACAAATAGTGAGAATGTTGAAATAACCTATCATTCGCACCATCAAAAAGGGAATTTGGTAAATCAGCTGATTAAAAACAGGGATAGGGATTTAATACTGGGTTATACAACCAAAGGAATACACCGTGATGATATGGAATTATTACTTGGTGGGTTTCAAATTAAAAAAGTTGGTTCACAAGGGCAGAAAAAGAGTTTTCTGGTATCACTTAAACTGGCCCAGTTTGAATTTCTGGATAATCATAAAGGTTATGCCCCCATCTTGCTTCTTGATGATGTTTTTGATAAATTAGATAATAATAGAGGGAACAGGTTAATTGAACTGGTAAGTGAAAATACTTTTCAACAGATTTTTATTACTGATACACAGTATAAAAGACTTGATGAGATAGTGTCAAAAACCGGAAAGCCAAATTCCTTTTTTTATGTTAATGAAGGGGAGATATCTGTAGAAGGCTTATAATTCCCAATTAATAAAATTGGGTAATTTTATGATGGTTTCAATTGGGGTTAGGTTATGTTTTACCGGGGTATAAATTATTAAAATTTTACATGTTAAGGGTTCTCTGATAATGGAAAAGGACAGATTTAACAATAGTCAGCCGCTAAAAGATATTTTGGCCGATATTCTCAAGAAGCCAGAATTAAATAAAGGTATTAATGAAACCCGTGCCCTTCAAGCATGGCCAAAAGTACTTGGCCCGGCCGTGGCGCGTATTACCGGTAATATTTATATTAAAAAAGGGGTGTTGTATGTGCAGTTAAATTCAAGTATAATACGAAGTGAATTGTTAATGCATAAAGACCGTATTATTACATCAATTAATGATGAAGTTGGATCAAGGGTTGTTTTTGACCTGATTTTACGGTAGTTAAACTATTTATTTGAATTTTTCCATGGCACTAAAAAAGAAATTGCTCTCCCTTATTGCATTTTCATCACTATCAGACCCATGTATTGCATTACGGGTTTTGTCTTTGGCAAAAATTCTTCTTATTGTTCCTTCGGCTGCTTCTTTGGGGTCGGTGGCCCCAATAAGCTTCCTGAAATCTTCAACAGCATTATCCTTTTCAAGCAAAACGGCAACAATGGGCCCCGATGACATAAATGCAACCAATTCATTATAAAATGGCTTCCCATTATGTTCTTTGTAAAATATTTCGGCCTGTTCAGCTGTCATTTTAACCATTTTCATAGCTTTAATATGAAAACCCGCTTTTTCTATATATGACAAAATTTCGCCAACATGATTTTCTTTAACAGCATAGGGCTTTATCATCGTTAGAGTAATTCTTCCTTTCATTAGTTTACCATTTTTAAATTAGGCCGTATTTCCGGGTCCGGTTTACCGGATGAATTCTATGATTTTTGGATCCAACTTGTTCAACTAAACTGAAAACTTTCCTATACATGCGGAAATCGTTTCATCATTTTATAAATAGTATTGTTTATTAAATTTAGTTTAAACCATTAAATAAATGATTATTTTAACCATTTACCCAAAGCTATTGGTTTACTATTTTATTTAAAGAAGTTAAAATATAAAACAGAGTTCAAATATCAAATACCAGGAGAATATTTATTTTCCTGATGGTGAATTTTACTTCACTGGTTTAAACCATATTTTACTGGTTTTATGTCGATTCCCTGCGTTTTATATTTTAACCCGGATTAGTCCTTAGAAAGGCAATGAACTAATGACTTAGCCGGGATTAACCCTACCGAATAGTCGG
>JBBIVA010000022.1:0-33788 GCA_037439945.1 Marinilabiliaceae bacterium
TTATTGCTTTTCGCCCGGTTCAGAAAGATTTCTGTTATCGGGAATTAACTATATAAGCCATTAACATCAAACATATTAAGATAGGCATTTTTTACGTTTGCATTATTTACAATCTCCGATGCTAACTTCAGTGCTCCATTGCATAATTTATCAAACCCTGCCTGGTCAATTTCGGCAAACTTCTCTATTATATCACTAAAATTTTCAGTTGATGAAAGCGAAATATCCCAACCTGCCATTTTTTCATTTAAACCCACCCAGGGAGTTTGGTCACTAATAATAACAGGACGGCCGGCCATAAAACTTTCAAGAATAACATGTCCGAAATTTTCACCACAACTTGGAAGGAATAATGCATGGTATTTACCCAATGTTTCACTTACTTTTTCCGGTTTTACAACTCCCCTGTAATTTACACTGACATTTTTAGGCATCCGTGATATTAATTTTTCACATGTGGCCCAATAAGGTTCATTATATACCTGCCCATACAAATCAAAAACTATATTTAAATCACTTTTAATTTCTGAGAGGCACTCAATTGCAAATAAGCTGTTTTTTTCGGGAGAGATACGTGCCATCGAGCATAACTGCAAATTCCCTTTTGTTTTTATTAATTCCACTGAAGGGGCAAGTACCTTTTTAGGCAGGTTTGGTGCAATAAAACATTCCGTTTTATACCCAAAAATATTTTTTAAACTTGTTTGTTCCCCCTCGTTTGTAACATGCCAGTAAACATTCTTGTATAAACCAGCCAAGCGCGCCAATTTCAAAAAAAATATTTTTCGTCCCTTTTTAACATTAATTGCACTATTTGCAAGCATTCCTCTTGGAGCTACCAAAATACGTGGCACTCTTTGCAATTTAGCAGCTATTACCGGCAAAACCGAAAACCATAATGAATAAATTCCATTAATATAAACCGTGTCCGGCTCAACTTCTTTAATTAAAACACTCCATTTTTTTAGTGATGTATTACCCTTACTGCAATAATATACTTTAACTCCATGTGAAAATTTGCACCAGGTATCAGAAATAATGTTTGGGTAAGGGATATGCTCAAGGTATTCGGTATTTCTGGTTATTATGTAAAAATCCAAATTAAAGTTAAAATGTTCAGTTAAATTGGCAATTGACCTGACAGGTCCACCAGCCTTGAACCCGGGTAAAAACCAATCAATAAAAATCAGGATACGTCTTTTTCTTGAAGGCATTATTTAAATTCTATGTTAATGGTAATTAAACTTATCATTTCTCTTGTTTACTGTTAAAAAAAACTTGCGTTTAATCAATTTAAAAGTATTTCGGGTTAAATATATCAACCTGTAAATTGAAAAACGTTTCTTCCCATTTTTTTCAATCAGTAATACACTTTTTAAAAATCTGATTTTATTTAAGAATCCTTTTGTGTACCATAATCTTTCCCATGCAACGCCGTAACTAAATTCAAATTTTTGGTTATCAGACGTTTGTAACATTTGCACCATTTCCTCAATTTCATCTTTATATTTTTTTGTTATTTCAACCCTTAACCTATTATCAGGAATTAGTAAAGTAAAGAACATTAACATAAGGTTAACTGGTTCCCATACTGCAAGTTCATTAGCCTGCAACTTTACTTCTTCCAGTGAAATGGCATTTCCGTAATGGCCCAGCAGTACTTTTATATCATAAAACCATCCTAACCGTAATCCGCCTCGTCGGTAAGAGTAATATATATGCAATAATAAATAAATAACCTGGTATCCTGGAGCGATTGATAAAACATTCTTACCCTGCACTTTAACTGCTGTCTCCCAAATTTTTTCAACCGGTATTGAATATCTGGCGTTAAGTGGAAATAAATATCGGTGCACCTCAATAAGGCAACCCCTTAATATAAAAGGTGGTAAATGATGCCCTGTTTTTTCATCATGAAACTTTAACCCTTTGGCTTCCGGGTTTAAAAGCTTCCAAACTTTTACGGCACTACCTGATGGCACCAAAATATCAATATCACCCATTGGCCTGAAGGCAACATCAGAATAAATATGCGATGCAAGAAAGCAGCCCTTAAGCAATATAACAGGAATTTCATACTTCTTCAATATATTGGCAACCTCATCGGCAACAAGCTGAAAAGCTGTATTTTTTCCAAGATTAAACAAATAATCCTTTTTAAGTTCGAGCTTACTTCGGGTTGAAAGGCAATCAACATATTTACTACGGTACAAAACGGGACCAATACCATTTCGTAAAGCAAATGATGAAAAATAATTGCTTTCCCCCTCCGAAAAAATATTTAACCCTACAGTGGTTTCACGAAACAAGACATTGATTAGCCATAATTCCTCATCTAAAAAAAGCGCATCATTTTTTTCGGTATTTACCTCTGAATATGACATAGATTTAAAAAAGGGGACGTAATAAAATTATATAAATAAAACTATTTTACATCAAGGCTCTTAACTTATAAGTGCAATATTGTACTGAACACTGAACACCTAAACTATATAATACCCAACTAACAGTTAAATCTTTACAATGCTTGATTAAGACCAGGGAAATTATTACTAATAAAATTTATTTGTTACACACCGTAGGTTTTATAAGGGTTTAAATAACTTATAAAATTAGCGTGAAGGGTAAGAAATCTTTTATATTGGTTTTGGTAAAGGTTTAATAAATAGTATATAATTCAATTTCATTAAATTGAAAATCAACAAGAATTATAATTTTAATTTGCTCAGGTACAACTTTTTTTACCCTGTTGCACAAAACAGTAATTTTAAATTCGAATTTAAAATTAATTGGTAATACTTTAATTAAAAACCCATCTTCAATAATTATAAATCCAAATATTGTTTCCGGAACATAACATATTCAAGGGCCTTTTTAATAGCAATATTAAGTGGTAAAAGGTCCTTATTTAATATCAGATTAAAACTCCTGCCTATTTCAGAAACATCTGAACTTAAAGGGAAACGATCACTCAGTTCATTTAATAAACCGGGGTTATTAATATATTTTTGTTTTAATAATGAACATAAAATCATAGTTTTTCTGTCATCTTTATTTTTTCTAACCCCGCTACCAAATAATCTGCATATAATAGGGCGTAACCCATATTGATGGCAAAAGCCTGATTTACCATCTTCAGATATTTTTTTATAAATAACGCATGGATGGTCTTGTATATTATCTCTATAAAGTTCATTTAAAACATCTTCGGCCCTTTGTTCTCTTACCAAACAAATTGCCAGTGGTATCATTTCAAAAACAGTGGCCTCAATATTCCTGGAAGGGACATTACAACATGCCCCACAATTGGCAAAACAGGTAAATCCGCTACTTTTTTTTATTTCGGATATTTCATTATCGAGTTTTCTATAAAAATCAATCAATTCATACACCCCGTCAATTCCCAAATTTAGGAAATCTTCCTCGCCGGTTGTCATAATGTAAGTAAGATAAAAGTTTACATTATTAAGAGAATGCCTTATTTCTTCAGATTATTTAACGATCTGAAAGTGTCAGGAATAACAAGGTTTAGAATTACTCCAACCAAAGCAGATAATCCAATTCCACCCATCGAAAAGTTGCCATATTGAATTAAAGCACCTCCTACCCCGGTGGTAAGAATTATTGAAACAATTACCTGGTTGCGGGTTTTGTGCAAATCAACAGCAGAATCCTGAATGGTTTTTATACCCACACTGGCTATCATGCCAAATAATAACAACATAATACCCCCGAGTACTGCCTGGGGAATAGATTTCAGAAAACCACTTACTTTCCCTATAACGGAAAAAAGTATTGCTACAATTGCTGAAATACGTAAAATATAAGGATTTTTAACCTTAGTAAGTGATATAGCGCCAGTAACCTCTGAATAAGTAGTATTTGGAACGCTGCCAAATAAACCGGCCAACGATGTGGCAAGTCCATCACCTAATATGGTCCTGTGTAATCCTGGTTGTCTAACATAATTTTTTTCTGCCACGGCCCCAATGGCATACATATCACCAACATGTTCAATCAAAGGGGCTATAGCAACCGGGATCAAATATAAAATTGCCCCCCAATTAAATTCAGGGATGGTTAACGCAGGTAATGCAAACCATGATGCTTCGGTTACAGGGGTAAAATCAACCTTTCCCCAAACAATGGCTGTTAAATAACCAACCACAATTCCACAAAATATTGGAATTAATTTTAATAATCCTTTAAAGTAAACAACCACTATTATCGAAAAAACTAAAGTTATTATAGCAATTGGCCAGTCAGTTTTTGCCATGTCAACTCCCACTGTTGCAAGTGATAAACCTATAACTATTATAACAGGCCCTACAACAACCGATGGAAATATTTTTTCGATAAACCCTATGCCCCTTGTTTTAACAATTGCCGACATAATGGCATAAACCAAACCGACTGCAATAATTCCCGATAATGTCCCGGGCAAACCAAACAACCTTGTAGCTTCAATAATAGGAGCGATAAAAGCAAAGCTACTTCCTAGAAAAACAGGTACCATACCTTTGGTAACCCAATGAAACAAAAGGGTGCCTACGCCTGCAGAAAATAATGCAATTGATGGCTCAATTCCTACCAGTAAGGGAACAAGTACTGTAGCACCAAAAGCCACAAAAAGAAACTGGATACCCAAAAGCACATTTTTTGGAAATTCGGTTATTTGCTTCATTTTTAAATTTTGTTTACAAATATAAAGGAATTTTCGGATTGCAAAACACCATTCCACCATTGGAATTCAACGTTATTGACCACAAACATGTAACCCATATTGTGGCTAATGAAAGTTGCACTAGACGCTGAATTATAAAAAACCCGGAAAATAATCCTTTCCGGGGCTCCATAATCATATTTTATTACTTTAAACCACTCCCTGGGCTAGCATGGAATTGGCAACCTTTATAAAACCACTGATATTCGCACCTTTAACATAATTAACAAAACCACTGTCTTCATATCCGTTTTTAATACATGCGGCATGAATATTTTTCATGATGGACTGTAATTTCTGATCAACTTCATCTTTGCTCCAGGAAAGGCGCATACTGTTTTGCGACATTTCCAATCCTGAAACTGCTACACCACCAGCATTAGCAGCTTTACCCGGCCCGTATAATATTTTATTATCAATAAAAACTTTTACAGCCTCAGGGGTAGATGGCATATTTGCACCTTCTGCAACACAAATACAGCCATTACTAACTAAAAGTTGGGCTTCTTCACCATTAAGTTCATTTTGAGTGGCACAGGGTAATGCTATATCGCATTTAACTTTCCAGGGACGCTCATTTTCCCAGTACTCTGCACTCGGGTATTTTTCAGCATATTCTTTTATACGTCCGCGAACAACATTCTTCAACATCATTACATACTGAAGTTTTTCCTCGCAAATACCTTCTTTATCGTATATTGTACCGTTTGAGTCAGACAATGTAACAACCTTACCTCCCATTTGCAATACTTTTTCAACTGCATACTGCGAAACATTACCCGAGCCGCTTATTGCAACAGTTTTTCCTTTAAAGCTATCGTTATGGGTTTTTAACATCTCCGCAGCAAAGTATGTGGTTCCGTATCCTGTAGCCTCAGGGCGAAGTGGACTACCACCCCATTCTAAACCTTTACCTGTATAGGTGCCTGTAAATTCATTCCTGAGTTTTTTGTATTGCCCATACATAAAACCAACTTCTCTTCCGCCAACACCAATATCACCAGCAGGAACATCAAGATTCGGACCAATATGCCTGTGTAACTCATTCATAAAAGATTGGCAAAATTTCATTACTTCAAAATCAGATTTTCCCTTTGGATTGAAATCGGAGCCACCCTTGCCACCGCCCATCGGCAGTGATGTAAGGCTGTTTTTCAATACCTGCTCATAAGCAAGAAATTTCAGAATTCCCAGATTTACTGACGCATGAAAACGGATACCACCTTTGTAAGGACCAATTGCACTACTCATTTGTACCCTAAAACCGCGGTTAACCTGTATTTCACCCTTATCATCTATCCATGGAACCCTAAACATAATTACTCTTTCAGGTTCACTCATGCGTTCAAGAATTTTGTTTTTTAATAGCACGGGATTTTCCAAAACAAAGGGTGCCAAACTTTCAATTACTTCATGTACAGCCTGATGAAACTCGGGCTCGGCAGGATTTTTGGCAATTACTCCGGCCATAAAATCGTCAATGTAACGTAATACCTGGTTTTTCATTTTTTTATATTTAATATTTAATACACTTCTGCTATCACTCTTTTTGTAAATTTATAATTAAACCACCCCATAAAATGTAAATTTCTATTTTTTTTGACATTTTATAATTACATATTGGTAACATAAAGTGGCCTTCATAAATCTAAGAATGACAAAAATAATATTTTTCGATAATTTTTGCTTTCATTTTCATGTTATTTTTTCCATATATATTATAATTTAGTATCAAAGATGCATTTTTGTGTACAAAGTAAAATATCCAACCAGTAATAAGTAACCACAACCGATTATTGGTTCAGATAATTATAAAATTGTTTTAAAGTGATTAAAAGCAAAATACAAGTGCAGGTTTGATTTTTTTAAGGATTTAATTAGATGACAAATTACCAGTTTTGACAATTGAATTATTTGGATGCAATTATTGAGCTACCTATCTGTTATTCAAATTTTTTGAAGTATAAACATTTAATTATGTTTAAAATTAATGCATTGTATAGTTGAAAGTACTGCCTTAAATTTATTATAATAAATTAGTGAAACTTAAATTGTGAGTAAATGTAATAAATGCCCGGTTAAATAAATTTAAATTTGCTTCAAAAACCTAATAAAAGCCATCAATCAATCAAAAAAAAGGTGTTTTAAAGAAATGTTTACCCCTTATTAGTCATTAGGGATGCAATGAATTAATGGCTTAGCAGGGTTTAACCCTTCTGAATGTCCGGTAAAGGTTGCTTTAGAAAAACCTAATTTGTAAACATTTATGTTTACAAATGTTTAGTTCTTCTTTAGCGATTTGTCAAAATAGAAGGCATGTAATAAATAACTTAAGACTATTAATTTCTAATGACGTTAATTAGAAAAATCGGCTAAAGACAAATTTGGGTTTATTTGTGCAAAAACACTTTCGGGCGAGATTCTTTTTTACAATCAAAAAGTTAATCTTTCGGTTTGCTATAAATGCAATAATACCTTGGAGGAAACAAAAACTATTATAGCGGCATTGGAATTTCCTGGCGAAGGTTTTGTTTTTAGTTGTATCAGGTTTATTCATCTTTTAGAAGGATGCCACCGCCTTCAACCGAACTGGTTAAACTGGGATTACCGATGTAATAAACCCGGCCTTTACCTTTTATTTTAACGTTCAGTTTATCCTTTACTGCACAAAATACCAATCCGGAACCATACAGTATAATATTCGCATTACCTGAATTCAATTCAAGAGCATCAACTTTTCCTGAACCTTCCTGGGATACTGATAAGGTTGAAGATGAACCTGACAATACAGACTCCCCTGAGCCTATCTGCCTTATATTGATTTGGTTAAAACACCCGTGAATTTTAGCATTGGCTCCTCCCTCTGAAAAATAATTCAATTGATTGGAATTTAAACAACGTGCTGTTACGGTTGATGAGTTATAACTTTTAATATTAAATGTTTCAAAATTCAGGGTATCACAATTAACCCTACCTCCGTCTGAAACTAAAATTGCTTTTAAGTCTTCAACTGCGAGAACTAAGTTAATTGGTCGTCGGGGGGATAAATTATAGTTATCTTTTCGCTTTATTATAAGCCTTTCTTTTTCAATTATGGTCTCAATATATGCCATAAGATTGGAATCGGCCTCAACATATAATTCCCTTGTAACCGACTGCACAATGTTAAGGATAAAGTTCTCAATTAACTCAACCTCTTTAACCGAATTCAATAACTCCTTCTCCTTAACATTACTTACAAACCTATTCTGGATAATTTTATTTCCATCGCCAACCAAATCCAATTTCAAAATACCTTCACAAGAATTTGTAATACAAAAAATTGAACAAATTATTAGCGCTAACAACCATTTGTTCAGTATATTACGGGTTATAACCGAGTAAATCCTTGTTTTCATGCCGGTATAAAAATTCGCTATACACCTAAAAAATAAAATGTAAAAATACAAATAAGGTTAAGTTTTAACTATTTTAAATCATTTATTAATATACAGTCATTCAGATTTCACTGCGTAAAGGTCAAAAACTCAACTTTTACAGCCACTAATTAAAAATAAGTTGAATTTTTGAACATTTTTATAAAATATTTTATTATATTTAATGGCTTTTGGTTTACTAAGTAATGTAAAAAGGGATAATTGCCTTTGCAATTATCCCTTTAATTGTTTACAAACATTTTTAATTAAAATACATTGGTGTCCGGTTAAAATTTAATACAAACCTAAAAAGTCTTTATTCATGAAGTTTCAGAGGGTTTCTAGTTTTCTGGGGGTTTCTTTCCGCCTCAAGGAATTTCCGTTAAGAAAATCAATTATATTGTCGTCAGAAATTCGGGCTGTTTGAGCGTAGCGGGTTCTCGAATTTTAGACAATCGGGTTGATTTTTAGTCCCGATGTAAGTTTTTGTTATTTTTTTTTTAAAACTTACAAAACTACAATCGGGATGCAGTGGCGGCTTTTGGCGTAGAATTGCGGTTTATCGGAACTTACTTTTTTTTGCTGTAGTGGAGCGAAGTGGATCATGAATACCTTTTTAAGAAAAACATTTATGAATAAAAAAAGTAATCCCGATACATCGGGAGAGCACTTAAAAGAAGATTAGATTTTTTACCGGACAATAATGATTAAAATAATTTAAATTGAAGATACCTGTATTGATTAATTAACCCTATCATAACTTTAAACTTTTAAAGAATGGTTATGAATTCTGTTTTTAAATGAGTTTCTTAAAGAATCTAAATGATTCAGGTCGTTCAAAATTCTATCAAACACATTATCAATAAATTGAATTAATTGATAATTTTTTTTTCGTTCGGAAATTGTAGTGTTAAGTTGCAATAGCTAATTTTAATTCAATCGGGAATCAAATAAAATGAAATTATGGAATTAATTAAAATTATGGAATCGAGGATTTCAGTTCGGAGTTTTAAGCCGGAGAAAATTGACCGAAAAACTGTCCTGGATGTTTTAGAGGCCGGAAGAATAGCCCCATCGGCTTGTAATTATCAACCCTGGGTTTTTATTGTAATTGATGAGCCAGAAATATTGAAAAAGCTTTACAATGCATACCCAAGAGACTGGTTTGCATTGGTTCCGCAATTAATTATAATTTGTGGAGATTACTCAGCATCATGGAAAAGACCGGTTGATGGAAAGGAGCATTGTGATTTTGATATATCAGTTGCAACTGACCATATTACATTAATGGCTACTGAAAAAGGGTTGGGAACTTGTTGGGTTTGCAATTTTAATCCCCATACAGTATCTAAAGTCCTTAACCTACCTGAAAACATTAAACCACTTGTAATTCTTCCAATTGGTTACCCTGAATTTACAAATGATGTAAAAGAAAAAAAAAGGAAAAAAATTGAGGAAACCGTTTATTTTAATGGGTTTTCAACCGATCATAATTTAACCCCTGATTATATTGGTTAATTCCTGGTTTTATAAAATAAGAATTGGTTAAACTGATTGCGATTTTAATGAAATCTTATAATCTTTTTCTTAAACTATTAACAGGTTTAAGGCATTGTTCACTTAACTCAACCAGTGGTAATAATTAAAATCTAAACTACAGCCTATAAAAATGCCTGATAGTTGGGCGCAAATAATAAAAAACTCCCTAACTATCATTAATAAGGGAGTTTTTACGCTTTTTATTATGAAAGGGCTTTTAGAACCTTGCAATTGTTTGTTTATCTGAAACTTATTCCAATCCCAACAGTGGCCATATTATATTCTCCGAAAGTATAATCGCCATGCAGGGCAATAATCCCCATCCTTAAACGTAATCCAGCATTGGCATCAAAACCTGTTGTTTTATATCCAATCGAAATTGGATTATAGAAATTAACTGAATTAACCATGTAATCACCCTTAAGGGCAAAATCGCTTGTGGTTGTTCCGTAACCTACACCTGTATATATAGCTATAAAAGGAAAATTAGCACCAATAAGTAAACGGCTGGTAAAACCGGTAGCATCAATTTTTAACGATTGGTTTGTACCTGCATTATAAACAATGTTAATATCACTATCAAAATTAGTATAGCCAAACATAACTGATGTACTTAAAAACGGCACCCTTTTAACTACCGGAAGATACTCTTTAACACTATGCTTTAAACCAAAACCAAGCATTCTTACTTTACCGGCATCAGGAATTGAAAGTATGGGAACAAACCTGGCTGAAATTTCAGTTTTTAAAGGTAACCCAACTCCGAGTTGTATAACAGGCATGGGGAATTTATCAAATCCGCTACCATTTGGAAGAGTTAAAACATCTGCACCACCTAAAGTTAAAACCGGACGGGTTCTCATTTCACCGGCAACTGTTGGGGCTATGTTTATATCAGGATTTTTTAAACCCCAGGCTCTCTCCATTTGAGGCAGCAACGCAGCAACATCAAAGGTCGATGCTGAGGCCGGAGCAAGTCCCAAATTTATTCCTACTGTAAAATTGAATCCTGCTACTTTATGTACATCAGCCGAATTATACCAACCACCGTTTAATGTTTTTCCCAGAATATCGCCATAAGGTTTTAAATAAGCCTTTGATATAATTGTGGCATCCTTTACACCAAGATCAAGGAACTCAGAAACATTTTTTTGCCCACTGGTTACATGTGACAAACTGATTCCTAATACTATTGCTATTAACAAACTCCTTAATGATTTCATCTGAAAATATTTTTTTAATAAGGCCGGATGGAACCCGCGTGATGAATTTTCATCCGTGTTTGTGTTTAACGAATCATGCTCGTTTCCTAATATTTAATTTTAAAATCTGGCAGGGTTAACCGAACCCGGGTTACCCGATAAACTCGTCCAGAATTTCAGGACTTGATTTCATCTTATTAAAATATAATTGGTTATTGCTCAAACTTTAAACACTTACATGAAAATTATCATCATAAAAAGTTATTAACGCGGTTGCATCAATTTAATAAATTTTTGAGCTAAAATATTTTTATTCTTTTACTTATAAACAATTGTATTTTTAATAGTTTATTCACCCATTACGAAAATAAGAACTAAAAAGGTACATTAACGCCTATGATTTTTTTTTGCAAGTAAAAATCTTAATAAAAAAGTTTAATAAACCATCGTATTGAATAAATAAGATGGAAAGCATATAGGTATAATATAATGATGTGTAAGAAATTCTTTGATTTATAAGCCACTCATGAGGCAATAAGGTATTGTTTCAGTAAAACTTAAGCATTACAAAGCAATGTTACATAACTTTGTTTGTTGGCGTTCATTGTAAAAAGACCCGGCAGCCGACAGAAACACAAAGGAATTTTTGCTTCATAAAAGACAAAGAAAAAAAGGAAACCCCGCCCACATTCAGGCACATTTGGCTGCCCCAACACACGGGCCACCGCTTCGCAGCCAAAAGAGCCTTCATTTTTCCGACGCACCATTGCAGATATTGAAAATTTTAGCACTTTTGATAAATTTGTCAAAACAATAATGTCAAAATGAAATCATTTGGAGAGTACATACGAAGGAAAAGAGAAGAAAAGGAATTGCCACTAAGAAAAGTTGCAGCGGCACTTGATATTGACACTTCGATTTTAAGTAAAATTGAAAGAAACGAAAGAGCTGCTACAAAAGAAATGATTCCCATTCTTGCCGAAACATTAGAAAGACCAGAAAAAGAAATTGAAATTGAATTTATACAGTCCGTAGTTGAAAGCAATCTTGGCGACTTGAAATATTTGAAAGATGGACTTAAAGAAATATTGAAAACTTTATGAGTAGTAAATTTTTTACCAACGAAGCCGATAACACTTTAATCAGCAAGATTGAAGGGATTTTTAAATACAGGAATATTCATTTTTTTGATGCTTTGGTTGGTTATTTTAGAGCGTCAGGTTATTTCAGAATAAGAAAATTTGTTGAAAAAGCTGATGAAATAAGAATTCTTGTAGGAATAAACATAGATAACTTAATACATGAAGCAAGTCAACAAGGTTTGCTGTTTGACAGTAATGCAGAAAGGGCACAAGATGAATTTTTCTTAGAAGTTAAGAAAAGCATTCAGGAGGCTGAATACGACAAGGATGTAGAGAATGGAATGCTTCAACTAATATCTGATATTGTTAGTGGAAAAGTAAAGATAAAAGTACACCCCAAGCAAAATATCCATGCGAAAGTTTACATTTTCAGAGAAAAGGAAAAACATGTCCACGGTTATGGTTCTGTTATCACTGGTTCAAGTAACTTAACAGATGCAGGTCTTTCCAGAAACTTTGAATTTAATGTTGAACTAAGAGAAAATACTGATATTGATTTTGCGACAGAAACCTTTAACAAGTTATGGGAAGAATCGGTTCCGATTGCAGAAGAATACATTGAAAAGCTTCAAAAGGAAACATATTTAAACGACACTTATACTCCATATGAAGTTTATTTAAAATTCTTGGTTGAATACTTCGGCAGAAGTATTGATTTTGACCCCAACTCAATAACCGATTTGCCTAAAGGTTTTAAACGGCTTTCGTATCAGATTGATGCAGTAAATGATGGGTTTGCAAAAATGATGAAACACAATGGTTTCATTTTGGCTGATGTTGTGGGATTAGGAAAAACAATTGTTGCTACAATAATTGCCAAGAAATATTTTTATACAAATGGGTTTCCAACCCACCGTTCAAGAACCTTAATAATTGTACCACCTGCTTTAAAAGAAAACTGGTCGGAAACAGTCGATAAATTCAGGCTTGACAATGTTAAAATAGTTACCAATGGAAGTTTGCATAAGGTTACAGACCCTGCAAAATATGACTTGATAATAGTTGACGAAGCACATAAATTCAGGACTGACACAGCAACCATGTACAATGAATTGCAGAAAATTTGTAAAACTCCAACCAGACGAATTTTACCAAATGGGACTGTTGTTCAGAAAAAAGTAATGTTGGTTTCTGCAACGCCATTGAATAACCGCCCAGAAGATATTGCTAATTTGGTGTATCTATTTCAGGACAGCAAAAACTCAACACTCGAAATCGGAAATCTTCAAAACTTTTTCAGGGTTCAAATTGATGCATACCGTAAACTGAAAAATGAAAACGATTTAAAGGCAGTACAAGCAAGTGTTAAGAAAATATACGAGAGAATCCGTACAAAAGTAATTGAACCGTTAATAGTTAGAAGAACAAGAACCGACTTGCTTGTACACAAGCAATACTCCGAGGATTTAGATAATCAGGGAATTAAATTCCCAATAGTGAAAGAACCTAAAAAGATATTTTATCAATTAGAACCACACCTTGAAGCACTTTATGACAAAACAATATTTGTTTTAAGTGACGAAACACAGGGTTTGACATATAATCGTTACAGAGCAATTGGCTTTTTAAAGCAACCTAAAAAAAGCAAATACAAACAAGCCGATATGATTTCGGGACAACTTGCCCGTATTATGAAAACTTTGCTTGTAAAACGTATTGACAGTAGTTTTTTTGCATTTAAACAATCCCTTGAACGTTTTATGCTTGCAACAAAGGCAATGGTTACCATGTTCGAGAATGGAAAGATTTACATTGCACCAAACCTGCCTGTATCGGACATGATTAATGAAGGAAAAGAAGAAGAACTGCTTAACCTCATTATCGAAAAATCAATGGAAGACCCAACAATTGAAATTTGCGAACCCGATGATTTTGAGTATAACTTTTTGTCAGGGCTGAAAAACGACTACGAATTATTGAAAGATTTGAATAATGACTGGAAAAAGATTACCGAAGACCCTAAACTTGAAGTATTTGTTGAGTATTTGAAAAAAACTTTGCTTAGTAAAAAAATAAATCCTCAATCAAAATTGGTTGTTTTTTCCGAAAGCAAAGAAACAACCGACTATCTGTTCAAAGAATTAACAAAACAGGTTAATTATCGCATTCTTGCCGTTGATAGTGATTCTCGTAAGGATAAAATGCCAATTATTCGTCAGAATTTTGACGCAAATCTTTTAAAGGCAGAACAAAAAGACGATTTCGATATTGTTATCTCAACAGAAGTATTAGCAGAGGGTATAAACCTGCACCGCTCCAATGTTATTGTTAACTACGATACACCCTGGAACTCAACACGATTGATGCAACGAATAGGCAGGGTTAACAGGATTGGTTCAACAGCAGACGAAGTGCATGTTTATAATTTTTATCCAACAGCGAAAGTAAATAACGATATTGAACTGGAGAAAAAAGCAATCATGAAACTACAGGCTTTTCATGCTGCTTTAGGTGAGGATAGCCAAATATATTCGCCTGATGAAGAAACCGAAACATTTGGTCTTTTCGACAAACAAATGGAGGAAGAAAAAGACGAAAAGCTAACTTATTTAATGATGATTCGGGATATAAAAGAGAAAAATCCTACACTTTTCAAACAAATAAAAAATATGCCTTTACGGGCAAGAGTTGGCAGAAAAAACGCCATTTTGAAAAACGGAACGATTTGCTTCATTAAAGACGAAAAACGAGATGCATTTATCTATGTTAAACCAAATAACGAAACGGAGGAACTAACATTCCTTGAAACAGTTCGCCAGTTTGAAGCATTTCAAAACGAAAAGGGTATTCCGTTACACACATTACACCACGAGCAGGTTCAAAAAGCAATTCAGGTTTTTGCCGATAAAATTGAAGATGAAAAAGCAAAGGATAAAAAAGTGGACACAACTCAGGGCCCAAATGAGAAAAATGCAATTGCTTACCTCGATGCAATGCTTCATTTGCCTTTTATCAATGACAAAGAAACTCAACTTATCATTATAGCAAAAGAAGCTATTCGAAAAGGAAGATTTCAAAATTTACAGCGTGATATTAATAAACTGCACAAGGCAGTAAAAAAAGCACCTTTAAAACCTGTTATTATTCTCGAAAAAATTATTGGAATACTTAATAGTTACCCATTAAAGCAAGAGGAAGAAGAAATACACCAGGAAGTTCAGGTGATAAAACCAAGAATTTTAAACCCTGAAATTATTATTACCGAAAGTTTTAATTGAAAACAGCTACTATGTACCACTCTGTTAAAAAGTTAGGAAAATGGCAAAACAACAATCGATAATTGTTCAGAACATTCCCATTCAGATTATTGCTGAAAATCAAACCGACTATATCTGCATTACCGATATGGCGAATGCAAAAGAAAACGAAAGCCGTGCTGCCGATATTATTAAAAATTGGATACGGAACCGCTATACGCTTGAGTTTTTAGGCACTTGGGAGCAAATGAACAACCCCGGTTTTAAAGTGGTCGAATTCGACCACTTTAGAATGCAGGCAGGCTTAAACTCTTTTGTGCTAAGCGTTTCGGAATGGATTGAAAAAACAAATGCCATTGGATTTGTAGTGAAAAAAGGCAGGTATGGAGGAACGTATGCCCACAAAGACATTGCTTTTGAATTTGGTTCTGCTATTAGCGCCCCCTTTAAACTTTTTCTTATCAAAGAGTTTCAACGCCTTAAAGAAGACGAAAACGACCGTTTGAAATTAAACTGGAATTTTCAGCGTACTTTGGCCAAAGTGAACTATCACATTCATACCGATGCTATCAAAGAAAATTTAATCCCACAGGAACTCGATAAAAACCAAATTTCGTTTATCTATGCCAATGAAGCAGATTTGCTGAATATGGCTTTGTTCGGTAAAACGGCCCAGCAATGGTGAAACGAAAACCCTGAAGCCGAAGGAAATATCCGCGATATGGCAACCATTGAGCAATTAGTGGTATTATCAAATATGGAAAGTATTAATGCGATGTTGATTCACCAGGGCTTACCGCAATCCGAAAGATTATTCCAACTCAACCATTTGGCCATAACCCAAATGAAATCGCTTTTGCAGCATAACCCCTCAATTAAAAAGTTAAAATGAAATGAAAGAAAAAGAACTCAAAGATATACTCCGAAGTGATTTCAATTTTGATGAAAACTGGAAACCATTGTTTTCAATGCTTTTCAACAAAGTACAGTATTTCAGCAATCCTTCAAATCCATTCTCAGAGGGTGCAAAGGTTGTTTCAGGAAAACAAACAGGAGTAGTAAAACTCAACGATGGTAAACAGCTTGCCATTTTTGAAGTGGAAGTTGATGACAGTATCCGCATTGATAAAAACCGACAAGGCTTACGAGAAATAGCCATAAAGTACATTGACCAGAATATTACCCACGGTGCTTTTGTTTTCTTTTATTCAAACAACCAAAAAGATTATCGTTTCTCGTTTATTGCCCGTTGGTCGGAACTAGACCTTGAAACTGGTGAATTTAAAAAGGGCGAAACCAAGCCTAAACGTTACACTTATTTGCTTGGCGACAACGAAGCCTGCACAACGGCTGCAAAACGTTTGTTGATGCTGGCTGCCAAACGAGATAATCAGGAAATAGGCATTAAAGATATTATTGATACCTTCTCGGTTGAATCGCTCAATAAAGAATTCTTTAAAACCTACAAAGAACATTACGAAAGGTTTTGGCGATTTATCGCCAATCCCGACAATGGTTTCAGAGATATTTTGCTCGATACAAGCAAAGAAAAACCCGAACAGCAGGAAAAACCAATCCGTGATTTTGCAAAGAAACTTTTGGGGCGAATTGTTTTCCTGCATTTCCTGCAAAAGAAAGGTTGGATGGGTTGCGATGCAAAAACCACTAAATGGGAAAATGGCGAAAAACAGTTTATGCAATTGTTGTTCAACGATTTTACCGACAAAGCCCATTTTCACAGCCGTTGCCTTACAAAACTATTTTTCAACACTTTAAATACCCGGCGTAATAACGATATTTTTGAAATTGAAGGTTTAACGGGTAAACTAAACGGTTCGCGTGTGCCTTACTTAAATGGCGGGTTGTTCGATACAGACAAACCCGAAACCGTTTTAACTATTGATTTTCCTGAAAAATATTTTGCCGAACTGCTCGACTTTTTTGAACAATATAATTTTACCATTGACGAAAACAGCCCCGACGACCACGAAGTAGGCATTGACCCCGAAATGCTCGGACATATTTTTGAAAACCTGCTGGAAGAAAACCGAGAAAAAGGGGCTTTTTACACGCCCAAAGAGGTGGTTCAGTACATGTGCAAGGAAAGCCTTATACAATATCTGAATAATAGTTTCGATGAATCGGTAAATGTTTCCTTGTTTATCCGCAACCACATTGTTTCCGAAAAACTGGCTGTAAAAGACAATGCCGTTTTGCTCAACGAGTTGTTGGACAATATTAAGGTTTGCGACCCTGCCATTGGTTCGGGCGCTTTCCCTATTGGCATGTTGCAGGAAATCTTTGAAGCCAAAAAGTTCATTTATCCATACCTGAAAACCAATAAAGAATTCAACCCTGCACAGGTAAAGAAAGACATTATCCAAAAGTCAATTTATGGCGTTGATTTGGAAAAAGGGGCGGTTGATATTGCCCAACTCCGCTTTTGGCTGGCTTTGGTGGTCGATGAAGAAAACCCACACCCCTTGCCCAACCTCGATTATAAAATTATGCAGGGAAACAGTCTGCTCGAAAGTTTCGAGGGAATTGATTTAAGCAAAGCCGCCCTTTTTGAAGAACCGAAAGTTCGGATTATTGAACCCAATTTATTCCAAGAACCTGGAACGGCTTACGGTTTCACCGATAAAAACAGAAATGATATAAAAGAACTTGTTTCCACGTACTTTAAAGTAGAAGATAAAAACGAAAAGGCTGAAATCAGGAAGCGAATAGATAAAATAGTTACCGAACATATCGATAAATCGCTGGAAGGTTACGAAAACCGCCTTTTGATAGAGATTGCAGGTTTGGAAGAAACCTTAAAACGGCATAAAGAGTTTTTACGAAAAACCGACAAAACCGAAAAGGAGATAGAAAAGAGAAAAAAACAACTGGAACAGAAAGGCGAAGCCCGCAAAAAACTGCTTGCTTTTGAGCATACCGACGAACGCCCCTATTTCCTTTGGCATTTGTTTTTTATGGATGTTTTTGAAAAAGGGGGCTTCGATGTAATTATCGGAAATCCGCCTTATATACAAATTCAAAGCATGGGTAAGGATGCCGATATCTTGCAAGAATTAAATTTTAAAACATTTTCTAGAAGAGGAGATATCTATTGTTTGTTTTATGAACAAAGTTATAAGTTACTCAAAAAAAATGGGGTTTTAGTTTTTATTACATCTAATAAATGGATGAGAGGTGGTTATGGTGATTCTCTTAGAGAATTTTTCTCTACGGTTGATACAAGAAAAATTATTAATCTGGGACCAGGTGTATTTCAAAGTGCGACCGTTGATACAAATATATATGTCGGTATAAATAAAAACTTTTCAAATACAGTCAAAGGTACTTCAATCGATAAACGAAATAAACTATTTGAAGTTAAAGAGTCAAACATGATTCCGATGAAAGATGTTAATAATGATGCTTGGATTGTGTTGGATGAAAATGAATTATGGATAAATAACCAATTTCTTAAATTTGGAAAAGCTTTGGGAGACTGGGATTTAAAAATTAATTTTGGTGTAAAAACTGGTTTTAATGAAGCTTTTATATTAAGTGATGAAGAACGTGATAATCTTATAAGGATTAATCCTAATTCTACTGAAATTATCGGAAAACTTGTTAGGGGCAGAGATATTGAGAGATACGCATATAATTGGGCTAATATTTGGATTATTATTGCAAAATATCAATCTCATCCAATAATTGAAGAAAAATATCCTGCAATATATGACCATTTAAAGAAATTTAAAAAAGAACTTTCACAGAGAGGTCAATGTACAAACAAAAATGGTGAAGGTCAGCATCATTGGATTGAATTAGATAATAATCCTTCAGATAGATATATTGAACAATTTAAGTTTGAAAAATTAGTTTGGAAAAGGGTTGGTTCAATTATGCGTTTTGCATATTCCGATGAAGAAATGTATTGCTTAGATAGTACTTGTATTGCAACAGGAGAAAAGATTAAATATTTAACAGCAGTATTAAATTCGAAAGTTGGTTTGTTTCAACTTTTTAAGACTTCACCACAAACTGGCACCGGCGACCAAATAATTAGTGTCCAGGCATTGGAACCTTTGTTGGTTCATAATCCTTCACCAGAAACCGAATCAAAGTTTAATCTTATTGTCGATTACATTTTATTTATTAGAAAATCAAAAGAACAACTATTCGAGCATATCACAAATGAATCTGTTTCAAGTATTTTTGAAGAAATAATTGATATGATGGCCTATGAGCTTTACTTTGAAGAACACATGAAAGCTAAAGAAATTGATGTATTGCAGTTTGTCAACTTCCCCGATATTTCCAACATGCAAACCTTTGAAGAAAAGCGTGATGCCATACAAAAAAATTACTTCTGGCTGAAAGAAAAGGATAACCCGATAAGGAACAGGATATTGGTTTCGGAAAGCCGCAGTTGGATAATAAAACGCATAAATCAAAGCACCCACTAAACCTGTAAAAAAACTTGCCTGCCCAAACACACAGCAGACAGAAAAGATGCAGCAAAAATGAAAGAAAATTAACGAGAAAAATAAACAACGAAACGCCAACAACGTGTATAAAACATTTGGCAGACAGTGGCTTATCGAGCACCACAGCTTGTTTTAAAAGTAGTTGTAACTTGATAGGAAATCGCTTCGAAATGCCAAACGTTTCATACACTCGACCGTTGAAAGTTTAACCAAAATTCTTTTTTGCCCACCTGTAAAGTGTACAATACTTTAACCCTGTAATATCGACAAGTTCATGGGGTTTGTGCTTTTCCAACAACCGCAGAACTGTCTCTTTAACTTCTGCAGGGTATCTTTTTGATGCAGGTTTTTTTAAATAACGTTTTCTAATCCGGGCAATTGTCATTTCGGAAACATTATACTCTTTACAAATATTAATTGCAAACTCGCCATTTTCTAAGCGTTTTGCAATATTTAAAGCTTCATTGTGGGATATTTTTGATGCTCCACGATAAGTCCCGGAGGTCGATGAATAATTCTGAACTCCGTTATTAATACGGTTTTCTATTAATTTCTTTCTGTCGCCCCACTCCAAATTTTTATAATGGTTATTTAAAGAATTGCAATCTTTATGTAATACCATTTTAAAAGATACCGGTTTTCTATTTATGACAAATGCCTCTGCTACTAATCTGTGAACATACATCCTTTTCCCTTCAATGGAAACCATGTAGTAACCATTTCGATGATGTTCATTTTTAACCAAGCTTTGATGAACAGGTTTTTTTTCTTTATAAACAATTTCTTTCCCATCTTCCCTAACAACGATCTTTTCTTTTATAAAAGGAATTTTAACTTCTTTATATTTCATAAAAACTTTTCTTTCTTATCAACAATTCAAATAAATATTTACCAAAATCACATATAAATACAATTTCATTTATTTGGGTTAAGGAAAAGTTTCAAGGTTAATTTTTTTCAACATGATATTCAGTTGGGCTACAATAAAAAGTAAAACCCCGGGTAAATTAAAGTTTGAACTTAAATTTAGCTATCAGCTAGTTAAAAAATCATCAATTTAACTGGTTTATATAACCGCATACAAAAATAATATTAGCCCTTTAAAAACATTTAATTATTTTTTGCCAATTCAATTGCTTCCTGCACGGTAATCCTTATTTCACCATTATAGGCTACAATAAAGCCTTTTATATTCTGGTCGGTCATGGTTTGTTTAGCTTCGGTAACTGTTTTAAACCTACCAACCATGTACCTGTGCCAACCATCTCCAACCACATGAATAACCTGAAGTGAACCAGAATAAACTTTTGAGATTGCATTTGCACTTACCGGGGTTTTATCGGCTAAAATCTGTATTGAAAAAAATACTTTCAAAGGGTCCTCCTTTGTAACTTCGGGCTTTTGTTCGTCTTTGGGCGTTATTCCAGCTTCGGGCACAATTAAGGCAACAGGCGCCGGAATAACGGGTGGTGGTGCCGGTTGAAATACAGGAACAATTTTTTGCTCTGCAAAAGATGCAGGGTTAAATGCCGGTTCAAACGAGCCACCAATTGGAGCTTCTTCAGCTAATAATTTATTGTCTTCGGCTGTTGGATTTAAAACTTTTTCCATTAGTGTTAAAGCCTCATTTTCAATGGCAATTGCACCATACAATAATTCTACGGTATTATCATCACTAATCCTGTTTTCTGCACTAAACCATGCTTTTCTTGCTTTTTTGAAAAGGCCGGTTCCGTCCATTAAACCTTCTCTTGCTTCATTTGAGTCGCCAATTTTAACCTTATTACGTAAACTGGCACTTAATACTTTAAACTGACCTTTATGTCCATCTTTAAAGTATTTTGCTGCTTGAAGCTTCAACCTTTCCTGCTTTTTTTCAATTTTTCTGGCCTTCCCAAATCTAAATTCAGATTTAAGCATTTCAATTTCACCTTCCATACCATCGGCCAGTGTCCAAATTTTGTTACCCTTTTCAGTTAAAGCTGTAAATTTTTTAAGTTTTTTTAAATCTGAACCATTTAATTGGCTTACATCAACAACTTTTCCGGGAGGTTCACCGCTAAAAATTTTAGTTGAAAAACCACCCAGATAAAATATAAACAAAAGGTATATAAGTTTGTTTTTCATCAGTACAAAAAAATTATGTTATTAATTACAAGTAGGTTACACATTGAAGTTTAACATTATTTAACAAACAAATAAAGCACCCGTAGTTTGTTCATCCGTGTTTGTGCTTGGGCAATATCGTGAGTGTTTCATCCGTAAATTATTTTTTTTTTAGGTCGGATAGCTTGTCTGGTTATTACAGGAGAACCTACCACGAACATTCGGGACTCGTTTCCTCAAAATATAATTTAATATATGGCACGAATTAACCCGCATAATGAGTTTTCATCCTTAAAAGTTTACGAACCATGCTAGCGTTATTACTTATTTATTTATCCCCAAATAGAAATCAACGTTTTTAAACTTTAATTAACTATATCGCATTGTTCATTAAATAAATGCTTTACGGTTAAAAATATACTTTTCAAAAAATACAATCATTAATTATTCGGTTTTATCTTTTGGTAATCAGCATTGAATAGTTAAAATTGCATAGTTTTTAATAATAAGTCAATTTTTTACTAAAACCTTTTTTGTTGATTCATTACAAATTAATTATCAAAAATAAAAATTTTGATTTGAATTATATAATATAAAGAGATTTACTTATTTAATAATTGTTTTTTCGAAATTTCCTGAACCCAAAAATTCACACTTTTTAAATTTATATTATGCAACTAAAAAATATTTCTTTTTGTTTATTAATTCTTGGATTCGGGTTAATGAATTCGTGTAAAAATAAAACCAGTATGGATAATAAGAACCCTTTGCTCACAGTGTTTGAAACACCACATAGTACAACACCATTTAACAGCTTAAAAAACGGGCACTTTATGCCTGCCTTTAATAATGCGATGGAAATTGGACGACAGGAAATTATTAAAATTGAATTAAATACCGAACAACCAAACTTCTTCAATACCATAGAGGCAATTGAAAATTCAGGCAAACTACTTGGGCATGTAAATGCCATCTTTTTTAATTTAAATTCAGCTGAAACAAATGAAGAGATACAATCAATTGCAAGAGAAATTTCCCCTAAACTATCGGCTTATTACAACGATATATGGCTAAATGAAAAGCTTTTCAGCAAGGTTCAAAAAGTATATGAAAATAAAGACAAATTAAACCTTGACAGTGAACAACTAATGTTGTTGAACAATACCTATAAGGGTTTTGTGCGCCAGGGTGCTTTACTTAATGCCCAGGCAAAAGCCAGATACCGTGAAATTACAGCCGAACTTTCTCAACTAACAGTTGAATTCGGTGAAAATTTATTGGCTGAAACAAATGACTATAAACTACATATAACCAGAAAAGAGGATTTATCAGGTTTACCGGCCCATGTTGTTGAGGCTGCTTCAATTTTGGCAAAATCAGAAAATAAGGAAGGATGGATGTTTTCTCTTCATGCACCAAGCTTTTTAGGTTTCATGAAATATTCTGATATAAGGGCCCTAAGAGAGGAACTTTTTAAAGCATACTCATCAAGGTGTAATAAAAACAACAACCGTGACAATAAGAAAAATATCCTGAAGCAAACTGAATTGCGCCTGGAAAAGGCCAGGTTACTTGGGTTCGAATCACATGCACACTATGTTCTTGAAGAACGTATGGCCCAATCTCCCGAAAAAGTTAATGCTTTCCTTAACGAGTTGCATGATAAATCATTACCTTTTGCATTGCAGGAAGTTAAGGATGTAGCATTTTTTGCAGAAACCCAGGGGTTAAACGGCAAATTACAAAAATGGGATTTTTCATATTATTCTGAAAAACTTAAGAAAACACTTTTCGATGTTAATGAAGAAATGGTAAAACCCTATTTTGAGCTTAACAAAGTTACGGAAGGTATTTTTTCACTGGCAGGTAAACTTTGGGGCATAACGTTTAAATATAATCCTGAAATACAGGTATATAATAAAGATGTAAAAGCTTATGAAGTATATGATAAAGGTGGTTCATTTTTATCGGTACTTTATCTTGATTTTCATCCCAGGCCAAGTAAACAGGGCGGCGCCTGGATGACCAGTTACAGGGAACAATATGTTATAAATGGTGAACCTGTAAGACCCCATGTATCATTGGTTTGTAATTTCACATCTCCAACTGAAACAACCCCATCACTGCTAACTTTTAATGAGGTAACCACTTTTTTACATGAGTTTGGACATGGGTTACATGGAATTTTCAGTAATGTTAAATATGAAAGTCTTTCAGGAACTAATGTTTATCGTGATTTTGTTGAATTACCTTCTCAAATAATGGAAAACTGGGCCCGTGAAAAGGAATGGTTGAAAATGGTTGCCGTACATTACAAAACCGGAGAACCGATTCCGGACTCTCTGATTGACAAAATTATTGCATCCGGAAATTTCCAAAGCGGTTATTTAACTGTTCGCCAACTTGGGTTTGGTTTTCTTGATATGGCATGGAGTGGCCTATCAGATAATGTTCCGGTAAATGTGGTTGATTTTGAGCGTTTTGCCACCAGCAAAACTGAACTTTTGCCATCAATTGAAGGTACAAGCATTAGTACGGCATTTGGCCATATTTTTGATGGAGGGTATGCTGCCGGCTATTATGGATACAAATGGGCCGAAGTTTTAGATGCTGATGCATTTGCGCTTTTTAATGAAAACGGTGTATTTGACCAGTTTACAGCAGATAATTTTAGAACCAATATTCTTTCAAAGGGAGGAACACAGCATCCGATGGAGCTTTATAAAAAATTCAGAGGAAGCGAACCATCAATTGACCACCTGCTTGAGCGCAGCGGGTTAATTAAAACCAAATTTGTTAATTGAAATAAATTTTTATCATCAGGAAACCAAAAAATGTTAGTACCATTTCATCCGTAAATATTTTTTTAGTTTAAGGTCAGATAGCTTGTCCCATTATAACGGGAGAACTTCATGTTTGTTATTTTTTTTTGGTGTTTCCCGAAAAGTCGGTACAAGTTGTGTTTTTTCGCAAAAATGTTCGTTTCATCATTCGACTGATTTTTTTTTATAAACCTTTCAAGCGGTTAACAATGAAAAAAGTGTTGAACTTTTTACCGGAAATAATAAACAGACAACCGTCAGCTGATATACCGGTTAATGGTGTTAAATCTAAATTGTTGCAAGCCGGGCAACAGCAGTTTATTTTTATGGAATTTGAACAAGGTGCAGAAATAGAGGCACACTCACACAATGCTCAATGGGGTGTTGTATTGGATGGTAAAATTGAATTAACCATTGATGGTATTAAACATATTTTTAAAAAGGGTGATACATACTTTATTGACAAAGATGTTATTCACTCTGCGAAAATATATAAAGGTTTTAAAGACCTGACCCTTTTTGATCAACCCGATAGGTATAAAGTAAAAATGCAGCATCATCAATAAACAAAAAATTATTTTAATAATTTTTTTTAAAGAGAGAATTGATGCTTAAAAACATTTAAAACTAATGCAAAGCTATAAGGAATTTCTAATTAAGACCAATAGGCTGATTATAAGAAATTTAAAAAAATCAGATATTCAGGCTTACTTTAATATATTCAGCAATCCAAACATAGCACTATACGACGATTTTCAGCCAATTTCAATAAATGAGGCCGTGCATAATATTGATGAGATAACAGCAAATTACTTAGAAAGCTTAAAAGAACAGGAGTTTGCTGTTGCTTTAGATTCAACGGATGAAACAATTGGTGTACTATATTTAAAAGAAGAAGAAAACCGTACTTTGGTTGGATACCATTTTAATGAAAATTTCCAGGGAAAGGGTTATGCATTTGAAGCAGTTAAAGATTTTATAAGGTCAATAAGTGAAAACACAACAAAACCGATAGAAGCACTTGTTGATTATAAAAACCTGCCATCAATACGATTGTTGGAAAAATTGGGGTTCGAAAATATTTCTGATAACAGTGATGAACTCGTTTACAGGCTTCATAAAAAAGTTATAAATGAACTTTTACCGCTTAAAGAATGCACTGGGGTTAAATGATGAAAACAACAAAAAAGACCGGTTTTTACGGTCTTTTTTATTGTAGGGCCCTTTAAAATTAAACCCGGATTAGTCATTAGAAAGGCAATGAACTAATTACTTAGCCGGGATTAACCCTACCGAATAGTCGGTACAGGCTGCTTTAGAAAAACTTAATTTGTAAGCATTTCTGATTACAAATTTTTAGTTTTTCTTTAGCGATTTGTCAAAATAGAAGGCATGTAATTAATAACTTAAGACTATTAATTTCTAATGACGGTCAATAGAAAAAATGGCTAAAGACAAATTTGGGTTAAAGTTTATTCAACCCCAAGTTTAACAACTACTTTTTTTATTTTTTCTGTTACGCCTACATTAACCAGGGCCTTATGTATTTCCCCGGGAAAAAATATTACAAAACTATTTTTTGGAAAAAACACTTCAGTTCCATCCCCTTCAAAAACGGTAATATCCTTTTCTGGATCATATGGCTTAATTTCTGTCATATTTTCCTCGGGACCATAAAAAATCCTTTCATTTCCATCAACCAAAAAATGAATGTCAAGATATTTTTCATGAGATTCCCATATAGATTCAGAAAAATTTTTTGTCTCACGCTCCATGCAATTAGCAAACAAATGGTTGCCAATAATTTCAGTTTTACCTTCTGAATAATTGTCCTTTTCTATTCCATCCAAAAAATCAAATGCCATTTCAATTGATGGATGAAGCATAAAATACCTCGATGCATTTTCAAGTGTGTCAATAATCATAAATTTATTATTTTTTAGTGAAAACTAAATTGAGAATACTTCGCCTGGAGCAAACCTATTGGTTAGTTTTATTAAAAACCGGCTTTCAAGTTTTTTAAATGCTGCCATTGCAATATCAGGCCGATTATTCTCCTGCGATAAGTGCGATAAAAATATAACCTTTAAATCAGGATTATGATGTTTTTCAATCAATTCCATAGCCTGCAAATTCGACAAATGCCCTTTTGACCCCGATACCCTAACCTTTAAATGGTAGGGATAGCTGCCTGCCCAAAGCATATCTTCATCATAATTTGATTCAAGAAAAAGTGCCTGACATTTGCCAATATGGTCAGTAACATTGTTACATGCTGAACCTAAATCTGTAAATACACCTACACTTTTACCATTATATTCAATCCTGAAACTGCATGGTTCGGCAGCATCATGATTTTTCAAAAATGAATGAATTAAAAAGTTACCAATATTAAAAGTTTCGCCGGGCGAAAAAAACCTTATATTTTGAGGCCTGTCAGGATGCCAGCTCCTGTCGTATGTCTTTGAAGTAAGATAAACAGGAACTTCAAGCTTTTTACTAAGTACCTTAACCCCCCTGAAATGATCGCCATGTTCATGGGAAATAATTATGGCTTTTACCTTTCTAATATTTAAGCCTTTCAAGGTCATTCGTTCAACAACCTGTCGTCTGCTTATTCCTGCATCCACTAAAACTGCCCCCTCATTGTTACCAATGTAATAACAATTACCGTTACTCCCTGATGCTATTGCACAAATCTCCAACATTAAATTCAATCAAAATAATTAATAATAATCTTCTCAGCATTAGAATATTTCACTAAATATTCAGCTGACAAATCAACCGCCTCGCTTAACCCCAAATCATGAATAAATGAAGGGAAAATCATTAAAAAACGTTTAGTACTGTCTGTAACCATTGTCCTCACCGAGTCACTTGTTGGTGTACCAAAGGGACCCTTTTCATCTCTGAAAACAGGTAAATTTTCAATATTTAACATCCCCCTGCCAATGCCTTCATAGGGTTCATTTAACCTGCCCACTCCAAATACAATTTTCCCGGTAATAGTATCGGCATCGTATCCACAAATTGAATACCCGGTTTTAATTGAAACAAGATTAAGTATATCAACAATGTTATTTACAAAATAAAGGGTGTTTCCTGATGCTACCCTTCTTAACAAACTTTCGGCCGAGGGTCTGTACCTGCTGGGGTCTTTCCCTAGAATTCTGTAAGCATTTCTTGTGGTTCCAATAATTGGGATGTTCCGAATTGATTCATTGGTAATTTTTGGGGCCAAACCGAAAATATTATCGTTTATTTCGTTTTTAAGATTATCGTCCGATGACCTAACATTTACTAATGCTTCAATACAACCAAGTTTAATATTATTAAAAGCAGTTCGAAGTTCCTGATCAATTTCCAAATGCATTGTTTACAATTATTATTAACAACACGGACATTTTAAATGGCTTAAATCATATGTTACAATGGTTTAACAAAACTTTAACCGAGGGGTTTAACAAATTCAAAAATGCGACCTTTGGGTGAATAAAAAAAACTTTTAACTGCAAATTTGTACAGAAATTTGACATTCTTCAGTTTTTTTGCATCTTTGAAACCATCCAATTGTTTTAAAAACTAAGTTTTTGGACCGACGATTTTTTATAGCAAATTAAAATGAATTTATCATTTCTTCCAGAAAAAATTAAGGCTGTTTTTTTTGATATGGATGGCGTTTTATACGACTCAATGAAAAACCATGCTTCTACGTGGGTTGAAAGTTTCCGACTCGCCGGCATTAATTTTTCACCTTATGATGCATATTTAAATGAAGGAAGAACTGGCCCTTCTACCATTAAAATTGCTTTTAACAAATATAGTAACCGCCATGCAACCGATGTAGATATACAAAAAATTTACGATACTAAAACAGCGCTGATGCAAAATGCCCCAGAGGCACTAATATTGCCCGGAATGCAGCGTGTTATTGAATTAACCATTAAATCAGGAAAAACTGTCATGGTGGTTACAGGTTCCAAACAGCCATCTTTACTCGACAGACTTAAAAATGACTTTAATATACCGAACTATTCAATTGTGAGTGGATTTGACGTAGAAAAAGGCAAACCTGATGCTGAACCCTATTTAATGGCACTTAATAAAACCGGTATTAATTGCAATGAAGCTCTTGTAATTGAAAATGCCCCACTAGGGGTACAATCGGCCCGGGCGGCAGGTATTACAACAATAGCAGTTAATACAGGAATTCTGGATGACTCTGTTTTGCTTACTGAGGGGGCTTCAGTTGTTTTCCCTAATACCATGGCATTATTGGAAAAATGGCCTGAAATTATAAAAGCAAAATAAAATAAGTTAAATATTTACATTTTGATTTTCAGCAATAAGTTGCAATAATATTTAAAATTCATCAGGTAAATAATCCTTAACTGTAAATGGTAACTACCAGATTCCTGGGGCCTCCATAATTGCGGAATTCGCAAAAAAAAATACCCTGCCACATTCCCATTGCCAGCCTGCCATTTGAAATTGGTATTGTTAAAGATTGGCCTACAAGCGAAGCTTTAACGTGAGCAGGCATATCATCCAATCCCTCCATATCATGTTTGTAATCTGACCTGCTTTCGGGAACAATTTTGTTCATTATGGTTTCAAAATCTGTTCTAACTGTGGGGTCAACATTCTCATTTAATGCCAAACCTGCCGATGTATGCTGGAGGAAAACATTTAACAAACCTTCCTCGGGGAGTGCCCCAATTTGTGATTCAATAAAACTGGTAATTAAATGAAAACCCCTTGACATTTCGGGTAACCGAAGAAAAACCTGCCGTACCATATTTTCAAGTTTCAAAATTGTTCAAATATAAAAATCTTTCGTCTTTGAAAAAAGGATTATTACCCATCAAAACACATTATCAACATATCTATATTTTTAAAATTTTAATTTAAATTTATATAAGCCCATTAACTTAATTAATATCACCAAAAAAATAATATTCTCATTTATAATGATTTTGAATAAAATGACATTTCAATAACCTGATTGTTTTTTTTGTAACCACAATCATTAATTATCTTTACATTTTTCATTATAATAAAATTAATTTTTGAAGGTATGATGGCTTGTCCCGTTATTACGGCAGAACCCGTCCCGAACTAATTGAACCCGTTTAAAACAATTAATCATTAAACTTTTTTATAAGGAATCAATCATATTTCAATTTAAATTTCTAAGGGTAATAAAATAAGGTTATAAATTAAATTTGCCTGAAGCAAAAAATTAATAAAATGGTAATAAACGAAATAAAAAACTTGTTGGAAATTGAATCACAAGCCATTAAAAACATTCCGGTAACCAATGAATTTGAAAATGCAGTAAATCTGTTACATCATCAGGTTCATGAAAAAAAAGGTAAACTTATTACCAGTGGAATGGGTAAAGCCGGGCAAATTGCTATTAATATAGCCACTACCTTCAGTAGTACCGGAACACCCGCGGTTTTTCTGCACCCAAGTGAGGCTCAGCATGGAGACCTCGGAGTTATTCAGGAAAATGATTTAATGCTGCTAATTTCAAATTCAGGAAAAACAAGAGAAATATTGGAATTGGTAATTCTTGCCAGGAGATTAAAACCAAATATCAAATTTATTGTTATTTCAGGAAATCAGGAATCACTTCTGGCCAAGGAAGCAGACGTTTTTTTATCAACCGGAAATCCAAAAGAGGTTTGTGCTTTAGGCCTTACTCCAACAACATCAACAACCACAATGACTGTAATAGGTGATATTTTAGTTGTATTATTAATGAAAAAAATCGGGTTTACGAATCATGATTATTCATTGCGCCACCATGGAGGATATTTGGGGGATAAATCACGAAATGCAGCTTTTATGGACAAAAAGTAGAACTGTTATGACAAACTATAATTGGAAAAAAATTCAAAATGGTTCCGATATACGCGGAATTGCAATGGAGGGTATTAAAAATGAACAGGTTGATCTTACCCCGGAAGTAGCAAAAAAAATTGGAGAATGTTTTGCCTCATGGCTTACAGAAAAAATTAAGAAGGATTCTCCTCTTTGTGTATCAATAGGAATGGACTCAAGGCTTTCGGGCCCCTCATTATCCCAAGCTGTTACACAAGGATTAACCGAAGCAGGGATTAATGTTTTCAATTTTGGTCTTGCATCCACCCCTGCAATGTTCATGAGTACAGTGCTTTATGAAAAACCCATGGATGGGGCAATAATGCTCACGGCAAGCCACCTCCCTTTTAACCGTAATGGAATGAAATTTTTCACAAGGGACGGTGGATTAGATAAAAATGATATAACAGCAATATTGAATAAGGCAGAAAACGAAGAGGAATTCAAGGGAGAGAAAGGTAGTGTATGCAATGTTGATTTTATGGAAATTTATGCCAACCATTTTGTTGAAATGGTCCGGACAAGGGTAAACAGAGCCGATAATTACAATAAACCACTTGATGGTTTAAAAATTGTTGTTGATGCCGGAAATGGTGCCGGCGGGTTTTATGCAACAAAAGTTCTTGAACCATTAGGGGCCGATATTTCGGATAGCCAATACCTTGAACCCGACGGAAGATTTCCAAACCATGTTCCAAACCCGGAGGATGGTACAGCCATGTCATCAATTGTCAGAAGGGTTAAAGATTCAGGGGCTAACCTGGGAGTAATATTCGATACTGATGTTGACCGTGCCGCCCTGGTTAGTGGAAATGGTAATCCCATAAACCGTAATGCACTTATAGCACTAATTTCGGCAGTAATTCTGGATGAGCATCCTGGAACTACAGTGGTAACTGACTCAATTACATCAAACGGCCTTGAATGGTTTATAAAAAAACATCTGAAAGGTAAACATCGCAGGTATAAAAGAGGGTACAAAAATGTTATAAATGAAGCCATAAGACTTAACAAGGAAGACGAACAATGTTGGCTGGCAATTGAAACATCAGGCCATGCCGCTTTAAAAGAGAATTATTTTTTAGACGATGGGGCATATTTGGCTACCAAATTAATTATTACACTGGCCAAGCTAAAACAAAGAAATGAAACACTGGAAACACTTATAAAAGATTTACCCCTGCCAGTTGAAAGTGAAGAGTTTCGGATTGCAATTAAAACCACCGATTTTAAAGAATATGGCCAGCAGGTGATAATAGATTTGGGTATCCTGGCAGGTGCCAAACCAGGTTGGGAAATTGCCCCCGACAATTATGAAGGAGTAAGGGTTAATTGTAATATACCAAATCAGAAAGGCTGGTTCTTGTTACGTTTATCGTTACACGATCCTGTAATTCCATTAAACATAGAATCTGAAATTGATGGTGGAATAGCTGAAATTGCTAAAAGTTTGTGCCAATTCTTTCAGAAATACGATAAGCTTGACCTATCTGTATTTAACAAACTTAAATTATGAGAATAATAAAAGAAAATTGCCTGGGATTAATTATTGATGTCCAGGAGCGTCTTTTTCCGCATATATATAATGGAAATGAACTAATAAAAAACATTACCACACTTATTCAGGGTTTAAAAATTCTTGAAGTCCCAATATCGGTAACCGAGCAATATAAAAAAGGTCTTGGGGTAACAATTCCGGAAATCTCAATTCTGATTAATGAATTTAATCCATCCGAAAAAACAGCTTTTAGCTGTTGCGATGATAAAGTTTTTATGAACTCACTTAATAATGGAAAAACTGATACCATTATTCTGGCCGGAATTGAAGCCCATATTTGTGTAATGCAAACGGCTGTTGACTTAATGCAAAACAATTTTCGTCCGGTGGTAGTTGAGGATTGTGTAGCTTCGCGAAACCCTGAGAACAAACGTATTGCAATAAACAGAATTCTTCAGCTTGGTATAACAGTAACTAGCTATGAATCTTTGCTTTTTGAACTTTGCAGATATGCCGGCAATGATACATTTAAGGCAATATCCAAAATTGTGAAATAAACGGCCATGAGAAAAGTTTACGGAATAGGGGAAGCTTTACTCGATATTATTTTTAAATCTGACCAGCCAATTGGAGCAGTTGCAGGAGGTAGCACCCTTAACTCAATTGTATCGCTCGGTCGCATGAATCACCATGCTTACCTTGTTAGTGAAACCGGAAACGACCGTATAGGAGATACAATTGACCGGTTTCTACTTTCAAATGGGGTATCAGATGAATATTTATTTCGTAGAAACGGAAGCCGTTCACCTTTGGCGCTGGCTTTTTTAAACGAGAACAATGATGCTGAATATGTAATATTTAAAGATTATTCAACACAAACTTTAAATGCAAATTTCCCACCCTTTATCAAAAATGATATAGTAATTTTTGGTTCATTCTTTGCGCTTAATCCGGCTGTTAGGCCCCAACTAATCAAATATATTGAAAAAGCCAGAAATGAAGGGGCAATTATAATTTATGACCCAAATTATAGAAATCACCATTCCCATAAAACAAATGGGTTAATTCACCTGATCGAAGAAAATTTCAGCCTCGCAAGTATAGTACGTGGTAGTAACGATGACTTTAAAAATATATATGGCATTTCTGATGAAGAGGAAATGTTGAACAGGGTTAAAAAGTTTTGTCCAAATGTAATTGTTACAGCAAATTCCAGGGGGGTTTACTTAAAATCCTCTCATGTTGACCAATGGTACCCCACCCCACAAATAAAACCGCTAAGTACCATAGGTGCCGGCGACAGTTTTAATGCAGGAGTAATTCACGGAATTTTAACATCAAATGTTTTAATTAACGAAATTAACAATCTGAACCATGATACATGGAGTAAAATCATTGCTACGGCAATTGCGTTTGCATCAAATGTTTGTGTTTCACTTGAGAACTATGTATCAAAAGATTTTAATTCAAAGGCAATATCTGAGATTGAAAAAATAACCAAAACTTTTTTTCAAAAATAAAAAATTATTCCAAATTTAAGTTTTCCGGGATGTTAAAAATGCTCATTTTCGCAGCCTTTAAAAAAATGCGAAAATGAAATATAAGTGCCACGAACTACATTTTTACATTTCAAAAAAACCACTAAGGCCATGAAAGGCAGCCGGTTTTATGTGCGTATATTGGCCCGCAAATGCACAAACAAACATACAGTAACCTTATACCTAGTCCAACGTGAAAAAGACTTTTCAATGCTATAACCATTTGATAACTAAG
>JBBIVA010000023.1:0-33291 GCA_037439945.1 Marinilabiliaceae bacterium
GAACTTGTAAACTATTGAATATAACCAATATAAAAATCAGGTAAATTAAAACAATTAATATTTTGTTTAAAAAAATACCTGATTTTTCAAACAAAACAACCTTATTCATGTTAATAGGTAAACTTAATAATTGTGAAAATATCCTTAAGATTTTTGTACAAATAACATAAAATAATATTTTTGCCACTTATATTTAGATTAAATAAAAATAATAAATATGTCAACTTTTGAAATCCTAATGCCCAAACTGGGAGAAAGTGTTGAAGAAGCAACAATTACTAAATGGTTTGTAAAAGAAGGTGACTCGGTAGAGGAGGATCAGGTTCTCATAGAAATTGCCACTGATAAGGTGGATTCAGAAATTCCATCACCAGTAGGTGGTGTAGTGCAAAAAATAATGTACCAAACAGACGATGTGGTTCCGGTTGGGGCACCAATAGCAATTATTGCCATTGGTGGTGAAGGAACCAAATGGGCAGGTACAGCAGTTGGAACCGAAAAAACAGCAGGAACAAAACCAAAAAATGAATCAGTTCCGCTTAAGGTTTCTACTGAGCCAGAATCTGATTCCTTTAAAAGTTCCAAATTCTATTCCCCTTTAGTTAAAAGTATTGCAAAAAAAGAGAATATTTCACTCACGGAACTGGATTCAATCCATGGATCCGGAAAAGATAATAGAGTAACACGGAACGATGTTTTAAATTATCTATCAAAAAATAAAGGGGGTACAGGATTAGCTGAAAAAGCTGCGGAAAGTAAAGTTTTCAATCAGGGTTCAGAAGCCCTAAAACCTGTTAAACCACAAATAAAAGCACCTGAAGCTAAAACTGAGAGTGGAGATAAAGTGGTTGAGATGGATCGAATGCGGAAATTAATAGCCGATCATATGGTTATGTCAAAACAAGTTTCTCCGCACGTAACATCAATTATTGAAGCAGATGTTACGAACCTGGTTTTGTGGAGAAACAATTACAAAAATGCCTTTTTCGAAAAATATGGAATTAAACTAACCTTTATGCCGGTTTTCACTCAGGCAGTGGCAAAAGCCTTACGCGATTTTCCCGGTATAAATGCCTCTGTTAATGGCGATCAGATTATAATTCGCAAGAATGTTAATGTTGGAATAGCCGTGGCATTGCCTTCCGGTAACCTGATTGTGCCCGTTGTTAAACAAGCCGATCAGAAAAATCTTATTGGCCTGGCTACTGATATTAACCGCATGGCTGCATTGGCAAGAATTAACAAATTATCGCCCGACGACATTCAGGGGGGAACCTTTACTATTACAAATTTTGGTTCTTTTCAAAATTTAATCGGGACCCCCATAATTAATCAACCACAGGTGGCAATACTGGCAACCGGTATAATTGAAAAGAAACCTGCAGTTATCGAAACACCAACAGGTGATGTAATTGCCATCCGACATAAAATGTACCTTTCACTTTCTTATGACCATAGAGTAGTTGATGGTTCGTTGGGTGGACAGTTTTTGAGAAGGATTGGAGATTATCTGGAAGAATGGAGTTTAGATGCAGGGATATAATTTAATACTTTTTTGTTATAGTTATATTTCAAACAAAACAATAAATATTTGAATAACACTTGTATTAATTCATGCCAATTAAAATAAACATATAAAAACTGAAACGAGCATGATTCGTTAAAACAAATACGGAAGAAAATTCATCATGCGAGTCCTTTCCGGTCTTATTTTAATAAAAACTTACGGATGAAAAGCAACGTACCAAATATCTATAGTATTAAAAAAAGTGATAAAGAAACCTTGCTTAAATGGTACTATTTATTGGTTTTGGGCCGCACACTTGATGAACGTGCGCCCAACTATTTAAAACAGGCTATTGGCTGGTCATACCATGCACCGGCTGCTGGGCATGATGGTATTCAATTAGCAATTGGGCAGGTTTTCAGGAAAAATAAAGATCATTTGTTTCCATATTATCGCGACCTCCAGACTTGCGTATCAGCGGGATTAACAGCTGAAGAAATAATTTATAACGGAATATCAAAAGATTTGGATGTTGCCGGTGGAGGGCGTCATATGTCAAATCACTTTGCAAAACCTTCATGGAACATACATAATGTAAGCAGCTGCACGGGTAACCATACTCTGCATGCCACCGGATTGGGTAGAGCAGTAAAAACATATAAACAAGATGATGTTGTGGTTATTAGTTCGCAAGGTGAGAGTTCAGTTTCGGAAGGTTATGTTTATGAAGCTATTAATGGGGCTTCAAATGAACAGTTGCCTGTAGTTTTTGTATTTCAGGATAATGGTTATGGTATATCAGTACCCAAACAGGATCAGACCGCAAACCGTAAAGTTGCCCGGAATTTTGAGGGCTTTAAAAACCTTAGGATAATTTATTGCAACGGCAAAGATGTATTCGATTCAATGAATGCGATGACAGAAGCTGTAGAATGGGCTAAAAAAGAACAGAAACCGGTATTGGTTCATGCCAATTGTGTAAGGATAGGCTCACATTCAAATAGTGACCGACATGAACTTTACAGGGATAATAATGAATTAAGTTACGTACGTGAAAACGATCCTTTGGCTAAGTTCCGCCGTTTACTTATTAGGTATAACAGGGCAACCGAAGAAGAACTAAATGAAATTGAGGTAAAGGTTACTGCCGAGGTCAGAGCGGCACATAAAAAAGGAATGGAAGCCCCACACCCAACCCCTGAATCAATTCATGATTTTGTAATTCCTGAGCCATATCCTGCATCTAAATATCCTTATGGGGTACACAATGAAGAAGGAGAAAAAATTAAACTGATACAGGCCTTAAACGATACATTGCGGGATGAATTCCGGAATAACCCTGATACCTACCTTTGGGGTCAGGATATTGCCAACAAGGACAAGGGAGGAATTTTCAATGTTTCAAAAGGATTACAACAGGAATTTGGTAAACACCGGGTCTTTAATGCTCCAATTGCTGAAGATTTTATAATGGGAACTGCCAACGGAATGTCGCGATTCAGTAAAGAATTGAGAGTCGTGGTTGAAGGGGCCGAATTTGCTGATTATTTCTGGCCTGCTATGGAACAGTTTGTTGAAACCACGCATGAGTATTGGCGCACAAAAGGTCAATACTCGCCAAATATAACTGTCCGCCTGGCATCGGGAGGATATATTGGCGGAGGGTTGTATCATTCCCAAACCATTGAAGGAGCATTAGTTACATTTCCAGGGGTCAGGGTGGTTTATCCTTCCTTTGCTGATGATGCTGCCGGTTTACTCCGTACATCAATTCGTTCGGAAGGAATGACAGTTTTTATGGAACCCAAAGCCTTGTACAACGCTCCAAAAGCCGCAACTTTTGTGCCTGACGGTTTTGAAGTGCCATTTGGCAAAGCCAGAATAAGGCGCACCGGAAGTGACCTAACAATTATTACATATGGTAACGCCACCCATTTAAGCTTAGAAGCTGCTGAAATCCTTGCAAACGAAGGATTTGGTGATATTGAGGTAATTGACCTTAGAAGCCTGGTTCCTTTAGATAAGGAAACAATTTTTAATTCGGTTAAAAAAACTTCCCGTGTGCTTATAGTGCACGAAGATAAAGTGTTTGGAGGGTTTGGAGGTGAGGTAGCTGCAATTATTACCGATGAAGCATTTCATTTGTTGGATGCCCCGGTTAAAAGGGTGGGATCAGAATTTGTACCGGTAGGTTTTAACCGGATTCTGGAAGCTGCAATTTTACCCAATACCGAGAAGGTAATATCAGCTGCAAAGGAGTTACTTAAATATTAACAACCAATAATTTAATAATAACATCCTCATAATAATTGTACATCAGTTTAACGTTGTTCATTTATAATATTTGAATTACAATTTATAATACAGCTTCAGTTTCAAGGCTTTTATACCCCCTTAAAGCTGGGGACCTAAACTAAAACTATCTACAAATGAAAAAAATTGGTATATTTTATAGCTTCAGGTCAGTTAAAACCCGTCAACAGGTAAAAAAAATAATTTCTCACTTTGGAAACAGCCACTGTGAGGAAGTTGATGTTGATAGCGCAAACATTGACGATATAAATAAATTTGACAATTATATTTTTGCAATCCCAACATGGTTTGATGGTGAGTTACCAAATTATTGGGATGAGTTTTTACCAACCATGGAGGATTTAAATTTAAAGTCCAAAAAGTTTGCCTTTTTCGGAGGTGGTGATCAGAAAGGTTATCCTGAAAATTTTGTCGATGGACTTGGTATAATGGCCGAATTTATTGAAGAACGTGGTGGCAAAATAGTAGGTTTTACATCAGTTGATGGTTATACTTATGAAAGATCCATGGCGCAACGTGGTAACCAGTTTGTTGGACTTGCACTTGATATTGAAAACCAGGCAGCCCTGACAACTGAAAGGATTGAAAATTGGGTAACCCAATTAAAGAAGGAATTTGGAATTAAATAATTCAACACATATTTTATAAACTTCTCCTTATCTAAATGGTCACCAAATGGCCTGAGTTTAAGGAGAATTGATTTAAAGGAGAAGGAGACACACTAAAAAGTGATTGCTTTATTTATTTAATAGTTCTTAAGCCAATTCTGCAGCTGGCTTAACTTAGGTATTAAATACTTTCCAACTGATAATTACTTTATCATCTCAAATTGGAATTAAATTAATTCTGAGTTATTCCTGCATAAAAAGTTCAAAAGTTACTAAATCTATTTTGATGAATTAAAAAGTTTCCCCCAGTTCATCTAACTTCTAATCATTTTGTGACAAATAACTGAACATTTCCCTTATCATTTAATAACAGCATACTACACCAATATAATCATATTTAACATAATTAATAGATTTACAATTAAATCTACGTAACTGGCTTTATTTCCCTTAGGCATTTCAAAATATTAATAGTTTGACATAACTTATCAAATAACGGACTCAATTAATAATCCCCCCAAAAAATAGGGCAAAGGAAAATATTCACTAAACCTACAATTATTACAATTCACGATTGTAAACATGGATTTACAAAAAAATATTCAAAAAAATCACCTATACAAAATCCAAAATATATCTTTTTATAAACACATAATCAGCAATATAGCAGATTTACATTTATTATTAGTTTAACTATTATCAGTAATAACTGTATAAATATACAAAACAGAGTGTAATTTTTAATTAAAGTTTATATATTAACCAAATAATCAATATTTTAGTAAATTTATATAAACTATTTGTTTACAGATAAAATTTCAGTTTTGTAACTCGCTATAAACATGTCAATTGCAGCTATCCCAAAATTTAATTAATAGCTTATTATATAAAAAATTTCATGTTCAAAACATGATTACAATTATATTTACATCTATATTAATAATTTGATATTTAATAAAATATAAACATAACTAAATTTTAAAATGTAAATACTTTGGGTTACCATTAATGATTAAATGCAACAAGATAATCTTCATTCACAAATGTAAAATTACGACTATAAATCAGTATTTGCATTTTGTAAAAATTAATTTTATATTTGTAACCATGCTTTTATTGGTCTTTTACAAATGTGTTGCATGGCGCTTCTTAATAGTTTTTTATTATCAGACATATGAAAACGCGTCTTCAGAAACTAATTGAAAAGGAGAATATCACTCCGGCCCGGTTTGCCGAAATTGTTGGTGTTCAACGTTCCAGTGTAAGCCATATACTATCCGGACGCAATAATCCAAGTCTTGACTTTATTCAAAAAATCCTATCCGCCTTTCCCAGGGTTAGCACTGATTGGCTAATAACAGGAGAAGGGAACATATATAAAAAAGATAGCCGAACAGATATTGCAAATCAGGAGCGGATTGCATTAGAAGAAATTTCCGTGAAAGAGAGTACAGGAAACACGCTTTTTTCTGTACTATCGGATGATGCTTACAGGAGTAAATCTGGTGGGCAAACTCCCAAACAGGATGAAGAAATGAGAATATCACAGGAGATTGATAATGATAATAACCTTCAACCCCATGCAATTATTGATAACGCTATTTCAAACAAGCCCACTGTAGAGAAAATAGTTGTCTTTTATACCAACAATACATTTAGTGAGTACCTGCCTAGGTAAACTATAACTAAAAATCCTTAAAATAACCAGACTCAAATAACTTCTGCACAGGTTGTCTTTGTCTTAACTTTACATTTTTCTTTCCAAATTCAGTCTGTGTTTTTAGATAAAGGGTAGATTTTGAGAAAACCGGGATAATTTTAAAACTGATAAAATAATTACGTTCAAAAATAACTATCTTTGACCATAATTATTGTGTTCACAAATGTAAACTTAGCGTTTTGGGCGATGTATATTGACGATTTCAGAGTTATAGAAAACGAACGTCAGACTGATGATTTTGTTGTTTTAACTCTAGAATGCAACAGAAAACTACCGGAAATGATACCCGGCCAGTTTGTAAATGTAAGGGTTGACGGATCAAACAGGGTTTATTTACGCAGACCGTTATCAATCCATGATGTTGATTATACCAAAAAACAATTAATGCTATTGATTCAGGATGTAGGTGAGGGAACAAAAATTTTAAGTGGTTTAGCCGTTGGGAGTAATGTAAACATTGTTTATCCGCTAGGCAATGGTTATAGTTTACCCTCATCTGGCAGGATACTTCTGGTTGGGGGCGGTTGTGGTGTAGCCCCGTTATTGTTTTTGGGCAGGTTTTTAAATGAACATGGCATTAAACCCCGTTTTTTAATAGGAGCCAGAACAAAATCATCACTTGTCAGGCTTGATGCTTACCGTGAGTTTGGCGAAGTTATGGTTACAACAGAAGACGGATCCATGGGTACCAAGGGATATGTAATTCACCATCCGGTTATGCGTACAGAATCTCCCGATTTTGACACCATTTACACTTGTGGTCCGGATGCAATGATGAAGGTTATTGCCAAATATGCCGGAAATCATTCCATATCATGCCAGGTTTCACTTGAAAACAATATGGCCTGTGGTTTTGGTGTTTGTTTATGTTGTGTAACACCAACAGTTGATGGTCATAAATGTACTTGTGTTGATGGACCTGTTTTTGACTCAAAATATTTGCAATGGTAAATTTAGCTGTTACATTAGGAAATCTGGAATTAAAAAATCCTGTTATGGGGGCGTCCGGAACTTTTGGTTATGGTGAAGAATATGAAAGTGTAATTGATTTAAACACCCTCGGTGGGTTTGTAGTAAAAGGTACAACTCTAAATCCACGGCAGGGAAATAAATACCCCAGAATGGCCGAAACCCCTATGGGAATGTTAAATGCCGTTGGGTTACAAAACAAAGGGGTAGATGGGTTTATTAACGAAATTTATCCAAGGATAAGAAAGTATAATAGTGCCATTTTTGTTAATGTTTCGGGCTCTACCATCGATGAATACGTTGAAACAGCAGCGAAAATAAATGAACTGGATTCTATTCCCGGAATTGAACTTAATATTTCCTGCCCAAATGTAAAAGAAGGGGGAATGGCCTTTGGAACAAGTTGCCCTTCAGCTGTTGCTGTAACATCTGAGGTTAGAAAAGTATACAAAAAACATTTGATGGTAAAACTATCGCCAAATGTTACCAATATAGTTGAAATTGCCCAGGCTGTTGAAAATTCAGGTGCCGACTCCATTTCGCTCATTAACACCATATTGGGCATGGCTATTGACGTTAAAACAAAAAAAACCAAATTATCTACTGTTACCGGTGGCTTGTCGGGGCCATGCATTAAACCAATTGCTTTGCGAATGGTATGGCAGGTTGCCGGGGCGGTTAAGGTTCCTGTAGTTGGGATTGGGGGAATAAGTTCATCTGATGATGCAATCGAGTTCTTATTGGCGGGTGCTAAAGCTATCCAGATTGGGACCGCTAATTTTATTGATCCGCAGGTTACAGTTAAAGTAATTGATGGCATTAAAGAATATATGTTTGAACACGGAATTAAATCAATTACAGAAATAAACAGGGAAATGCTCAAACTTTAAAACAACAGTGGGTATTTTCCATGCCATTTTGGTTATTTGGGCTATCCTATATTCCTAAGAGTTTCTTTTTTATCGGTAATATTTGTAACAGGGCGGAAATTATGCCTGATAACCGGCCAGCGATCAGGATGTTTTTCCAATAAAAACAAAACCCTTCGCTTATTTTTCCTTAACGCATCGGTAATAGCCGGAGCAGTTATAGGCTTATTAAGTCGTTGTCCTACACCGCTACTGGTAATATCTTCTCCCAATTCAACCATTTTATTTGCAGCAATTTCCAGATTATCAAGAAAAACCATAACCTTGTTTAACCTATTGCCTGAAGTTGGGGCATTATTACCAGTTGACAATTTGTTTGAAACAGTATTGTCTATCTGTAAATAAGTATTATCAATTACTATTTTGTTATTTGGGTTACCTGAGTTAAGAAGTAAGGCAAATTTTGCTGCTTGTTCAAGGGCTTTTATCGATATATTAAAATCCCATGAATCAGAAATTTTTTTCAAAGCAGTGTCAGTTAATTCAAAGGTAACATTGAATTTACAGCCTATTGTTTCAAGAAAGTTGCCGGCCCATTGCGAAACCCAGTTCAAATGTTTGTTATATCCACTTTCTTCACTGGAATTTGCCAATAATCGCTTAGTTACACTTGTAAACTCCCTAAAATCGGTTTGTAAATTGTTAATGGTTTTATAAAAATGCCTGGCATACCTGAAAGCCAATGATCCAACCAAGGCTTTCCTGGCTGTATCAAAATGTCCCTGTAACCGGCTAATCCCAAAATTGCTTTGATCCTCCCTGAAAAACAGATAATAAACAATCAGCGTATTTTTATCAGGCTCTTTTAAACGTATCATTAAAACAACTTGGTACTGTTCCGAAAATAGCTGCATCTGACCGTTTGCCTGGTTTTTATGTTCAAACGGCAGTTGGTCCTTATGCAACCATGAGTACCCAATCTGGTCGTTTAACTTATCGTTTAGAGTTTCATCCAAGCCCCCTGTTATCAGTTCTTTGGCATCGTATCCTTTTGTAGTATTTAAAAGTTCAATTCCACCGGTTTCATCTTTATTGGTGTAAAGCATCACAACACGGTCAATACCAGGAAAAATTTCACTCCATAATTGGAGAAGCTGGTCCCTTGGCTTTAAATTTAAATTAACAGTGTTGTGTAACATTAATTTATGGCAATTAAGTAAAGTATAAAAATAAAATTAAGTATTTAATTAGGCAATACTTAAGTAATCGGTTAAGTACATTTAATGCTTCAGTTTTTGAATTTATTACTTAAAATACATAAAATGAATATACTAATAATGAAAATTCAACCTACAATAAAAACCAATATTAAGTAATTAGAAACTATTTAAGAATATATTTATGATGAATTTAACTGAATTATTAATTTTTATAGCCATTTTAAAGGATAAAGCAAGCAAAAGATGGGATGGAGTTGAAGATAAAATTTCAAAGTGGTTAATGACATTTTTTGATGATGAATACTATTCCGGGCCAGGGTCAGGTAATAGTTTATCGCTATTAATGCTTAGGCCTGATTTATGGCTTGCATTAATCTCAACCAGTATTGATATACTTGGTTATAAAATTATTAACACTGCTAATATAAAAGTGTTGAAAGTATGATAATCAGGAGTAATCTTCGATGCACATACGTAAACAGAAGTTATGATTCATGGGTTTACTTATGTAAATTTAGAGTTACTTTAAAAGTTTACATATGTAATATGGAATTAAAGTGTTGTTTTAATTTTTACGATGTAATTAAAATTCACCATGCAATTTTTTATTAACTTTTTTATTAATGTAACCAGGAACTGAATTTCCTTTGGATTATTCAATTTTCATTATCTTAGCCATAAAAAAAGGGAATTATGACATTTTTGACCGGGAGTTTAAACAAATTATTATCACCTGTAATAAAGGGGAAATTCAGTTTTAAATATGCAATTCTCGTTGCGTTAATTATGTTAAGTAATTTATCGTATTCAAATGTTCATTTATCACCTTCATCAAAAGTATCAATTTTAACTTGTGCACCCGGGGATGAACTTTATAGTATATTTGGGCATACAGCAATTAGGGTTTATGATTATGAAAACAAAATTGATTTGGTATTTAATTACGGAACCTTTAATTTTTCAACTCCTAATTTTTATTTAAAATTTATGCAGGGCCGTCTTTACTATATGTTAACGGTAACCTCATACGAAAGGTTTTTATTTGAATATCAATATTTCAAACGCTCAGTATGGGAACAATCTCTTAATATGAGCAATAACGAAAAAAATGATTTGTTCAGGGCACTAATATTAAACGCTGATCCCAAAAACCGCGAGTATCTATACCACTTTTTCTATGATAATTGTGCCACACGGGTTCGTGATATGATTGCAAACCATTTTGCCGGTGGGATAAAATTTAAAGCATTGCCAACAAACGAAACAAATAAATTGAGTTTCAGACAAGCCATTGCAACCTACCTGGAGCAAAAACCATGGATAAAATTAGGTTTGGATATTATTTTAGGACAACCCACTGATGATGTTGTTGATGGAGAAACTATACAGTTTTTACCCGATTTTCTTATGTTGCAGTTTCAGGATTCAGAGTTGATTAATTATGGTTTTAAGCCGGTTTTGACAAAAACTACGGTATTTGAATTTGATAATAAAAAGCAAGGTATTAAAATAAATCCGTCATATTTACTTTTCTCAGGATTAGTTATTATCATATTTATTTCATGGCTTGGATTAAAAAAAGGTTTTAGAATAAAATGGCTGGATGTAATTTTGTTTTCCATAACTGCAGCTATTGGTATTTTAATAACTTTTCTTTGGTTTTTTACCAATCACACTGTTACAGGGCCCAATTGGAATATTCTTTGGGCCAACCCTTTTCACATATTGCTAATTTTTGGCCCTTTGGCTTTATACAAAAAGAGCAAAATAATTTACTTTCTTATATTAAGCGGTTTAATTTCAATATTGGTATTATTTTTTATTTTACCACAATATATACCGCCAGTTTTGGTTTTTGTTTGGCTTGCCTTAATTATTCGACTTTCCATACCATTGGTTAAACATTAAGTTTTTATTAACACATTATAACTAAACTTTTTATAAAAACTTCTGTTTTTATATTGAACAACACTAATTATTGAAGATGGTACTTAACATTTAGGACGAATTTCATCGGTTTTTTTTATCCAGAATAGTAAATAGGATTATTAGTGTTCACATATCATACTTGATAGAGTCAGAAATACTACTAAAATATCCTGTTTTTGATTGTTCAAAATTCAGGGATTAAATAATATAAATACATGTAAGTGAAAAAAATATTCTTTATCGTAGGGCTAAATATAGTTTTATTGCCCTTGGTGAGTCAAAATTTAAAGGTTTCAGATGTCCCGGTTGAAAAACTTTTAAACAGGGTAGAGTCTCCATCAGATACAATTTTTGTAGTTAACTTTTGGGCTACCTGGTGTCAACCCTGTGTAACCGAAATTCCTGAATTCAACAAAATAGAACCACATTATAAAAACAAACCGGTTGTGGTAATTATGGCCAGTCTTGACTTCCCTAATCAAAAAGACAAAAGGTTAATTCCCTTTCTAAAAACCAATATTATACTCAATTCGGTTTATTTGTTAATTACCCCGCGAGGGGGGGATTGGATTTCAAGGGTTGAAAAACAATGGACAGGAGCAATTCCATTCACATTAATTTTACATAAAAAGAAACGGATTTTTCACGAAGGAGAAATTAACTATGAAACCATAAAAAAATATTTAGCCCAAATTAATCCTTAATTTGGTAAACACGGTAATTTAAAAAAATTAATTGTTGTATTTACTTATTTCAGTTTTGGGGATTTATTTTTTACCAAATTTAACAACTTGTTGAAACCTGATTATATAGCTATTCCGCCCATTGGAGTTAAAATACGGGAAACCGAATCCGGTAATATTCTACCTAAAATTAATATTCCGGAAAGTTCGGGGCTTATGGTTCAGCAATTCAGAAATTTAATCCTGTTAATTGGGGTGTTTTAACTAAATATTATAAACAGTTAAACAAGCATGATTCGTTAAACAAAACCTGTCCCGAATTTTCGGGAAACACGGATGAATTGAAAATCGGCGAAGCCAAAATTCATCACGCTAGTTCTCCCGTAACCACAGGACAAGCTATCCGGCCTTATTTTAAAAATTATATACACATGAAAACACTATTAATGACTGTTTTTTTGGCCTTCACCACATTTATGGCTCTGGGCCAGATTAAAATTGGTGATACAGCACCTGATTTTAAGTTTAAAAACATTGATAACAAATGGGTTGCCTTAGGTGACTTTAGCAAGGAAAAAGGTGTTGTTGTTGTATTTACATGCAATCACTGTCCCTATGCCAAATTGTATGAATCACGTTTAGTTGAACTGCAAAGTAAATACAGTAAGAAAGGATTCCCAATTGTAGCCATTAACCCTAATGATTCAACTATAGTTGCCGATGACAGTTTTTCAAAAATGAAAGTCAGGGCTGCTGAAAAAAAATTCAACTTCCCGTATCTTCTTGACGATAAAGCGGTATTTAAAAAGTATGGCGCTACCAAAACCCCTCAGGTTTTTTTGTTAAAAAACGATATGAAAACATTTAAAGTTGCATACATTGGAGCAATTGATGATAATCCGCAACACCCCGAAAATGTTAAGGATGCTTATTTGTCACAGGCTATTGATGCCATCCTGGCAGGAAAAATTCCACCTGTAACTGAAACAAAAGCCATAGGTTGTAGTATAAAGTTCAATAAGTAACCGGTAACCCAAGAAAACATGATGTTTTTCTTGCATCATGTTTTCTTATGGGCTATTTTTGCCGGAAGATTATTGATTTAAGTACAATTTTGGCAGAAATGACAACTAAGCATAAAATTCTTCTTACTGCATTCGGTTTAACAGTTGGTATGGCTGTAAAATATCAAATTGGACCATCTATTGAAACAATGGGTACTGATTTTACACCTCCAACGCCAATTGCTTCATCTTTAAAAATTTCCGGTTTTTTTTCGGAAAGCAAAAATTTTGATATCATTGATAACCGTCTCAACCGGTTCATGAATCAATGGAAAATTGCCGGTGCCTCAGTTGCCATAGCCAGAGAAGGTCAGATGGTTTTTGCAAAGGGTTATGGTTATGCTGATAAGGAAAATGGCCTTCACACCGAACCATATCATATGTTCAGGGTTGCCAGTATATCAAAATTGATCACTGCCGTTGGTATTATGAAACTTGTTGAAGATGGAAAGTTGTCTTTAAATCAGAAAGTATTTGGGCCTGACGGCATACTAAAAAAATATCCTTACAATAATTACCTGGATTCACGTGTTGAAAATATAGAGGTAGTTAATCTGTTAAATCATTCAGGGGGTTGGACCAACCGTTGGGGTGACCCTATGTTTATGCCACAGGTAATAGCACAGGCCCGGGGCCAGGAATTACCGGTTTCAGGAAGTGATATTATTAGTTTTATGCTCGGGAAACGTCTTCATTTTTCTCCCGGTACAGCCTCATCATATTCAAACCTGGGATATGCCATTTTGGGGAAAGTAATTGAAGAAGTTACGGGTCAGGGTTATGAAAATTATATTAAAAGCAACATTCTTTATCCTTTAGGGATTTTTGACATGCAGCTTGGTGGTAGTTTCGCCGATGAACGCTTTCAATATGAAGTTAAGTATTATGAACCTGATAATAACTATCTGGTTGACGATTTTACCGGAAGTGGCCAAAAAGTAAAAATATCTTATGGAGGAAATGATATTTACACTTTGGGCGCTGCAGGTGGCTGGATTGCTTCTGCAACTGATTTGTTAAAACTTATGCTTGCAATTGACGGAAATCCTTCACCTTCAGATATTTTAAGTACAAAAAGCATTGAAACAATGACAAACCCTGCCGGAGATAGGTTTCATCCCATTGGATGGAGAGGTGTTAGCCAAAATGGATGGTACCGAACCGGTACATTGGCAGGATCATCAACATTAATGGTTAAACGAAATGATGGGATTGCCTATGTAATCCTTTTAAACACTTCAAGTTGGAAAGGTCCGGCACTAGCAACCGAAATGCGTTCGATTATGGACCAATCTATTTCAAAAACAACAAATTGGCCACAACGCGATCTTTTTGAACTTGCTACAATAAAAAATCAAACTTCAACAAGAAACATAGTAGTATTTTAAATATTATCCGCATAGTAATTGAATAAAATTAGTGTCTGCTGAAAGATATTTAAACGCCTAACAATTACAGATGCGCAATATGTTTCAATTTGTTTTCATGCAAGGTTATGCCACAATATCACTAAAACTGGGTGCATTTATTTCCGGTTGAAAAATGTTTATTTATAACTACTTCGAAAAATGGCGTTAATAATTTGGAGTTGTTGCACTTAAAAAGCCCGAGAAGCTCTTAATATAAATATTTGCCTGAAGATGGCAAACAAACACAATTTTAATCATTAATTCGGCCGTGGTGGCCTTTTTTCTTTACTTTTTTGGACTTAATTGGACTTTAGCCCAAAAGTTAAAACTATTATTGACCGAGATTATCGCTTGTCTTATAATTAACATTATGTTAATTATAATGTAAAAAAATATAGCCGGTTAAAACACCGACTATATTTTTTTACAAGTTTAAGAAAAAACTATTTTTTCTTCATTCTATCAACTATATTATTATATTTATCCATCATTTCCAAACGATAATACAAACTTTTTAAAGTTTCCAGAACATGCTCCTGGTCAGGTTTGGCAGCATCAGCACGTTCTACAAAAGGTAAAGCCAATTTAAATTGCTCCAATGATGCTTTCATAGCGGCTTCATATTTTTTAAAATCCGATAAATCCTGGGCTATACGGGTTTGTTCAGCGCCACGATTATAATATATCACCCCTAAACTAATTAAAGGCTCGTAATAATCAGGTTTTAGCTCAATTGCTTTTTTATACTCAATTTCTGCTTTTTCAAGTTCATTGCCATTTTCAAGCAAAAAACCTTTAACAAAATAGTAGCTGAAATTTGATTGGTCTTTAGCTATAGCCGTGTTTAAATACTCCATAGCTTCTTTATTTTGCTTTGTTGACAGGTAATAATTAATCAATTGTAGCATTATTCTTTCATCCTGGGGAAACAGTTCAATCCCATGTTTAAGATTCTTGTCAATTTTTGATGAATCACCTGAAGAAGTATAAACTTCATGTAGTAACAATATAGCATCGCCTTCACCATATTTTACTTCAATACTTTTCTTAAAATATTCTTCAGCTTTTTGCCAGTTACTACTCCGTAATGCCGACAGGGCAGTGTAATAAATAAAAACCGAATCAACAATTTCAGGTTTCCCAGGTGTTTGGAAAATTGCATTCTGGTTTAATTTTGCAACATTTTCGAATGCTTTCATTGAAAAAGCAAAGTTTTCACCATTAAAGGCTTCGATTCCTGCATTTTGAAGAACGGGCAAAAACATTGTTATGTTCATTTTAATTTCATTGGCGAATTTACCCTTTCCCTTTCCCTTGGCATCGCCGGTTTTGTCCAACTCAATTGCCTGTTGATAGTAACCTGCAGCTTTCAAAACCTCTTCATTATTTTTATTTTGCTTAAACTCTTCGGTAGCCAACCGTGCGGCTACGATGTAAGTTTTGGGCCAAACTTTACTTGAAGGATCTACTAAAGCTTCATTAATTCTAACTTTAGCAGCTTTTAAATCTCCATTGTCTATGAAAGCATTTGCAGCAGTAACTTTACCCTTTTGAGCAAATGCAGATGTTACTGCAAAAACTGCAATTAAAAAAAATAATAATCTCTTCATTGTTCTAGATTTTAAATATTTGTTTGTTGCATTTACCAAATTTACAATAATTGATAACCGTTATAATACAATTAAAATGAAATAACTATTAAATTTCGTTCTGATTATCGCTTAATTCTTCAGGAACGTTCCCTGTTTCATCTTCATCAATAACAATATCTTCATCTTCAAGTGTATAAGCTAAAACTTTTGCCACTGATGCAATTTCGTCCTGCTTTTTATCAAGGTTAATAAATCTTACACCCTGGGTGGTTCTACCAGTGGTCCTTACATCAGCTACTGCCAAACGAATGGTAATTCCTGATTTATTAATAATCATTAAATCATTGTCGTTGGTTACATTTTTAATGGTTATTAAATCCCCTGTTTTATCAGTAATTTTCATTGTTTTAACACCTTTACCACCTCTGTTTGTAACCCTGTAATCTTCAATTAGGGAACGTTTACCAAATCCTTTTTGCGAAACTACCAGGATATCTTCTTCCATATTTTTAACACAAACCATGCCAACCACTTCATCTTTTCCGGTTGAGAGTGTTATGCCCTTGACTCCCTGGCCGGTACGCCCAACACAACGAACGGTTGATTCGTTAAATCGTATTGCCCTGCCAGTGCTTGTGGCCATAAAAATTTCTGTTTTACCATTAGTAAGCCGAGCTTGGATTAATTCATCGTCTTCCCTTATTGTTATTGCATTAACTCCATTTTGCCTTGGGCGGCTATAATCAGCCAAAAGAGATTTTTTTACAATTCCTTTCCTGGTACCCATTACAATATAATGAGAGTTTATAAAATCAATATCAGTGGTTAATTGCTTTACCCTTATAAAAGCCTTTACAGTATCATCGGCCTCAATATTCAATAAATTCTGTATTGCCCGGCCTTTGCTGTTTTTATTTCCTTCAGGAATTTCATATACCTTTAACCAGAAACATCGGCCCTTTTTGGTAAAGAAAAGCATCGTATGATGCATAGAGGCGGGATATATATGTTCAATAAAATCTTCATCCCTGGTGGAAGATCCTTTGGAACCTACCCCCCCTCTGTTCTGGGTTTTAAATTCTGCTAAAGGGGTACGTTTAATATAACCAAGATTTGAAATGGTAATTATCATCTCTTCATCGGCATAAAAATCTTCAGGATTGAACTCTTCTGAAGCATAAACAATCTCTGTACGCCGTTCATCCTTATATTTTCCTTTTATTTCGAGTAACTCCTTTTTAATAATTTCCATCCTCAGGTGCAGGTTGGCTAAAACATCTTTTAATCTGGCTATTTCTATGAGCAGTTCATTATACTCATCTCTTAATTTACCCTGCTCTAGTCCAGTCAGTTGCCTTAAACGCATCTCTACAATTGCACGAGCCTGAATTTCAGTCAACTCAAAACGTTGCATCAAATTTTCACGGGCTTCATCAGGCGTTTGGGCTGCCCTTATAATTCTGATAACTTCATCAATATTATCACTTGCAATTATTAACCCTTCTAAAATATGTGCCCTTTTCTCAGCCTGTGCAAGTTCGAAATGTGTTCTGCGGGTTACAACATCATGCCTGTGCTCTACAAAACAAGCAATTAATTCTTTTAAATTGAGAAGCTTGGGTCTCCCTTTAACCAAAGCAATATTATTAACCCCAAAGGAAGATTGAAGAGCTGTATTTTTAAACAGATGGTTTAAAACCACGTTTGCTATTGTATCTCTTTTTAGGTCAATAACAATACGCATCCCATCCCTATCCGATTCATCGTTAATATTTGATATTCCTTCAATTTTCTTATCATTAACTAAATCGGCAATTTTTATTATAAGTTCTGCCTTATTAACAAGGTAAGGGATTTCTGTTACAATTATTTTTTCACGACCCTGTGCATCTGTTTCAATTTCGGTTTTTGCCCTAACCACTACCCTGCCCCGTCCGGTTTGAAAAGCTTCTTTAACTCCTTGATAACCATATATTATTCCACCAGTTGGGAAATCAGGGGCCTTTATTAAAGGTATTAAACCATCAATATCAATTTCCTGGTTATCAATATATGCCACTATTGCATCAATTGAATCGGCAAGGTTATGTGGTGGCATATTTGTAGCCATACCAACTGCAATCCCTGATGAGCCATTAGCAATTAAGAGCGGCACCCTGGTTGGTAACACAGTTGGTTCCTTAAGTGAATCATCAAAATTCAACTGAAAATCAACTGTATCCTTTTCGATATCAATTAATGTTTCTTCGGCAAGACGATTCAACCGTGCTTCGGTATACCTCATTGCCGCCGGACTATCACCATCTACTGAACCAAAATTACCCTGTCCGTCGACCAAAGGATAACGCATAGACCAGTTTTGGGCCATACGCACCATTGCAAAATATACAGATGAATCACCATGAGGATGGTATTTCCCTAATACTTCCCCCACAATACGGGCTGATTTTTTATACGGCTTACCTGCATTTAACCCTAAATCGTTCATTCCGTACAATACCCTTCGGTGAACAGGCTTCAACCCGTCCCTAACATCTGGAAGAGCGCGAGATACAATAACCGACATTGAATAATCAATGTAGGCCGACTTCATCTCATCTTCAATATTTATCTTTATAATCTTTTCTCCTTCAATCATTTGAAGTATCTTTATTTATATCTGAAACATAAAAAAAGGCCATCAAAAAAGCCTTTTCTTTTACCGCTTAAAAATAGTCATTTCTTGTGTAACAATAAAATCTGGAACCTTTGATTTTATTAACAGGTTTAAATATGTGAGAATTATTTTATTTGTATTATTTTTGGTCTTTAAATGTTCAAAAAACATATCATTTTAACATATTCAACACTGTAGAAAATTAATATGGACCTTAATTTTTCTTCCCGTGTAAGGGATGTTTTAAATTTCAGCCGAGAGGAAGCCGTAAGGTTGGGAAATCAGTTTATTGCTCCGGAACACTTAATGTTAGGACTTTTGCGCCAAACAGAAGGGAAAGCATATAAATTACTGAAACGATTAAAATTTGATTCAATTTTAGTACGTGAAAGTATCGAAGAAAAGTTAAATACCAATAATCCATTAATTAATGTTGATCATTTTCCGTTATTGAAATCAACCGAACAAGTTTTAAAAATTGTCCATCTTGAAGCACGAGCTTTAAAAAGCGAAAAAGTTACAACAGTTCATTTGCTATTAGCCTTATTACGTGATGCTAACAGCCCAATTTCAAAGATTATGGAAGATTTTAATATAAGACACGAACAAATTAAGCAAATTTTAACACGCCAGGCCCCTGTATCAAAATCAGAAATGCCTGATGATGATGACCAGGATAGTCCATTTGGAGCATCGGGACAGGATAACCCAAAGCAATCAGGTTCCAAAACAACGAGCGAAACCCCGGTTTTAGACAATTTTGGAATAGATATAACCAAGGCCGCCGAAGAAGGTCGTCTCGATCCAATAGTTGGAAGGGAGCGTGAAATTGAAAGATTGGCCCAAATTTTAAGCCGGCGCAAAAAAAACAATCCTATTTTAATTGGAGAACCAGGAGTTGGAAAATCGGCTATAGCCGAAGGACTGGCTTTGCGGATTATGGAGAAAAAAGTTTCAAGGGTTTTATTTGACAAACGGGTTGTAACTCTTGATCTGGCATCGATTGTTGCCGGGACAAAATACAGGGGGCAATTTGAGGAACGAATGAAAGCAATTTTGAACGAACTATCAAAAAACCCCAATATTATTTTATTTATTGATGAAATACATACAATTGTTGGTGCTGGTGGGGCAACGGGTTCATTAGATGCTGCAAATATGTTAAAACCTGCACTTGCCCGGGGCGAAATACAATGCATTGGGGCCACAACATTGGATGAATACAGGCAACATATTGAAAAAGATGGTGCTTTGGAACGCCGGTTCCAGAAAGTAATGGTTGAACCTACATCGGTTGATGAAACAATTGAAATTCTTAACAATATTAAAAGCAAATATGAAGATCACCATAATGTAACTTTCACACCGGAGGCTATTGATGCCTGTGTAAAACTCACCGAAAGGTACATTAGCGATCGTCATTTGCCCGATAAGGCAATTGATGCCCTTGATGAGTCGGGTTCGAGGGTTCATATTTCAAATATTGTTGTTCCAGAAACAATTCTGGAGCTTGAAAGAAAAATAGATGAAATAAAGGAAAACAAGATAAAAGCCGTTAAAGCTCAAAACTTTGAACTCGCGGCAAGTTTCAGGGACAGGGAAAAAACCTTGCAAGACCAGTTGGAAGCATCCAAAAATCAATGGGAAGATGAGTTGCAAAAAAACCGTGAAACAGTTGATGCAGAAAAGGTTGCCGAAGTAGTTGCCATGATGACGGGCATACCGGTACAAAGGGTAGCCCAGGCTGAAGGGTTTCGTTTACTAAAAATGGGTGAACAACTTAAAGGAAAAATTATTGGACAGGAAGAAGCAATACAGAAAATAGTTAAGGCCATTCAAAGAAACCGTGCAGGATTAAAGGACCCTAACAGGCCAATAGGTTCATTTATTTTTCTTGGGCCTACAGGAGTCGGAAAAACACATCTGGCAAAAATTCTGGCCCAATATCTTTTTGATACCACTGATGCTCTAATTAGAATTGACATGAGCGAGTATATGGAAAAATTCAGTGTATCTAGGTTGGTTGGAGCACCTCCCGGTTATATTGGGTATGAAGAGGGTGGCCAGCTTACGGAAAAGGTTAGGCGCAGGCCCTACTCGGTTGTTCTTTTAGATGAAATTGAAAAAGCCCACCCGGATGTATTTAATTTAATGCTTCAGGTTATGGATGAAGGAAGGTTAACTGACAGCTTGGGCCGAAGAGTAGATTTTAAGAATACCATAATTATTATGACGTCCAATATTGGTAGCAGGGAACTTAAAGATTTTGGGCGGGGCGTTGGTTTTGTACCTCAAAGTTCGAAGAGTGATAATGAGTTTGCCAGAGGGGTGATTGAAAAATCATTAAAAAAAGCATTTGCTCCAGAGTTTTTAAACCGTATTGATGATGTTATAATATTTAATAATCTTGAAAAATCAGATATTCATAAAATTATTGAAATTGAGCTGGTTGGTTTATTTTCAAGAGTTGAAAGTTTAGGGTATAAACTAAACCTTTCAGATGAAGTAAAAGATTTTATAGTATCAAAAGGTTATGATGTTCAATATGGTGCCAGACCATTAAAACGAGCCATTCAAAAATACCTTGAGGATGAAATGGCAGAAGTAATTATTCAGGCATCAGTTTCGGAAGGCGATGTTATTGAAGTGGGATTTGACAAGGAAAATGAAAAAATTATTACTAATATTGTTTCTATTAAAGAAAATCAAACAAAAAAAAACTTAAAACAAAATAATTGACCAAAAAAGACCATATTATTAAACGATTAGGTATAAAAAGGTTTGGGTGTTATAAATATTACAAATTATTATAAATAAATTGATTTATCTAAATTAATAAAAAAAATCCCGGGTCGAAAAACCTGGGATTTTTTTATCAAAGTTTAATAAATTATTTTCCGGCTAGCTTTTCATTAATGGCCTTTAAGGTTGAAACAGCATTCTCGTTACCCGGATCAACCCCGATAGCTTTTTCGAACCATGGTTTTGCTTCTGCAAAAAATTCGTTAGCCTTGGCTGTAATTTCAGCATATTGCGACGGATCAGCATTTCCTGCTGATGCCAACACCTGTGAAGCACGATTGTATGGTTCAGAACCTTGAATTAAATAAAAGGTCACAAGCATTTTTTTCATGTGTCCAACAACATTGCTGGTTTTGAATTCATCTACAGATTTAATAAGTAACTCTTCCATTTCCTTATCTCTACCAAGGTCTTTAAGGGCAGATGCGCGGTAGTATGCCGAAAGATCTGATCTGTAATTTAAATCCTGGGATAAAGTATATAATTTGAGAGCTTTTTCATTTAAATCTTGTCTTCTGGCACAGGTAGCCGCATTATAAACCATTGGGGCATCCATTTCCTCTTCCTTTGGCCAAACAGCAATGGCCGATTCAAACAATTCAAGAGCCTTTTTAAAATTATTGCTTTTTAAAGCTTCATTCCCCTCATTTTTAAAATCAACATGACTCTTTTCTTGTTGGGCAAAATTGTTACTAATAATTGTTAACATCAATAAGCCCGTGATGGCAATTAATTTCATACTATAAATTTTTAAATATCAATTAATATTTGAATTCAACAGTCAGACTGTAAAATTAACAATTTTTCAGAAATTTCAATCTGAAAAATTATAACTAACCAATAATAATCAATGATCATGCCATTTTTTCAAGCAGGGACTTAAAATCATGATAAGTTGCTTCAATCACGTTTTCAGTTTTGTTATTGGTGGGATTAAAATCTATTGTGTAACCGGCACCTTTGAGTCCCCCAGGTATTAATTCTTCCATTATTTCATTAAATTTAAATGGATGTGCTGTTGAAACAAATATACCTGACTCATTTTTAAGACAATGTGATTTTAATGCATAAAAAGCTGATGCTGTATGCGGATCAAGCACATATTTATATCGCTTAAAAACATCACCAATTGTTGCTTTTATTTCATTATCAGTAACTGAATATGAACTTAGATTCTGCTTTAAAGTTTCAACGCTTTTATCGTAAATGCTAAATAACCGGCCAAAATTGCTCGGGTCACCAACATCCATGGCATTTGCAATAGTTGGAATGGTTTTAAGGGGTTCATAATCACCTGTAACCAAAAAACGGGGAATAATATCATTGGCATTGGTGGCAGCAATAAATCTTTTAACCGGCAACCCCATTTTATTAGCCAATATTGCAGCAGTTATGTTGCCAAAATTTCCACTTGGAATTGACATTACCGGACTGTCAAAAATGCCATTTTTCCTTAAATGCGCAACCGCCTGAAAGTAATATACCATTTGAGGTAACAATCGTCCAATATTAATTGAGTTGGCCGATGTCATAAATATTTTTTTTCGAAGTTCAATATCGTTAAAGGCCGATTTTACCAATCGTTGACAATCATCGAAACTTCCCTCAACCGGTATTGCATAAACATTACCACCAAGGCTTATCATCTGGTATTCCTGATAAGGACTAACTTTTTTAAATGGGTAAAGTATTACAACATCAATTCCGGGTACATTATGAAACCCGTTGGCAACTGCCCCTCCGGTATCACCTGAAGTTGCTGTTAACACCATTAGTTTATGGTTGCTACCTTTATTAAAATATCCCAGTAGCCTGGAAAGAAATCTTGCCCCTACATCTTTAAATGCCTGTGTTGGCCCATGGTACAGCTCAAGAACCCATAAACCATTTTCAATTTTACGTAAAGGGATATCGAACGAAAAAGTTTCTGAAACAATTTCTTTCAGCACCTGATCAGGTATATCATCACTAACATAAGGTTTTAAAACTTCAAAACCAATTTGATTAATATTTAATAAATGAAAATTATCAACAAAAGATTTGGGCATTAAAGGAATTGATTCGGGCATAAAAAGCGACCCGTCAGGAGCTAATCCCTTGAAAACAGCATCTTTTAACGAAAATTGTTCATTTGAAGAACCTAAAGTTGTAAATTTCACTGCTATAGATTTAAATTAATGAACCAACACTATAATAAAAGCGAGCCACCATGTTGGTTTTTTATTCCTTAAATAATAAACTCAATAAATCGGGCCCATTAATAGTACCTAACGAACCGTTTTTCACACTTATTTCATTAAATTCATTAACAGTATCGGGAATTATTTTTTTGTTGTATAATAATACCGGAACAGGATCAGACGTGTGGGTCCTTAATTTACAAGGAGTTGGATGGTCGGGTAAAAGCATTAGGGAAAAATTATATCCTGCACTGTTCAGTCCATCCCATAATAGTTTTAGTAATCTTTGGTCAATATCTTCAATAACCCTTTTTTTTAGCATAAAATCACCATCATGACCTGCTTCATCCATGGCTTCAATATGTATGAACACAAAAGGATGTTTTTTTAATGTTTCTAATGCTGCAATTGCTTTACCTTCATAATTGGTATTCCATAAGCCGGTAGCACCTTCAACAAAAACAGATTCAAGCCCGGCCATCTTTCCTAAGCCATGGATTAAATCAACAGCTGAAATTACACCCCCTGATTTAATCCCCCATCTTTCCCAAAAGGTTGGATATTGCATATAATATCCTGGCGACCACGGCCAGATTGAATCAGCCTTTGATTTACCTTTATTTTTTCTTTCAATGTTAACAGGATGATTTTTAAGTAATTCTATTGATTTTTTAATTAATTCATTGAGCAATTCAGCAGTGGCATTACCGTTTGGGTTTGAACTGACAGGTAAAAGATTTTTCGCAATTTTACCTGGATGATCGTGAGGCGGAGTACAAACCAGGCTGGAACTGCCCCCTTTGATTACCAGAATATGCCTGTAGCTTTTTCCGGTATAAAATTTAATTCTTTCAGAACCAAGGTTAAAGTTTAAAAAATCAATAATCTGTGTTGCCTCATCAGTTGTGATATGGCCTGCGGAATGGTTTACAAGGATTTCATTTTCGATTGAAACAAGGTTGCACCTTAAAACCAAATCGTTTGGTTCAGTTTTAATACCAAGCGATGCTGCTTCGATAACCCCCCTACCCTGAAAAAAATCTTTTGGATGATAACCAAGGATATTCATATTTGCAATTTCGCTTCCCGGGTGAAACCCCTCCGGGATTGTATTTGCCTGGCCCGTTACTGATAGAGAGCAGATTTTATCAATAACGGGTGTGTTTGCCGCCATAACCGGGGTCAGGTTGTTTAATTCTGCAATTGGTTCATCTGCCATTCCATCAACCAATACAACAATATATTTTTTGTTATCAATCATTTATAAACTAAAAAATTTTGATGAATTTAATTTATTCTTTTATAAGATACTTTCTGTATTTTCATTAAAGTTAAACTTTTTAAAAAGTGCCAAAATGCAAAAAAATATACCCTGAGGAATTGTGTATGCAGATACCTCATTAAAAACAGAAAGAAAGTATTTGGGTATAATTTGCATAAATTTAAAATAAATTGACACGCAAAAATAACATATTTAAAAATAAAGGCAAACTATCAGTATTTTTTCTAAATTATGCAAATCATTATTTTTTTCGCAATTCGCTTTTATCTGTTAATAAAAAGTATCAAATGAAAAACCTTTATCGAAACTTGATGAAAGTGAAAAGCTGCTCTAGAATCAGGTTAGTAGGTACTAAAATGTTAGAAAACATTCCATCTGAACAATCCAATATTTTCGAATAAAATTCGGGCATCAATAAAGAATAATTTAACCAAATAATTCCTTTTAAATAATAAAATTTACCAAAACTGAACCAACCCCTATTAGAGTTTGAAAAACAAACGAATACCACGACATAAAATGTTTGAAGGTCTTGCACAAAGAGGAAAATAGACTATGGGTTATTTCTTTGGTTTTAAATTACATTTTGTCATTAATGATAAAGGAGAAATTTTAAATTTTGTTATTACTCCTGGGAATACTGATGATAGAGAACCTTTAAAAGATAAGAGGTTCATGGAGAAACTAAAAGGAAAGCTTTATGCTGACAAAGGTTATATATCTAAAGAACTGACTGAAATTCTGTTTGTTGACGGATTGCATCTTATAACCCAAATCAGAAACAACATGAAAAATGTTTTAATGGAAATGAAAGATTTGGTTTTTCTCCGCAAACGCGCTGTTATTGAAACCATTAACGATGAATTAAAGAATCTGTGTTCAATAGAACATTCCAGATACAGATCTTTCGAAAACTTTTTAACTAATTTAATTTCAGCTTTAATTGCCTAATCTTTCTTTCCTAAAAAGCCAGCCATTAAATATGAGGTTATAAAAACTAATCAACTTGCATTATTTTAGAATCGAACTCAGGTTATTATAACTTTTTTTCATAACATGTTTGTTTTCAATACAGAAATTTACATATATTCAATCCTTTGTAGAATTTAATTTCTTAATTTAAGTAACATTCAACCAACAACATGCCAAACCTTAAAATATACAGGGCATCAGCCGGTTCAGGAAAAACACATACCTTAACAGAAGAGTATATTAATATTTTATTTTCTAATACTCTGGAATACCAGAAGGTATTGGCTGTTACTTTTACCAACAAGGCTACGGCCGATATGAGGAGGCGCATACTCGAAAGTCTTTATAACCTTAGTGATACTAAAAAAAAGTCCCCCAAATATTTAAAATCACTAATGGATACCCACAAAATGAATGAAACCCAGGTAAGAACAAAGGCGGGTATAATACTACACTATTTATTGCATGATTATTCAAGATTTTCGGTAAGTACTATTGATAGTTTTTTTCAAAGCATTGTGAGGTCATTTGCGCTGGAATTGGGACTGCCTAACAGTTTCAGGGTTGAGTTGCAGCCCGGCCACATTATGATACAATCCATTGACAGTATAATTCTTGAAATGGACAAGCCTGAAAAAAGGGAATTAAAGAAATGGCTTATTGATTTTGCAGAGTCAAAAATGCAACAGGATCAGGGTTGGAATATTACCAGGGAGATACGTCATATTAGCGAAGCAATTTATACAGAATTTTTCCAGCAAAATATAAATGCCTTATGGGGCGAATTATCAAATAAGGACAATTTAAACAATTACAGGCAAACCCTTCGTGGAATTATTTCCAATGCTGATAATAAGATGAAAGATATTAGTTTATCGGCATTAAAAACAATTAACGAAAAGGGATTGGATATTTCCAATGACTTTAACAGAAAAAGTGTTTCCCCGGTAAAAATATTTATGAAAATGAACGATCTTAACTCATTTGCCGGTGAAAAAAGTTACCTAAAATTGATAAATAATATTGACAACTGGACCCGCAAAGATAATCCGGTAGAGAAAAACTCACTTATAATTGAAGCTTATAATGAAAACCTTAACCAAAAACTAAAGGAAGCTACTTATGTTTTAGCCACATACGGCAAAGATTATTTTACGGCAAATGCCATTCTGGAGAATTTAAATGCCCTGGGAATAATAACTGATGTGAGTATTAAAATGGCAGATTTGTGCCGCGAGAATAACCTTTTTCTCATATCAGGTACAAATAACCTTTTAAATAAAATTATTGACAATAATGAAACTCCTTTTATTTATGAAAAAACAGGTGTGAAATATTCTCATTTTATGATAGATGAGTTTCAGGATACTTCGGTTATGCAGTATAACAATTTTAAACCATTAATAAATGAGAGTTTAGCCACAAACAATTCAACACTGGTGGTGGGTGACATAAAACAGGCTATTTACCGTTGGCGAAATTCAGACTGGAGTTTACTTGCAACAAAAGTAGAAGATGAATTTAGAATCATCACCCCTGAACTAAAGAGTTTATATACAAATTGGAGAAGTCATGAGGTAATTGTCAATTTTAATAACCACTTTTTTTCAAAGGCTCCAAAATTGCTCCAGGAAAGTTTTATAAATCATTTACCACAGGAGATTAGAGATAATAAAGAGTTTGGTGAGCTGGAAAATAAAATTATCAATGCCTACCAGGATGTATTTCAAAAAGTAAGCCCTGATAATAAAGAGAGTGGAGGCAATGTTACAATAAAGTTTTTCGAAGGAAACAGAAAAGAAAATGATGAAGAAATATTGTTTAAATTGGTGGAAGAGGTTACTTCACTTTTAAAATCAGGCATTTCATTGTCTGAAATATCAATATTGGTGCGCAGCAATAGTACGGGAATTATGGTTACCGATGCCTTACTTTCGGGCTTGTATCACCCAAATAACCAATCAATACCGGTAATTAGCAACGAATCACTATTGCTAAATGGTTGTGAGGCCATAAGGCTGTTAGTAAGTCAATTAAAATATATATTAAATCCAACCGACCGGGTAAATGAATCATTAATAAGATTAATGTGGGTTAAAAACTGTAAAAATGATAATAACGAAAAATTTGACATATCAGAAGCTTACAGCATAAAACTTGATAAAGAGTGGCAAGAATATAAAACGGAACTTACCCGACTAAAAAGTAATTCCATTTTTGAACTTACCGAAGCCCTGGTACGAATGTTGCCCGAGTCTCTTAAAACTCATTATGCTGTTTACCTACAGTCGTTTATGAGTTTAATACTTGGTTATACAAATGAAGAAACTGCAGATTTAAGCAATTTTTTGGAATACTGGGACAAAAACAGTGATAAATTTTCACTAAACATACCCGAGGGGCAGGATGCAATTAGGGTAATGACCATTCATAAGTCCAAAGGACTTGAATTTAAGTCGGTTATAATACCATTTTTCTCATGGGATTTAATTTCATGGGGTTCGAAAAGTTTGTTATGGCTTAAACCAAATACTGCCCCATTTAATAAATTGGCCCTTGTTCCGGTAAGTTTAAAAAAGGAACTAATCAATTCTCATTTTGTTTGGGATTACTCCAATGAAATTCTGAATCAATATATTGACAATCTTAATCTAACGTATGTTGCTTTTACACGGGCATGCGAAAGCCTTACAATTTTTGGAACCAAGAAAAATCTTGAAAATAGTAATATCCAAACTGTTGGCGATTTATTATATAATTTTTTAAATGAAGAGATTAAAGACGGTAAGTGGTCCCCCAATTTATTGGAATTCAATTTTAATGTTAAGGTAAAAAGAAAAGACCAAAATAAAAATGAAGAACCAAGGCCCAAAAACCTTATAGAAATAAACGAATTAAAATCATTTGCCTATAAAAACAAGGTTTTAATTCATACAGAAAGTGATGAGTATTTCCAGGATGATAGTTTGGAAAGAAAAGTAAACTATGGGCGGATTATGCACCAGGTTTTCGAGAACATTTTGGAAATTAAGGATATAGATTATGCCCTGAAATTGGCTTTGGCTAAAGGTAGGATAACATTAAATGATTTTAGTTTACTTAAGGAGCAAACTTATAAATGGCTTAATGATTCAAGGGTAAAATCATGGTTTGACGGAACGTACACCATAAAAACGGAGGCGGGAATTTTATGGGAAATGCAAAAACGCCCCGACAGGGTTATGTTTGGCAATAATATAGTTATTGTGGTTGATTACAAATTCGGGGATCTGAAATCACCTGATCATATTAACCAGGTGCAAGGCTATTTAAGAATTATCAGCAAAATGGGGTATAAAAATATCATCGGCTATTTATGGTATGTAACAATATCAGAAATTATTGAAATTAAAGTTCAAAACAGCCTGTTTGATTCACCTTAACAATTTTATATCCCAGGCAGATAATAAATATAACTATTTCACCTTTTTACCAGTTACGATCTTATTGCGTGTTTTCTTTTTTTCGACCGCAAATCCAAACTTTCCTATTTTTTTACCAAGTTCAAAATACTGACCATGAGAATAGCAGATGGGACGTGATTTTTCAAATGAGAATGCCCCGGTTTTTGAATCTAAATACTGTTCATCGGCCTTTACATTCACAACTTCTGAAATAAACATATAATGAGTACCAAGTTTAATAATATCCTTTACTTTACACTCAATATTAACAGGGGCTTCTTCAATAATTGGAGCATTTACAACAGTTGCTTTGCCCGGGGTTAATCCCATAGATTCAAATTTGTTATACTGCCTGCCCGATCTTACTCCACACCAGTCGGTAGCATATGCTAAATCTTTGGTGGTAAGATTAATAACAAATTCTTTGTTTTTTACCAACAGCTCGAATGAATGCCTCCCAGGCCTAACAGATATGTAACACATTGGCGGATCGGAACAAATGGTACCCGTCCAAGCAATTGTAATAATATTAAAATTATCAGGTTCATCACCTAATGAAACCATAACCGCTGGAAGCGGATATAACATTGTTCCGGGTTTCCAATCAATTTTTGCCATAATAATCCTTAAACCATTTTTAGTTCATCCTTGGTAGTAATTTTTTCGCAATAGTGGCATTTCAATGCCAAATTTTTTTTGTTTTCAACCCTAAACTTTGTTATAATCTTTTCGTTATTTGTTATACATTTGGGATTAAAGCACTTAACAATACCAATAACTTCATCAGGAATGCTAACTTCCCTTTTTTCAACAACCTCGTAGTTTTTAATAATATTTAATTTTACCTCAGGTGCCACAAGAGAAATTTTATTTATTTCATCGTCTTCAAAAAATTTCTGCGACACTTTAATAATTGCTTTTTTAACCAGTTTTTGACTATCGAGGTTGGTTCCAAAAGTAATCTGGTCTGATATTTTATCCAGGGCCAAAATGGTGATCACTTTAAATAGTGAATCGGCCGGAATATGATCAATCACTGTGCCGTTTTCGATGGCACTTACCTGCAATTGTTTTTGTACTGACATAATACTGAAATTTAAAAAATTATTTAACTCCCATTACAGCAGCAATTATTCCCATTCGTGCATAAACACCGTTTTCGGCTTGCTGAAAATAATAGGCCTTGGGATTAGCATCCACATCGGTATGTATTTCATTTACCCGCGGTAATGGATGCAGAATCTTTAAATTATGTTTTGTGTTTAATAACATATTATTACGTAAAATATAGGCATTTTTAACCCTTTCATACTCCATTGAATCGGAGAACCTCTCCTTTTGGACCCTGGTCATATATAAAATATCAGCCTTTTCAAGATTGGTCATATCAGATTGCTCAAAATACGTAATTCCATTATTTTGAAGGAATAAAATATATTCCCGTGGCATTTTTAACTCCTGGGGGGCAACAAAATAAAATGTAGGTTTAAAATGTGACATTGCCATTAACAGTGAATGAACTGTTCTTCCATATTTCAGGTCACCCACCATAATAATAGTCAGGTTTTCGAGTGTTCCCTGGGTTTTTTTAATTGAATAAAGGTCAAGTAAAGTCTGCGTTGGATGTTGATTTGCGCCATCACCTGCATTTATTACCGGAACTTTGGATTGCTCTGATGCATACCTGGTACTTCCTTCAAGTGGGTGTCTCATTACTATTAAGTCGGCATAGTTGCTAACCATTTTTATGGTGTCCTTTAACGTTTCACCCTTAGCGGTTGATGATGAAGATGTATCAGAAATTCCAATTACCCTTGCACCTAAACGGTTAATAGCTGTTTCAAAGCTAAGGCGTGTCCTTGTTGATGGTTCAAAGAAAAGACTGGCCACAACCTTATTTTTTAATAATTGTTGGTCGGTATTATTTTCAAATTCTTCTGCCAAATCAAGGATGTGCAGTATTTCTTCCTTTGAATAATCGTTGATTGAAACAAGGCTTTTATTCTTCATATATTTAATAATTAATCTATTAAGGCAACTTTAAACAAAACAATTTAACAGTGTGTGCTAAATTGAATAATTAACGCTATATCTAAAAAAGAAACAAAAAAAAGCCTGTTCATGCAGAACAGGCTGGTTTTTTTCTTTTAATAAAAAAATGGGTAAATTGCAAAATATGGAAAAGCCTGATAGTAAAATCTTTGTTTTTCCTCTTTTCCAATTTTGGAAAACCATATTTAAAGCACTTTATAAATTGCATATCAGAAAACAAAATAAAGAAAATTTAGGCAATAAAAAAAGAGATAAAACCTTATCTTCGGATTACAATTTTTATCATATCCTTTTCTTTGTTTATTTTTAGCGCTTATTGGTGATATGTGAATGAGAGAATTTAATTATTAATAAGATTTAAACAGTTTTCAAAATGCATAATTATTTGAATTTAGCCAATGAACTAATTGATTTTATCCATGAAAGCCCAAGTTCATTTCATGTAGTTGAAAATTCTTCCAAAATGCTTGAAAAGGCAGGTTTTAAATATGTTGATTTAAAAGAAGCCTGGAAAATCAATAAAGGCGGTAAATACTATACCACCAGAAATGATTCAGCGGTTTTTGCCTTCATAGTTGGTACCGGTGAACCTGAAACCGATGGTTTCAGGATAATTAGTTCACACAGTGACTCACCCGGTTTTAAAATTAAACCATCGCCTGAAATGGTTGTTGAAAACAAATTTGTAAAAATTAACACTGAAGTATATGGCGGGCCAATATTAATGACCTGGCTTGACCGCCCCCTTTCAATTGCAGGAAGGGTTAGCCTAAAGAGTTCACAGCCGTTGTGGCCTGAAAACAGGTTGGTTAAAATAGACAGGCCTGTGTTAATAATTCCCAGCCTGGCCATACACCTTAATCGTACAGTAAATGAAGGTATTGAACTAAATAAGCAAAAAGATATGCTTCCGTTATGTGCTATGACAATAGACGGACTAAAAAGTGATGGATTAATTCAAAACCTGGTAGCAGGTGAGTTGGGTGTTGATGTTAATAATATTATTGATTTTGACCTTACATTGTATGAGGTGCAGAAGGGTTGTGTTATGGGGGTCCAGAATGAGTTCATTTCAAGCCCGAAGCTTGATAACCTGGCCATGGCACATTCAGGTTTAAAGGCCATTATTGAGGCACAACCTGCAAAATCAACCTTAATGCTTTGCATTTTCGATAATGAAGAAGTTGGTAGTGTTACAAAACAGGGAGCAGGGTCTCCGGTTTTCAGAAACCTGTTTGAACGTATTCTTGGTCATTTAGGAAAATCGGGCGAAGAATATCACAGAACAATATATCAATCATTTATGATTTCGGCTGATATGGCACATAGTGTCCACCCAAATCAAACAGATAAGCACGACCCGGTTTTACATCCGGTACTTAATGGAGGGCCTGTGATAAAAATACATGCAAATCAAAAATATACTACCGATGGTGATAGTGGCGCCGTTTTTGAAACTATTTGTAAAAATGCAGGAATTCCATACCAAAAGTTTGTAAACAGGTCAGATTTAACAGGGGGCTCAACCCTGGGAAATGTATCAACCGGCCAGTTGGAGATAAGAAGTGTTGATGTTGGTAACCCAATGTTAGGAATGCACTCTGTGCGCGAACTTGGCGGGGTTAAAGATCATGAGTTTATGATAAAGGCTTTTAATGCTTTTTATAAATTATAAAGAATCACTACTGTCCGATAAATTTTTCGATAAGATGCTATAATGCCAACTAATTGCGGTGTCCCTACAGGACACTGAAAATTGGGGTCGAATCATCTTTACCGATATTCTGTACCTGACGGCACAGTACCGTTAGGGACTAAAGATCGGTAAAACAATTAATTGAGAATTGAACTTTTGTGCCCGTTAGGAACAAAACAACTTTTTATCGGATAATAGTGATATCTAATATCACTAAATGAGAAACAGGTTTAATCATTATATTAATGCTACCCCTAAAATGATTAATTTAAAATCACATCCGTCCAAAATAAAAATTTGAATAAAAAAGGAGTTGGATATTATC
>JBBIVA010000024.1:0-32668 GCA_037439945.1 Marinilabiliaceae bacterium
TTGGTACCATAGCTCAGTAGGTAGAGCAACGGACTGAAAATCCGTGTGTCCCTGGTTCGATTCCAGGTGGTACCACAAATTACTTAAAAATGTTATTGTAATTTTAATGAGTTAAATTGGTGATTTGCAGATTTTTGTTTGAATGCAGGATTTATCTGGTTTAATTTTATGGGGAATTAAAATATTGGTACCATAGCTCAGTAGGTAGAGCAACGGACTGAAAATCCGTGTGTCCCTGGTTCGATTCCAGGTGGTACCACAAAACAAAACCGGCTATGGCCGGTTTTGTTGTTTGTAATAAGTTTTATTTTTTATTTATGGGCCTGATGTTTAATACGGCGTAATTTGAAAACCTTATAATTTAGTGCAGAAACAATAAGTTCCGTTATCACATATGTACTCTCCTGATTAAATATCATACTTTATTTAGATTGAATTAACATTTCCATTCTTTTATTTTGTACATTTTTAGATATTTTTGTGCAAAACAATCAATTTAAAAATTTTCAAAAAATAAATTCATACTCATGAGTAAAAAAACCATTCTCATTATCCTTGATGGTTGGGGATATGGAAATAAGACCGCTTCCGATGCCATTTCAAGTGGAGAAACACCTTATTTTAAATCCCTTGTGTCAAATTATCCTAATGCACAACTACTTGCTTCAGGAGAACATGTTGGTTTACCTGATGGACAAATGGGTAATTCTGAAGTGGGTCACCTAAATATAGGGGCAGGTAGGGTTGTTTACCAGGATTTGGTGAAAATCAACCTGGCCATTCGTGATAATTCAATTGCTCAAAATAGTGAACTGGTCAAAGCTTTATCCTATGCAAAAAGTAATAACAAGCAGGTTCATTTTCTTGGATTGGTTTCAAAAGGTGGTGTTCACAGCAGTCAGGAACATTTGTATAAATTAACCGATGTTGTTAGTGAAGCCGGGATTAGTAATGTTTTCATCCATACTTTTATGGATGGTCGTGATACTGACCCTAGAAGCGGGAAGGAATATATGAACGAACTGCTTTATCATATAAAAGGTAATAATGCAAAAGTAGCATCAGTAATCGGAAGGTATTATGCTATGGACCGTGATAAAAGATGGGAAAGGATTAAGCTTGCTTACGATTTAATGGTAAATGGAAGTGGTGCTCAAACTTCTGATTTAATATCAGCCATTCAATTATCATATGATAATGATATTACCGATGAGTTTATAAAGCCTATAGTAAATGTTGATTCAAGCGGAAAACCAATTGGTTTAATAAAAGAGGGGGATGTAGTAATATTCTTTAACTTCAGAAATGACAGGGCAAGAGAAATTACCGAAGTTCTTACTCAAACGGATATGCCCGAGTTTGGCATGAAGACTATTCCGCTATACTACTGCACTTTAACGCCTTATGATTCAACTTACAAGGGAATACATATTCTTTTCGATAAAGATAATGTAACAAAAACCATAGGTGAAGTGGTTGCATCAAAGGGGTTACATCAGTTAAGAATTGCCGAGACTGAAAAATATGCCCACGTTACATTTTTCTTTTCAGGTGGCAGAGAAGAAGTGTTTGCAAATGAAGACAGGATATTAATTAACTCGCCCAAAGTGGCAACCTATGACCTTAAACCCGAGATGAGTGCATATGAGGTTAGAGATGCTACGGTGGCTGAGCTTAATAATAGGAAATATGATTTTATCTGCCTTAATTTTGCTAATGGTGATATGGTAGGGCATACAGGTGTGTATGAAGCCATTTTAAAAGCAGTTAATGCTGTTGATGGTTGCTTAAAAGATGTAGTTGAAGCTGCGAAATTAAATGAATATGAGGCCATAATTATTGCAGATCATGGAAACGCTGACAATGCAATAAATCCGGATGGTTCGCCAAATACTGCACATTCATTAAACCCGGTCCCATTTATATGGGTAACTGAAAGAAAAGGAGCCGTAAAAAATGGAATATTGGCTGATGTTGCACCATCTTTGCTTTCCTTGATGGATATAGAAAAACCCTCTGAAATGACAGGGAAAAGTTTGATTACCTTGCAATAGAAAGGGAAAAGTTGTTACTTTGTGCAGCAATTTCATTACGGAATTGCTGTTTTTTTTATTATGATTCAAATTGACGATAAAATTTTAAGCTTAGATTTATTCGAAAGGCAATTTATTTGTGACTTGCCCAAATGTCATGGAGCCTGTTGTGTTGAGGGCGAATCAGGAGCTCCCCTCGAAGAGCCTGAAACTGTTATTCTTGATGAAATACTTCCGGTTATAAAACATAAACTAAGTAATGAAGCTGTTAAAGTAATTGAACAGAATGGAGCCTGGGAGGTTGACATTGATGGTGATATGGTTACCCCAATAATAAACGGCAGGGAGTGTGTATATACCCTTTTTGATGAAAACGGGTTATGTAAATGTGCTTTTGAAATGGCCCATATGGAGGGTTTAATCAAGTTCAGAAAGCCCATTTCCTGCCACTTATATCCAATCAGGATTACCAAATATGCAGGGTTTGAAGCTCTTAATTACCATGCCTGGCATATTTGCCAGCCCGCCAGAGATCTCGGTGCTAAAAAAGGATTGCCTTTGTTCAGGTTTTTAAAGGCACCATTAATTAAAAAATATGGTGAAGATTTTTTTAAAAAACTCGAGGAAGCTGAAAAACTATTGCAAAAACAAAATAGTTTTTAAATTCTAAAAAGCTTTATAAAATTGATAATTGAAAAAACCCAATTAAATTTGTAGTCCTTAAAAAAAAAACAGAAATTATAATGGGACGCGCATTTGAATATAGAAAGGCCCGAAAGCTAAAACGCTGGGGCAATATGGCTAAAGTTTTTACAAAAATAGGCAGGGAAATAGCCATGACTGTTAAATCTGGTGGGCCTGACCCAAATTCCAATCCACGGTTAAGGGTGTTAATGCAGAATGCCAAGGCTGCCAACATGCCCAAGGAAAATGTTGAAAGAGCAATTAAAAAAGCTACTACCAAAGACCAGGAAGATTATAAAGAGTTGGTTTATGAAGGTTATGGACCATATGGTATAGCTATTTTAGTTGAAACAGCAACAGATAATTCAACCCGTACAGTTGCTAATGTTAGGAGTTACTTCAATAAATTTGGGGGATCACTTGGAACAACCGGTAGCGTTGATTATATGTTTGAACATAAGTGCAGTTTCAAAATTAAAATTAAAGAAGGCGTTGATATGGATGAACTTGAACTTGAGCTTATTGATTCAGGGGTGCAGGAGATTTTTGCTGAAGAGGATTCGCTTATGATTTATGGTGATTTTGAAGCATTCGGCCCCATACAGAAATATCTTGAAGAAAATGGATTTGAAATTGAAAATGCTGAATTTGAGAGAATACCAAGGGATACCAAATCTCTGCGTGAAGATCAGGTTTTGGAGATAGAGAAATTACTTACCCGTTTCGAAGAAGATGATGATGTAACAAACGTTTTTCATAATATGGGATAAGAATTAAAATTTAGTTGAATAATTTAAAAAAGCGGGGCTTGTTATAGAATAATGAGCACCGCTTTTTTTTCATTGGTCCATTTCAGAATGTGCAGTATTTAAATTACATACCCAATTCAACCAGGAATGAAATAAAACCAAATTTGTAATTTGTATGCTGATAATAGTGATTAGAATATGATAAAATAAGGTGTGTTTTTGTTTGTAAAACTCAATAGTAACAAATCGATTTAGAAAAACTATTTATTGAAATCATAATTTTTATAGATTATGGATTGTCATTTTAAAATAGCTGAAAATCCTGGATGGATCGAATTTATTGGAAAATTTTTATTTGTTGGCTTCGGAATTTAGCCGGTGAATATAGGGTTTAGTTAAATTTCGGTTGATAATTATCATTAAGAAAAAGCAATTTTTTTTGTTAATTTATTAAACTTTTCATATCTCAATTATCAAAATATAAATAATAATAAAAATATGAGTGAAATTAAACAATACATTACAGGTAACAGTCAAAGATTTCTTGATGAACTTTTTGAATTAATCCGAATTCCATCAATAAGCTCAATAGCCGACCATAAAGGTGATATGCATAAGGCTGCCCAGTTGTGGAAAAAAATATTACTTGCTGCAGGTGCCGATAAAGCCGAGGTTTTTGAAACCAAAGGAAATCCCGTAACATATGGGGAGAAAATAATTAATACATCACTACCCACAGTTCTGGTTTATGGGCACATGGATGTTATGCCAGTCGATCCGGTTGATTTATGGACCAGTTCTCCTTTTGAGCCTGTTATCCGTGACGGAAAAATTTACGCAAGGGGAGCTGATGATAATAAAGGCCAATCCTTTATGCATGCCAAAGCATTTGAATATTTGGTTAAAAGAGGAAAATTGAATTGTAACGTTAAATTTTTAATTGAAGGCGAAGAGGAAATTGGTTCCCCAAGTTTACCTGCATTTTGTGAAGCAAACCGTGAACTTTTGTCAGCAGATATTATTCTGGTTTCAGATACTTCCATGATTGCCCCTGACGTACCTTCCATAACAACCGGGTTGAGAGGTTTGGCGTACTGGCAGGTTGAAGTTACCGGTCCAAACCGTGATTTGCATTCAGGGCTTTTTGGCGGGGCGGTTGCAAACCCAATAAATATTTTAACCAAAATGATATCGGGAATGACTGATGATGATGGTAAAATTACTATTCCAGGTTTTTATGATGATGTTCAGGAAGTGAGTTTACCCGAACGCCAGATGATGGCCAAAGCGCCATTTAATGAAAAATCATATAAGGAATCAATAGGGGTTGAAGAACTTTGTGGTGAAGCTGGATACTCAACTACAGAAAGAACAGGTATTCGTCCATCTTTCGATGTTTGTGGAATTTGGGGAGGGTACACCGGTGAGGGAGCAAAAACTGTTTTACCATCAAAGGCTTTTGCTAAAATTTCAACACGTCTTGTCCCCAATCAAAATCATGAAAAAATAGCTGTTTTATTCAAGAATCATTTTGAAAAAATAGCCCCAAAATCGGTTAAAGTTAGTGTTAGGCCACTTCACGGAGGACAGGGTTATGTTTGCCCAATCGATATACCTGCTTATAAAGCAGCTGAGAAAGCCTACGAAAGAGTTTATGGAAAAACACCGGTACCTGTGCGTAGCGGCGGTTCAATACCAATAATATCGGCATTTGAACAAATTCTGGGAACTAAATCAGTTTTGATGGGCTTTGGTTTAGAAGCTGATGCAATACACAGCCCAAATGAAAATTATCCACTTACACAATTCTATAACGGAATTGAAACAATAGTTTATTTTTACGAAAGTTTTAAAGTTAAATAATCTTTTTTAAAAATAACCTTATTTAAAATGGGGGGGGTGTTTAAAAAATAACACCCCCTTATTTTTTTTTAGAGCTACGTTTTTTTTAGTGATTTAGTTTATAAAATGCAAAAAATAATAATTACTGCTTAAGAAACGGGGGGGGTGTGCTATAAAAAACTATAAAATATTTACAATTATCCCTAAAAAATTTTGTGCGGATTAAAATTTTTACAAAATTTGTAGCGTCTAACTCAAAAATTATTATTTTATGGCAAAGTTAAGATTTGATGCACTTCAAAAAGCAATGAACAGGAAACCCAAACCTGCTCCAGCCCCACAGGGAAAAACTTCTGATTATTTCGGAGAGAAAGTATTTGACCGGAATAAAATGCTAAAATATATGTCAAAAGACGCATATAATGCAGTAATAGCAGCCATTGATAGAAACGAAAGGGTAGATAGAAAGCTGGCCGACCAAATTGCCTCAGGAATGAAAGCCTGGGCAATGGAAATGGGGGCATCCCACTATACTCATTGGTTTCAGCCATTAACAGGTGGCACTGCAGAAAAACATGATGCCTTTGCTGATCCACAAGGAGATGGTACTGTTATAGAATCTTTTTCAGGTAAACTACTGGTTCAGCAGGAACCTGATGCATCAAGCTTTCCAAGCGGTGGTATAAGGGCTACTTTTGAAGCACGTGGTTATACTGCGTGGGACCCCTCATCACCGGCATTTATCCTGGATGACACTCTTTGTATCCCAACAATATTTATCTCTTATACAGGAGAAGTACTCGATTATAAAACACCACTGTTAAAATCTCTGGCAGTGCTTGACAAAGCTGCGGTTGATGTTTGTCATTATTTCGATAAGGATGTTACAAAAGTTTATACTAATTTAGGATGGGAACAGGAGTATTTCTTAATTGATGAAGCTTTATATGAAGCCCGTCCCGATTTGAAACTTACAGAACGGACATTAATGGGCCATGAATCAGCCAAAAACCAACAGTTGGAAGACCAGTATTTTGGAGCCATAGCCCCCCGTGTACAGGAATACATGAAAGAACTTGAGTTTGAAGCCTGGAAACTTGGTATTCCTTTAAAAACCAGGCATAACGAAGTTGCTCCAAATCAGTATGAGGTGGCACCCGTGTATGAGGAAGCAAATCTTGCAATTGACCATAACCTTATTGTAATGACTTTGATGAGGAATATTGCCCGTAAACATGATTTTGCCTGCATTTTACATGAGAAGCCATTTGCAGGGGTTAATGGTTCCGGTAAGCATAACAACTGGTCAATTTCTACTGACACAGGTGTTAATCTCCTATCGCCAGGAAAAAATCCAAAGGGCAACATGCAGTTTTTAACTTTCCTTATAAATACCCTTGTTACAGTAAACAAACATGCCCCATTATTAAAAGCTTCAATTGCATCAGCAAGCAATGCCCACCGCCTTGGTGCAAATGAGGCACCCCCGGCAATTATTTCAGCATTCCTTGGGCCCTATCTGAATAAAATGCTTGATCAATTGGAAGAAAAAGTTACCGATTCGAAAATGACTCCGGATGAAAAAACCGAAATAAAGCTGGATATTGGCCGTATTCCTGAGATTCTTCTGGATAATACCGACAGAAACCGTACATCGCCATTTGCCTTTACCGGTAACAGGTTTGAATTCCGCGCTGTAGGTTCTTCTGCTAACTGTTCTGAAGCAATGACAGCCTTAAACACTGCTTTGGCCGGTCAGTTGGTTGATTTTAAAGGTGAAGTGGAAAGTATTATAGACAAGGGGGTTAAAAAAGATGAAGCCATTCTTCAGGTTTTAAGGAAATTGATATTAGAGTCAAAACGTATTCGTTTTGATGGGAACGGATATAGCGACGAATGGAAAGCGGAAGCTAAGAAGCGGGGTCTTGACAGTGAAGCTAACCCTGTTAAAATTTATGAAAGCTATTTAACTAAGCAGACTGTTGATTTATTCCAGAAAACCGGTGTATTATCAGCAAGGGAGCTACATGCCAGAACCGAAATTAAATGGGAAACTTACATTAAAAGAATTCAGATAGAAGCCCGTGTTTTAGGTGATTTGGCATTAAATCATATTGTACCTGTTGCTATTGAATTCCAGACATCATTAATACAAAATGTTTTGGGATTGAAGGAGATTTTTGAAGATTCAGATTATAAAACTTTGGCAACCACACGCCTTGAGCTGATTAAAGAGGTTGGGGAACGTATTTCAGTGATTAAAACAAAAGTTGCTGAGATGGTTGAAGCACGCAAAGTTGCCAATAAAATTGATGATGTACATAAAAAAGCTCTAACATATTCGGAAAAGGTTTTACCATTCTTTGATGAAATCAGGTATCAGGTTGATAAGCTGGAACTTGTTGTGAATAACGAAATGTGGACCCTGCCTAAGTACAGGGAACTGCTTTTTGTTAGATAAGATAGGGGTAAAATTTTAGTTCAATAAAAAAAGGGGCATTTTGCTCCTTTTTTTATTGTATCAATTTATCCAGGGTAGTCATTAGCAATGCAATTAACTAATGGCTTAGCAGGGATTAACCCTACCCAATGGTAGGTACAGGCTGCTTTAGAAAAGCTTAATTTGTAAGCATTTCTGATAACAAATATTTAGTTTTTCTTAAGCGGTTTGTCAAAATAGGAGTCACATACCCGACAACCTAATACTATAAATTTCTAATTACGGTCATTAGAAAAAATGGCTAAAGACAAATTTGGGCTTATATTTACCATAAATTGGTAATGATTTGAATAATTCTGATTTTTTTTAATCTTCCAGATAACCAAATTTACCATCATTAAAATCTGTATAGCATTGCATTATTTCTTCACGGGTGTTCATTACAAAGGGTCCGTAGGGTACAATTGTTTCATCGATGGGTTCCCCGCTCATAATCAGAATGTCTGTGTCGGCAAGGGCTTTAACATAAATGTTTTGGCCATCGTTATTAAATAATACAAACTGGTTTTCCGATGCAAAGGAATTTTGGTTAACGTTAATACTGCCCGATAATATTAGAAATGCAGTGTTGAAACTAGCCTGAAAGGTAAATTCAATATTAGCATCCCTTTTTAGGGCACAGTTGTAAAGTTCGATTGGAGTAAAAGTCTCAGCCGGGCCCTGAACCCCTTTATAATTTCCTGCGCAAACATTTACTATACCTTTCTCATGAGCCAGGTTGTATTTACCCATTTTGGCATTTTCAATTCCCTGGTATTTTGCGGGTGTCATTTTGAACTTTGCAGGCAGATTAACCCATAGTTGGACCATATGAAAAAAACCTCCATTCCGGTTAAAATGTTTCTCGTGATATTCTTTATGTAAAACACCACCTCCGGCGGTCATCCACTGAACATCCCCTTCACCTATAATACCTGCGTTGCCTGCACTGTCGTGATGGGCAATTTTTCCCTTATAGGCAAAAGTAACCGTTTCTATTCCTCTATGCGGATGAACCCCAACACCCCTTGGATTTATATCAGGTTCAAAGTAATGCTTTGAATTATAGTCAAGGAGGAAAAATGGGCTCATTCGGTACATGTTTAAATCAGTTCCGGACGGGAAGAAATTATGAACCCTGAATCCATTGCCCACCCAATGAATAGCAGGAGGGGAAATTATTCTTTCTATGGTTTTTATATTATCCATAATTTCTATTGTTTTTGATTTATTTAATGACTGAAATTGAAATAAAAGACCTTTTCAAATTACAACAATATCAATTAAAATGTTTACATGTACGGATTAATTTTTCGAAAATCATCTTTGTTTTTCTTATTAATGATGGATTGTTGAAATACTTGCCAAATTATTTTTAAAGCACGGTTTAATATTGAGTTGTTATTTTTTTTGTGTTAGGTTAACTTTATGTTTAACAGTTCGGGCATTAAAACACAATATTGACGTTTTTAATAATGATGGATGTACAGATTGGTATTTTTCGATGAAAAAAAATGAAGAAAAATTCAGATAATACAGAGCCAGCAACTAAAAGCAACGGTTCACCAAGGGTTATAAAGCTTTTATCAGGTATTTCAATTGTAACCGGCTCAATGTTAGGGGTTGGAATTTTTATTTTTCCCCAGATAATTGCTCAATACTCAGGGTCGGTTTTACTCTTTTTTGTTTTATGGGTTTTAGGCGGATTGTATTCAATATCAGGAGCGGTGTCATGTGGTGAGTTGGGTGCAATGATACCGCAGGCAGGTGGCGAGTATGTTTACCAGCGCATAGCCTTAGGGAAATCAGTGGCTTTTGCAAGTGGATGGGTTTTGTTTGTTGCAATTTTCGGAGGTTCAATTGCAGGAATGTCGGTGGCTATTTTCGAATATCAAATACCCGCTTTATTGGGGATTGAAACAAGTATTAATTTCTCTGAATATTTACCAATAAGATTATCTCATATTCTGGCTCTTTTATTAATTTTTGTTTTAACCCTATTAAACCACTTTGGGACCAGGGTTTCGGCTTTTTTTCAGGTAATTGTAACCTTATTGCCAATTGTACTTATCCTAATTGTTTCATTTATTTCCATCGATGTAAAAAATGGGATTTCCGGTAGTTTTATAAATGATAATCAGATTACAGAATTTAGTTTTAACGGATTTGTGATAGGTTTTTTGTTCGTAAACTTTGCTTATAGTGGGTGGATAAACATTATTTATGTTGCAGGTGAAGTTAAAAATCCAGGAAAAAATATACCAAGGTCGATGTTTATATCCACCTTTTTTATCACCATTCTCTATTGCCTGATATGCGGGGTTTATATAAATGTTTTGGGGTTTAGTGAGTTGGCTTCGATGGTCAATATTGATGCCGGAACCGGTATGGCCCTGGCTTTGAAAAATGAAATGATTGGTATTTTGGTATTGTTATCAATTACCATGGCTATTGTAACATCTGTTAATGCTACTGTGTTAACCAGTTCAAGGGTAGCTTTTGCAATGTCTTGCGAGGGTGATTTCTGGAAAGGGGCTTCCAAATTAAGCGGAAAATGCCAAACTCCCAGAAATGCCCTTTGGGTTCAGGCCTTACTCTCTTCAGTGCTTGTTATTTCGGGGAGTTTTTCTGCAATAATAGAGATGACAAGTATTGCAATGCTTATTACCGGGGCTTTAACAGTAATATCAATGTTTGTTTTAAGAATTAAACACCCCGGATTACCAAGGCCTTATAAAGCATTTGGTTATCCCTGGTTTCCGGCCCTTTATATTGCCTTGTCGGTTTTGGTATTAGCGGGTGTTGTATTACAGATAATCAAAAGGGAAGGATTGAGTGCTTATTACCCATTAATTGGTTGTGGGGTTCTGACTATTACCTTTTTGTGCCATAAGTATATTTCCTATCTTAAAATGAACAAACCGTAAGGTTTAAAATCCTGCCATCAAAATATTTGAATAAATAAAACCTGTTAGGTTTACTAATTAATTTGTAAATTAGCCTGTGACCGTTTTTCAACTAAAATGAACTAAAATCTTTTTAAGTGAGAATTATTATCATATTTATTGTATGGTTGAGTTTAGGTCTATCGGTTAACTCCCAGATTTTTACTGATAGCAATTTGCCTATTGTTATAATTACAACCGATATAGACCAAAATACCGGCCAACCTGCTGAGATTCCTGACGAACCTAAAGTTTTGGCCAATATGAAAGTTATTTATCGCCCTGATGGTTCAAGGAATTATTTAACCGATCAGAATACACCGGGTTTTCTTAATTATAATGGTCGTATAGCAATTGAAACCAGGGGGTCAACTTCACAAATGCTACCCAAAAAACCTTACGGGCTAACAACTTTAAAAAGTGATAATAACAGTAATAATAATGTCAGTATATTAGGTATGCCAAAAGAGAATGACTGGATTTTAAATTCCCTTGCTTTTGACCCGACTTTAATAAGGGACAACCTTTCATATATTCTGGCAAGAAATATGGGTAATTATGCATCCCGGGGTGTTTACTGCGAGGTTATAGTAAATGGCAACTACCGGGGGTTATATGTTTTTATGGAAAAGCTGAAAATTGACCCAGACAGAATAGATATTTTAAAATTAACCAATAGTGATAATACTGAACCCCGGGTTACAGGTGGGTATGTTATAAAATGCGATAAAACAACCGGAAGTGATCCTGTTGCCTGGTCAATGCCATCTTACAATGGCTCAACCTACTTTGTTTATGATAGCCCGGATCCTGAAGATATTACACAGCAACAAAGCAATTATATTTATAATCAGTTTAACTTATTTCAAAGCAGGTTAACTGCTAAAAATGAATCTTTAATTAATGGATTTCCTGCAATTATTGATATTCCAAGTTTTATAGATTTTATAATTATAAATGAACTTACCTCAAATGTTGACAGCTATCAGTTCAGCACTTTTTTTCATAAAGACCGAAATGGTAAGCTAAGGGCAGGGCCAATCTGGGATTTTAATCTTACTTATGGTAATGATTTGTTTCATTTGGGGCTTGACAGGAGCCATACAAATGTGTGGCAGTTTGATAATGGTGACAATACCGGACCAAAATTCTGGAAAGATTTGCATTCAAATGCTACTTTTAAATGTTATTTGACAAAAAGATGGAAGGAGTTGTCGGCAACCGGTAAATTCCTGAATAATCAGGTAATTGTATCTAAAATAGATTCATTGGTTAATCTTATTGGTGAGGCAAAAGATAGAGAACAGACAAGATGGAATTCTGTGGGGAACCACTCAGCTAATATCTCATCAATGAAAATATGGTTGCAAAACCGAATCAATTGGTTAAACAGTAACTGGAGTAATTACCAGTCATGCTCAAATCCAGCCAAACCACAACTGGTAATATCAAAAATCAACTATAACCCTGCACCTGCCGAAGGATTGGCAAGCGATGACCTTGAGTTTATAGAAATAGTTAATAATAGTAATATAACGGTTAATTTAACCGGGTTTTATTTAAAGAAACTGGGTTTAACCTATCAGTTCCCGCCCAATTCAGTTATTGGGCCAAATGAAAAAATATTTCTGGCAAGTAATTCATCAGCATTTAACCAGTTTTATGGTTTTGTCCCTTTTGGTCAGTTTACACGGAATTTATCAAATAAGTCGTATGAGATAGTCCTTTCCGATGCCTACGGTAATATAATAGATTATGTTCAATATTATGATTCACTTCCCTGGCCAACTGAAGCAGACGGCAATGGGTATTATTTGCAGCTTATAAATATAAATACAGATAACAGTTTGGCTACAAACTGGATAGCATCCAGGTCAGGTTTAAGCCTTAATACTGTAGCTTTTGCGCAATCAGTTCTATTATTCCCAAATCCGGCAGGTGAAAGTATCACGGTAATTACTGATTTATCAACATTGAAATCATTTGAAATATTTGATGTAGCAGGGAGGTTTGTTGCAAAGGGAATAGATTTAGATGTAACTACAGTTAATATTGATTATCTGCCCCAAGGTAGTTATTTTATTAAATTGGATTTTTATAACGGCAGGAGTGTTGTAAAAAAAATTATAAAAAAATAGCTATATGAAATAAAAAAACTTCCTTCATTTAAATGAGGAAGTTTTTAAAAAATTGATTTGAAATTAAATTAATTTTTTAATTAATTTCAGGGTAGCATCATAATCAGGTTCCTGAGCAATTTCAGGAACAAACTCGACATACTTAATTATGTTATCTTTCCCAATAATAACTGTTCCCCGCGCTAATAAACGTAACTCTTCAATAACAAAACCATATTTCATTCCAAAATCAAGGTTTTTATGATCAGAAAGGGTTACAATATTTTTTAGTCCTTCGGCTGCACAAAAGCGTGATTGAGCAAATGGCAGGTCAGTTGAAATTGAAAGAACTACAACATCTTTTAAACCATCGGCTTCCTTATTAAACCTTCTGTTTTGAGACGCACAAATACCCGTATCAATAGATGGGTAAATAGCAATTACTTTCACTTTACCATCAAAATCAGCAAGTGTTGTTGGTTGTAATGTTGATGAAAGTACAGTAAAATCGGGTGCTTTATCTCCAACATTAACACTATTTCCAAGTAAAGTTACATTATTCCCCTTGAAAGTAACTTTGGGTGCATTCTTACTCATATTATCCTTTTTTAATTATTATTGTTATTGTTTAAATCCTATAACAAAAAGTAGCTGCTAATGTTTGAACCATTGCATTATAAAAAAGCAATTTATAAAAATATAGGGTCTAAATTATTGTATAACCAACCAGTTTTAAACATTAATCCCGGAATAGCCATTAGGAATGCAATTAACTAATTACTTAGCAGGGTTTAACCCTAACGGATGACCAGTATAGACTGATTTATAAAAGCTTAATTTGTAAGCCTTTCTGATTGCACATATTTTTTTCTTAAGCGATTTGTTAAAACAGAAGTCGCATAATCAACAACTTAAGACTATAAATTTCTATTGACGGGTACTTAGGAAAATCGGCGAATTACAAATTTGGGTTCATTTATGCGCAAGGGTTTTTTGGTAATTCAAACATTTAAAAATGCGTATCATTTTTTTGTTGATTTTGTATAATTTGTAAGTTATATGAGATTAATAATTATAGTCAGTTATTTTTTTTGGGTTCTGAACTAAAAAATGTTACTGTTTTGGTTAAAAGTTGTAGATAAGAATAAAAAAAACCTTTGTTTGTTAATTTAATGTAAAATATTTAGTGAAAAAATGTTTATGACCCCTAATAAATAGGGGTGCATGGTTAACGATAGATAAAAATAATTAACAACACCCCCTTAAATTTGTGTGTAAATAAAAGTTGGAATAGATTTGTAATGTGATTTAAGAAATTGTTCTTAATCGTAAACAAATAAAATTTAAAAATAATGAAAACAAAAAGTCTATTTAAGGGATTGTTACTGGTGGCTGTTCTTGTATTGGGAGGTGCCACAAGTTATGCAAAAGGGAAGATAATGGTAACACCATATCTGAAAACTTCTTATACAATTATTTCGGCCGAACCGGCTTTGGAGGGATTGTATTCGCTATCAATTATTTCAGCAAACGGCCAACTAGTTTATTCAAGCAATAAAGTTGAAAACGGGGCTTATTTTTCACGCGTTTTTGATTTTTCAAAACTTGAAGATGGTGAATATAAAGTTCGTTTAAGAAGTAAAAGCAATAATGTTACTGAAGAGAAATTTTTAATTAAAGATGGTATTTTGGTGACTAAGGAAACTACCCAGGAAGTATCACCAGCCGATGTTAGGATTTGGAAGGCAAGTGATATTCTTTATATTAGCCATTTAAACAAAAACCTGAACAAAATGATAGTTCGTCTGGAAGATAACAATGGAAGTGTGGTTTACGATAATTCAATTCCGGCAATGCTTACTTATTCAGGAAAATTCAATGTTTCATCTCTTCCTAAAGGAAACTATTCATTAAGTTTTGTTACAGGAAATAAGGTTTTTACATATGATTTCACAAAATAGGAACAATTACCGGCATTTAATTCTTCAGGAAGGCCAATATTTTAAAAAAGTGTATTCTGAAATTTAAGGATACACTTTTTTTATTTACTAATTTCTTGAAATTGCATCATTTAATATTTCTGTAAAAATATTTTTTATATCCAGCCCCATTGCTTTTATTTGTTGTGGTATAAAGCTTGTTTGTGTCATACCTGGAGTTGTATTTACTTCAAGCAGATAAATAACTTCATTTCTAATAATATAATCAACTCTGATTAATCCTTTGCATCCAAGCAGGTCGTAAATAAATGATGATAAACTCTGTATTTTTTTGCTTAAATCATCTTCCAGCCTTGCAGGTGTAATTTCAGTAGCTTTATCGGCCGTATATTTGGCTTCAAAATCGAAGAACTCGTTATGGCTTACAACTTCAGTTAATGGAAAAATTTCCGTTTTACCCAGGGTTTTGTACAGGCCACAGGTAACCTCTGTTCCTTCAATAAATTGTTCTACAATAACTTCATTGCTTTCATTAAAAGCTTTTTTTATTGCATCATCAAGATTGCTTAAATCCTTAACTTTTGATACACCAAAACTTGACCCCCCTGCATTTGGTTTTACAAAACATGGGAATCCTGTTTTTTTAGCAATTTCAGATATATTGAATGGGAGCTCTTTTCGCAGTAAAACTGAATTTGCAATATTAATTCCAAACCCTTTGAGGTAATTATTGCATGTAAACTTATTAAAAGTTAGTGCGGCCGGTAATAAATCACATGTAGTGTGCGGAATGCCCAGCATTTTTAGGTATCCTTGCAATAAGCCGTCTTCCCCAGGGGTTCCGTGTATTGTTATGTAGGCACAATCAGGTACGATTTTTTCCCCGTTTAATGAAAATGAAAAATCTTCCTTTGAAACCGGATATTCATTTCCCTCAACTATAGCACACCATTTGTTTTGTTCGATTACAATCTGGAATACATCAAATTTCTCATGGTCGATAAAGGATAAAATGCCTTGAGCGCTTTTGCGGCTTATCACAATTTCTGATGAATATCCTCCATAAACTACAGCTATTTTCTTCTTTGCCATAAAAATAATTTTTACTGTTTAACAGAAACTAACCAATATCCCTGTTAGCTATGTAACTCTTCCATTTTTCTAGTGTATGGGTTATATCTTCGGGTAGCTCTGAGTTAAATTCAATGTATTTTCCTGTTTCAGGATGCAAAAATCCAAGAGTCTTTGCATGTAATGCCTGTCTTGGTAAAAGTGTAAAACAATTTTCAACAAACTGTTTGTATTTAGTAAAGGTAGTTCCCTTTAGTATTTGATTTCCACCATACCTTTCATCATTAAACAATGGGTGGCCAATATGCTTAAAGTGTGCTCTAATCTGGTGTGTGCGGCCTGTTTCAAGGTTACATTCAACCAGGGTAATGTAACCTAGTCGTTCAAGTACCCTAAAGTGGGTCACAGCATGTTTACCTTGGTCTCCATGCGGATAAACAGCCATTTGCTTTCGGTCTTTTTGACTTCTTCCTATATGGCCAATTATTGTTCCGTTGTTATCTTTTAAGGTTCCCCAAACCAAAGCCCAGTAAGTACGGGTGCTGGTTTTATCAAAGAATTGTTTTGCCAGGTTTAATTTAGCTTCTTCTGTTTTTGCCACAACCAATAAGCCCGATGTATCCTTATCAATTCTGTGTACCAGTCCCGGGCGGGGATCTCCGGTATTAAACCATGGTTGATCCTTAAAGTGCCAGGCTAGTGCATTAACCAGGGTTCCGGTATAGTTGCCATGGCCCGGATGTACCACCATTCCAGGTTTTTTGTTTACAATTACAATGGCATCATCTTCATATACAATATCAATAGGTATATACTGGGGTACAATTTCAATTTCCCTGGGGGGAAATGACATTACTATGGTAATTATATCATTAGGTTTAACACGGTAACTTGTTTTTACCGGAAATCCGTTAACAAGAATATTGCCTGCTGATGCGGCTTCCTGAATTTTACTTCTTGAAGCATTCTCTATCCTGTTAACCAGAAATTTGTCAATTCTTAACAATCCCTGGCCAATATCGGCCACAAATCTGAAATGCTCAAACATCTCTCCAGACTCACCATCTTCTGAGAATTCGGGATCATCATTTTCATCAAACGCATCAATCATATTGCTGTTAGTAAATGATAAAATGACAGGTGGCGTGATTAAAGCTAATTACTGTTATCTTAATTCATCTTCAAAGGATGAGTCAGTATCAATTTCCCCGTCAGGCTCTAATAGAACAGATTCATCGGTTGTTAACCAAACATCTATTGAAGCTCCCAAATGGAGGAAAAAACCTGAGCCGGCCGGTGGATTTTGCTTCCAAATAAAGGCCTTGGCCGAGTCCTGATTTGAAACAATTTCATTGCTGAAAATTGTTGCCCCAATGTTTAAATAAAGATTTTGAGCTACTTTTCTGGCATTGGCAAGGTCTAGACCTCTTAGGTTTGGAACTGCCGTTGTTTCATTGCTTAAACCTCTGCCAATAAGTAAGTCTATGGCAGTACCTTTTGGAACAAGTGTGCCTGGTTGTATGGGTTTTCCTTTAAAATGCTGGCCTAAAACCAGGTTTGCATATTCGGAGGGAATATAAACCAGCTCACCGGTTACCAACCCAAATGATTCAAGCATAACTGTTGCATTACGCAAACTATAATCGGTTAAATTAGGGACTGATACCTGTTCCTCTGTCCATGCATTTATTGTTAAGAATATAAGCCTGTTTTTTTTAACAATTTCTCCAGGTTGTGGAAATTGTTCAACAACAACTCCTTTTGGAGTATTATCAATATGCACTGAATCAATTATTGTATATCTAAGTTTTCTGGACTTTAATATTTGTTGAACATGGGTTTCATTAAATCCCGTAAAATCGGGCAGGGGGGAACCCTGGCCATGGTTGGTGTAAATATTGAGGAATAAAAATGTAAATATCAACAAAATAATACCCATTCCACCAATTATACCCAAATGTTTCCAAAGAGATTTATTAAGAATTATTTTCCATCCGGACATTTTTCCATTTTTTGTTGAGTCCCAAAATTAATATAATTTATTCAAAAGGTTAGTGGTTGAATATTTTTATAATGGCTTTTTTACACTAAAGGAGAGAATTAAAAAGTATCCAAAGTTTTTCATGTGGCAAGGGACATGTCATTTCCATGTAAAATCAATAAATTGCAAAAAAAAAGACCCTTATGGGTCTCTTTAATAAATTGATTCTTCGCTTTATTAAGCTTTATGTCTTTTTTCGTCAGAAACAGTTAGTTTCTTTCTCCCTTTTGCACGTCTCGATGCCAATACCCGCCTTCCGTTGGCAGTTGCCATGCGCTCACGGAAACCATGTTTATTTCTCCTTTTGCGGTTTGATGGTTGAAATGTCCTTTTCATCTTAATTCCTTTTTATCTTATTATGCCTTACTTTTCTTATTTCGGACTGCAAAAATACATGTTTTTTATTCTTTACAAAAGTTTTTACCCTTATTTTTTATACATTATTTAATCACATTTAATTGATAACTGCAGTATTTACTTTATTAATAAAGTATTGCTTTACAACCACTCTATGTCAATATTATTTAATTACAATGTTAAATGTACCAGTTTTTTAGTTGAAAAAAATGGTTCGTCAAAGTAACTACTTAATTCAATTATTGATGTCATTTTCTTAAATGGTGTTATTTCATCTGTTAAATCTCCACCCTTGAGGTAAAGAATTCCGTTTGATATGGCATTTTTTTGTTTATATGAAATTAAATGCCCAGTTTGTTTTACAAAATCTGGCAGGGTAGTCACCGCCCTGCTTACTATGAAGTCAAATTTATCTTTATAATCTTCTGAACGGACTTGAATGGCAAATGCATTTTTCAAACCTAACGCTTTAATTACCTCATTAACCACCCTTATTTTTTTTCCAATTGAGTCAATTAAAGTAAACTGTACATTAGGGAAATATATGGCCAGTGGAATTCCGGGGAAACCTCCGCCGGTACCAACGTCTATGATTTTGGTACCATCAGTAAAATTTATAAAACGCGAGATTGCAAGAGAGTGTAAAACATGGTGTTCGTAAAATAAATCCATGTCTTTTCGGGAAATAACATTTATTTTGCTGTTCCAATCCAGGTAAATTGAATGAAGTTTACTTAAAAGAATTAACTTTTCTTTTTCTGTGGTATTAAAATATTTATGAATTATTTCCATTTTAATTTAAGGAGATAAATAATTTTATTAAAAGACAAAGCCCGTAAACCGGGCTTTATTATTATGGTGGTTTTAAAAATCAATGTTTTACGGCAGAGTTTTTTAGGGTATGATAAAGCAATTCACGTGCTCTGAACAGTTGGGCCTTTACCGTACCTAATGGCAAATTAAGCTCCTCAGAAATCTCCTCGTAAGAGTACTCTTTAAAATATCTCAACTCAATTAAATTACGATACCGTGGTTTTAATCTTGTTACAATAGTACGCATTAAAATTGCTTTTTGGTCTTTTATAAGGTTTTCTTCCGGGTCAGGGGTTTCATCACGTAAATGTATATGTGGTTCCGAATCTTTATCTTCGTTAAAATTACCATCAATTGAAACAAGGTTGGATCTTTTTTTCCTGAGATAATCAATGCAGTTATTTGATGCAATTTTAAATAGCCATGTACTGAATGCATAATTTGGAGAATACTGGTCTATATTTTTAAAGGCTTTACCAAATGCTTCAATGGTAAGGTCTTCTGCATCAGTTTTGTTATTTACCATTTTTAAAAGCATAAAGTATATTGCATCCTTATACCGTGTCATCAATTCGGCATATGATTTCTGATCGCCGTTTGAAGCTTTATGTACTAGCTCAAGATCATATTTAGCCTTGTCTGATAGGTTTGGATTTATTTCCATTTCTTTTTGTTTGAACCAGAAAAATTACCAGTTTGTGCCCAAATTAACAACCAGGGATGTAAAAAGTCAAATATTAAAACACCCCAATATATCCTACCCTGGTTAAGTTTTTTAGCCGCTTTATGAAAAAAAAGCGTTTTAACAAGCAGGGTTAAAATAATTATTCCAATTACTGCTAAGGCAAATGTATTAAAAATAATCAAAAAAATACCCAGTATCCACATAATTTCACGACCCAGCGGATCTAAAAAAAGTTCCAGTTTAACCCCTGTTTTATAAAGGGATGATGTAGTTAAATGCCTGGCTTTTTGTAGTCTCCAATTTCTGAGTTTAGTTTGGGGTACCGATAGGGTTTGAGATTCAGCATCAATAACAACAGATGTATTATCAGCATTGGCATTTTCCTGTACAAACAAGTCATCATCGCCTGAGAGAAGGTTCATATGGTTTGTGAACCCGTTATTATTAATAAAAAGTTTTTTTCGGTAGGCAAGGTTTCGACCAACTCCCATATAGGGTTTTTTACTTAAAGCAAAGCCGAGATATTGAATAGCCGTGTAAAAAGTATCATACCTTATTAAAAAATTCAGTAACCCTTTTCTTTTTTGGTACCCACCAAATCCAAGAACCAATTCTTTTTCATGGCTCGCAAATCCCTGCATCATATTATTTAGCCATTGGTTACTTGAAGGTTCGCAATCAGCATCTGTGAATACAATATAATCGTGGGAGGCTGCTTTTATACCTATGGTTAATGCAAGTTTTTTCCCATGCTGAAATCTTTTATCAGCAGGAATAGTTGTGTAATAAAGCCGTGGATGATTTTGTTTTAATCTGGCCAACACCATTTCTGTATCGTCACCTGATGTGTCATTTACTACCACTACCTGGTAATCAGGATAATCCTGAGTAAGTACTGAGGGCAGAAATTTCTCAAGGTTATCAGCTTCATTTTTTGCGCAAATTACAACTGAAACCAACGGCAGATAGGGTTTATCTGTAATTGGGGCTTTTTTGAAAAAAGCAAGCGGATAAACTCTTTTGAAAATGAAATAAATTTGCAAAAGCCACGATATCAAAAATATAGAAAATATTGAGATATCTGTAGTTGAAAATTGTGAAAAATCCATACAGTGATAACGTTTGGTTAAATTTTGTGATTTTTTCAAAAAAATCAAGAACAAACATACATCTAAATGTTAAATAATTTACCATGTCTTTTCATTAATGTGATGAACTTTTTGTTTTGAATTAATTGAAAATAAGTGAACATAATGATTTAATCCATTTTACCCAGGCTTTTTCACCCTGGTATTTTTTCTATCTTTGCAGATTTGGGAAACAGGCAAAATGAAATTTTTATTACAAAAAACTGATATTGAGTCGCAGGCCCGTGCCGGTGAAATTGAAACTGATCATGGAAAAATTGAAACTCCGGTATTTATGCCGGTTGGTACAATCGGGTCTGTAAAGGGAATTCAGGTTAAGGACCTCGAAGATCAAATAAATGCACCAATTATTCTGGGCAATACATACCACCTTTACTTAAGGCCTGGGCTTGAGGTTTTGAAACAAGCCGGAGGATTGCATAAGTTTAACGCATGGGAAAGAGCAATATTAACTGATAGTGGCGGATTCCAGGTTTTTTCGTTGAGCCACCGTAGAAAACTTGATGAAAAAGGAGCAGTATTTCAGTCGCACATTGATGGTTCAAAGCATATATTTACTCCTGAAAATGTGGTTGATACTCAAAGAATAATAGGCGCAGATATAATTATGGCATTCGATGAGTGCCCACCGGGTGATTCACCATATAATTACGCCAGGAAATCAACGGAGTTAACGCACAGGTGGTTAATCCGGGGGATTAACCGTTTTGATAATTCGGATGCACTTTATGGCTATTCTCAAACTTTTTTCCCAATTGTTCAGGGTGCAGGTTTTAAGGATTTACGTAAACAATCAGCCGAGTTTATAGCATCATGCAACAGGGAAGGAAATGCAATCGGAGGTTTGGCTGTAGGGGAACCAGAAGAAGTTATGTATGAAATGATTGAAATAGTCAACTCAATTCTACCAACGCATAAACCCAGGTATTTAATGGGAGTTGGTACTCCGGTTAATATACTGGAATCAATATCGCTGGGGGTTGATATGTTTGATTGTGTAATGCCCACAAGAAATGGGCGCAACGGGATGCTTTTTACAGCAAATGGTATAATAAACATAAGAAATGAGAAGTGGAAACACGATTTCTCCCCAATAGATACTGAAACTCCCTGCATAACCGACAGTACCTATTCAAAAGCCTATTTGCGACATTTATTTGTGGCAGGTGAAATGCTGGGGCCCCAGCTGGCATCAATTCATAACCTTTCCTTTTATTTATGGCTGGTGCGTGAAGCAAGAAAACAGATTTTAAATGGAAATTTTGCTTCATGGAAAAACCAAATGGTAAAACGTTTGGCAGCGAGATTGTAGATTTTTATAATTAATTTCTTTCTATCCAAATTATTTTGATTGATCTTTATTTTCAGAGTTAGTTTTAGGGCTTCTTCATAAATATTTATTTAAGGTTTTTAAACCTAAATAATATTGAATATATGAATTGTTAGAAAAATATATAGTTTTTCACTACTATCCGATAAAAAGTTGTTTTGTCCCTAACGGGACAAAAGTTCAATTCTCAATTAAGTGTTTTACCGATCTTTAGTCCCTAACGGTACTGTGCCGTCAGGTACAGAATATCGGTAAAGATGAACCGACCCCAATTTTCAGTGTCATGTAGGGACACCCCAATTAGTTGGCATTATAGCATCTTATCGAAAAATTTATCGGACAGTAGTGATAGTTTTTAACGATTTTGGATTTGTTTTAACTCTAAATTATTAATAGTGATTAAGGTATAATCTGGGTGGGGGGGGGAATGATTTTCATTTAAAGATTATGAGTTAATGTCGTTTAGTTAAGCTCTTTTACCCCTAAATCCCCTAAAGGGGACTTTACAAGATGCCCTGGAAATTCCCGCTTCAGGGGGTTAGGGGGTAGAATGAGTAGCAATGAATTTTCTTAACTAAACGACATTGGATTATGAGTGTACATTTTATATTTCTAAAGCTGGCCTTAAAAAAATCATTGCTTGATAAGAATTGTGATTTGCAAAAAAATAATAAGGAAAAGAAAATAAAATAATTGATATAAATAAGGAAATGAAATAAAAATTACTAATTTTAACAAATATTGTTTTATTGTTAAAGAATACGAAACTGGCATGATACGTTGAACAAAAACCCGGATGGTTATTCATCATGCGAGTTCCCCCGATGTATCGGAACAGGTAATCCGGATTAATTTTAAAAATTATTTACGTATGAAAAAAATTTTACTGTTAGTAAGCATTCTTTTAATTGTGGGTCTGGCGTCAGCCCAGATGTCAGGAACATACAAAGTAGGAACAGGAGAAGTAAGCCCTAATTTTGCATTGCTTAGTCAGGCAGTTGCGGCAATAAATGCCGGTCCAATTACCGGAGATGTAGTTCTTGAAATTACATCAGATATTAATGAAACGGTCAATATTGGGTTAATTAATAATACTGATTATAGTATTACGATTCGCCCCAATGCTGACGAAAATCGCACAATAACCTTTAATAAAACCACAGACAATGCTGGCCCATCAGGGGCATTTTGTATGGGTATTGGCATGGGTTTAGGCTGGACAGATTTAGTGCCAACCAAAAATATAACCATTGATGGTTATGCTGTTGGTGGATCTACAAAGCGGTTAAAAATTGCAACGGCAATTACACATCATGGAGGAAATGGACCTATATTATTAATGGATGATTGTTCGAATATTCAAATAAAGAATTGTATTATTCACCACCTGGGAGCAACTACTTCAGCTAGTAACTATGGAATTTATTTGAGAGTTAACACACTATATGGTACAAAGAAAATGCCGTCTAATGTTTTAATTGAAAACAATACTATTACTGTAACCCAAAATACAGCTTCTCAGGGTATTGGCATTTTTGCAGGTACTGGCTCAACAGGTATAACCAATGGTAGTGGTATTATTGTAAAAAACAATATAATCAGTGCGCGGACACGTGGTGTGTTTTTATTTTATACACATAATATTGATATTATTGGGAATGAATTTCGTATTGCCCAAACTGCAGCAAGTGTTTTAAGCTCAGCAATTATGGGCAATTCAGGCCAAACAGGGGATATTAACGTTTTTAATAATAAGTTTATTGAATTAAAAACCGCTAATTCAACTGACGGTGCTTTTGGAATGCGCGCAATCATTGCCAGTGGCGGGGGTACTTGGAACATTCAAAATAACACTTTTACAGGATTTGATAAAACAGTTGCTGGTGGTACTACTATGTTACAAGCAATTCGTTGCGGCTCAACCTGTAAAATAAGTCACAATACATTCTTTTTAAATACCTTGACTAATAAACCAGTATATGTAGCTACCCCAACTGACGCGCAAGGATCTTATTGCGCAATTAACATTGCAGCTGGTAATCCTGAAATTCGGAATAATATTTTTATTTCGAATGAAGATGGTGTATCTAATTTCGCTATTAGAGGCACTGTAGCAGCTAACACTTCTGATTACAATATTTACTATTCAAGAGCAGGTGAAATAAATGCCCGGGTAAATTCTGTTTATCCTAATTATACTGAATATGTTACTACCGGTGGCGTTGATGCTAATTCTAAAATTGTAGATGTTAATTTTGTTAATACAGCTTCAGGTGATTTAATGATTACAGGAGCATCTATTGGTAATGTTGATTTGCGGGTTCCACGTTTATCAGCTGTTTTAACCGATATTAGAGGTGTTGTGCGAAAAAAGCTTACACTTATGCCGGAGCCTTCGATGCAGGCGATTTAAACCCAAAACAAACATTTACTGTTACCGTACCTAATGGAACTGAAAAAGTTTTTGTTGCAGGTTCATTTTTAGATAAAATTTGGGATATTGCTAATCCATTGGAATTAACGCCCACTGCTAACCCTAACGAATTTTCAGGTACTTTCGAAAGTGATGCATCAATTGTTTATAATTATTTTTGCCAAAAAGGGGATTGGGATTATCAGGAAGCTGAATATAATGGTTTGGGTAATCCGGTTTTTGGCCCCAATCGAACTTATAATACATCAGATGTTGTTCCTTTATGGTATCGGATAAACAAAATAACATTAAATGCTTCCATTGAGAATACTGTGCCTAACACGTTATTTGTAATTGGTGATTTTAACTCTTGGTCATCAGGTATTGAAATGGCTAAATCAGGAAGCACATTTAGCCTAATAATTGGAGGAAATCCTGGAGATAAATTTCCGGCAAATACGTTATATAAATACTATACAAATGATGTTGTTGCCGACAACTGGGAAGCGAACAGTGACGGATCCTTGAAGAATTACCGTTGGTCAATTTCTCCGGTAATGAACGACAAAATTGCAGAATTTACAACCCCACTTGTAAGTACCGGGTTTAAGAACCCTGAAAAGTCAATTCAGATATTTAGAACAAGTTCAGGTATAAGAGTGGAATTTGACCAGGGAGCAAACATTGAACTCTATACTATTAATGGTGTATTAATAGAAAAAACAAAGGCATATAATAGTTATATCCGGGAATTAAAAAGCGGGGCATACATAATTCGCGTTAATGGCAAATCAACCAAGTTTATCAGGTAAACAAAATTTATTTTACATTTAAAAAATTTTTAAGAGGCTGCCTTGAAATGTTTTTTGAAGCAGTCTCTTTTTTTTATTTACCCCTGATTGGTCACCAGAAGTGAACCGAACCATTGACTTTGCTGGTTTTGGACTCCAATATAGAAAAACTTAAATTGTGAAATTTTTCTGATTTCAATATATAGTTTTTCTAAACTGTTTTTTTAAAATAAATAGCAGTTATTAAAGGTGTAAAATGTGGTCTATTTATTACTGTGCATCTTATTAATTAAGGTCTATCTACAAATTTTGGATTACCGGTTTTAGTTTATTAAAACTTACCTTATTAAATTTCAAATATTTGGTATATTGTGGCTTTAAAATTTCAAAATGCTTAAGGATTATTTAAATAAAATACAAGGCTCCATAAATCAAGGCGACGCAAGAGAAGAAAGCTACTATACACATCTCGGCAACTTGATCCGGGATTTTGCCTTTGAAAATAAAATTAAAAAAGTTGATGTTACCATACTACCAAAAAAAACGGAAGCAGGAAACCCCGATTTTCGGGTTTGGGACGGTAACAACAAGGTAACAGGTTACATAGAGGCAAAAGACCCATCGGTTACAAACCTCGACAAAGTTGAAGAATCAGAACAACTAAAAAGATATAGGTGCACATTTCCAAATGTAATCCTGACAAACTTTTATGAGTTTAGATTATACAGGGACGGGGAATTAATAAAAAAGGTTTTAATTGGAAGGCCGGCTATTGCAAAAAAAATAAAAACAGCACCACCTGTTGAAAATGAATCGGATTTTAACGATTTACTTAATACTTTTTTTTCTTTTTCACTGCCTCAGGTCCGAAATGCAAAAACATTGGCCTTAGAACTGGCAAAACGTACCCGGTTTTTGCGCGATGAAGTTATAAGCATTGAGATTGCAGACGAAGAAAAGAAGGGCAAAAAAGCCATATTAGGATTTTACGAAGCATTTAAAAAATATCTAATTGGGACACTAACCGAACAATCATTTGCTGATTTATATTCTCAAACAATTACTTACGGTTTATTTGCAGCCCGTACGCGTTCTGACAATTCATTTAACCGTGAATTAGCCTTTAAATATATTCCAAATACTATCGGGATTTTAAAGGATGTTTTCCGGTTTATTTCACTTGAAGACCCACCAAAACCACTTCAAATAATAGTTGACGACATTGCAGAGGTCCTAAATGTTACTGACGTTAATAAAATATTGCAGGACTATTATGGAGAAGGGAAAGGGCAAGACCCAATTATCCATTTTTATGAAACTTTTCTAACTGCTTACGACCCTTCAATACGTGATAAGCGGGGGGTTTATTATACCCCGGAACCTGTTGTAGGTTATATTGTTCGTTCAGTAAACCAAATTTTAAAAACCCATTTCGGTATTGCTGATGGCCTTGCAGGAGAAAGCGTTACATTGCTCGACCCTGCTGGTGGGACCCTTACATTCCCAGCCGAAGCAGTGAAATTAGCTGTTAATGAGTTTACAGAAAAATATGGAACAGGGGGTAAAACAAAACTTATAAAAAACCAGATACTTAAAAATTTTTATGCCTTTGAGCTAATGATGGCCCCTTATGCCATTGGGCATCTAAAAATGAGCTTCCTTTTTGAAGATCTTGATTACAGACTGGGCGATGATGAACGATTTAAACTTTATCTCACCAACACTTTAGAGATGGAAGATTTGGAACAAATCCAAATTCCAGGGCTAAGTTCACTAAGCGAAGAAAGTCATTTGGCAGGGAAGGTAAAAAAAGAACAACCCGTTTTGGTAATTCTCGGGAATCCGCCATATAGCGGTATTTCATCAAATATTAATGATTGGACTGAAAAACTCTTAAAGCAAAACGTTGACGGGGCACAAAGCTTTTATGAGGTGGATGGCAAACCCCTTGTAGAGAAAAAACTTTGGCTGCAAGACGATTACGTAAAATTTTTGCGTTTTGCACAATGGAAGGTACATAAAGCAGGCACAGGTATAGTTGCAATGATTACAAACCACAGCTATCTTGATAACCCAACATTCAGGGGCATGCGCCAAAGCTTGATGGCTACTTTCAACGAAATTTATATTCTCGACCTGCATGGGAACAGCCTGAAAAAAGAAACCTGCCCTGATGGAGGTAAAGATGAAAATGTATTCGATATCAGGCAGGGAACAGCAATAGCCTTTTTTATTAAGCAAAAAGAGAAAAAAGGATGTAACATTTTTCATGCAAGCCAATTTGGGTTGCGTGAAACAAAATACAAATGGTTAAGCTCAAATCACTTTTTACCCGAAAATTATATTAAATTAAAACCTGAAAGTCCTTGGTATTTCTTTATTCCACGTAATACAGAAAAAATCAAAAATTATCTTGAATGGAAAGCTATTCAGGAAATATTCCCTGTTAATGTTACTGGTATTGTTACAGCAAGGGACAATTTTGTGATTGATTTCGATACGATCAACTTGCGTAATAGAATTATTCAGTTTAAAAATAAATCAATTCCTGATGACACTATTAAGGATGCTTATAAATTAAAAGATACTCGTGGTTGGAAATTAATTGAAGCCAGAGATAAATTGGATAAAGATGATAATTGGGATACACATTTTAATAAAATTCTTTATCGTCCCTTTGATATTCGCCAGATTTATTATACACCACTTATGGTAGATTGGGGTAGACCTGAATTAATGCGGCATTTATTACAAAAAAATTTATCAATTTGTTTTATGCGTCAATTTTCAGGTGATTCTGATTATAATCACTTTCTCATTTCTGAGTATATGGTTGATAACAGGACTTTTTTTAGTTCTAAGGGCATTATTCAACAAGCCCCCCTCTATTTATATAAAGAACAAACTACTAAGAAATCCCATGTTCAATCAATGCTTTTGTTTGAGCCAGAAGTAAAATATAATAGTAAAAACAGGACGCCAAACATTGATAAAACTATTTACGAAACACTAAACAAAACCTATAAGAGGGAACTCGCTCCCGAAGAAATACTTTACTACATATACGCTGTTTTTTATAGCAACCATTATCGGGAAAAGTATGCTGAGTTCCTAAAAATTGATTTTCCAAGGGTTCCATTCACTAAGGATTATAAAGTATTTAAAGCCCTTTCCGATTTTGGGTCACAACTATGTGATTTGCATCTGCTGAAAAGCAAATTATTGGATAAGCCAGTATCAAAATTTCAGGGCGAATCGGGAAATGACAGGATTGAAAAAGTGATATACAACGAGCAGGAAAGGAGAATATATATCAATAAAGATAAATATTTTGATAATGTAACACCAGAAATATGGAATTATCAAATAGGTGGTTACCAGGTTCTGCAAAAATACCTGAAAGACAGAAAGGACAAGGTAATGGATGATTCAAGGCATTATTGCCGGGTAATTACTGCACTGAGTAATACTATTAGAATTCAAAAAGAAATTGACGGGGTTTATCCCGAAGTTGAAAATAATCTTCTGGATTTGTAAGTTTTTATGGGAAATGAATCAATATGTAATTATTTAGCAAAATGAATTAATTTTCAGTTAAAATATGTTTTCAGAATTAGTTTATTGGTTTGGCTTTAGGTTATTAATTATTGTAGTTTATGTAAAACAGAGCAAAAAATTTTGGAAGCGTTGTAAAGTAATGTGAGTAGTAAAATTGTTATTGTTTTTGAAAGCAATAAACGTATATAATCCTGTTTTTGATATTTTGTTATTATCTCCAATTAGACAAATTGTTGCATATAAATAATAAATCTGATTATTTTTGCTATCCTTTTTACATATAAAAAGGCTTTTATATTTTAAGTATAGAAGTTATTTTTAAGTGTTTTGAGCTAAGGCTGTTGGTGATGAGGTATGAAATATAGAATTTAAATAAATTAAGTTGAAAAAAATTGATTTATATATTTTACGCAAGTTTTTGGGTACTTTTTTCTTTGCCATATTGTTGATAATTAGCATATCGGTTGTTTTTGACATGGCCGAGAAAATTGATGATTTTCTTGAACACTCTGCACCATTAAAGGCCATTGTATTTGATTATTACCTTAACTTTATTCCTTATTTTGCATATCTTTTTACTCCCTTATTTGTATTTATTGCAGTTATATTTTTTACATCAAAAATGGCTTATCAAACCGAGATTATTGCCATTTTATCAAGCGGAGTAAGTTTCAGGCGATTGATGGTTCCTTATTTATTAGGTGCAACCATTATAGGTGTATTTTCATTTGTATTGGGTGGCTTTATAATTCCCCCGGCAAATAAGGTACGGCTTGATTTTGAGAAAACATATATCAAAAAGAAACGTGAAACCGGCATGAATAATATCCATATGCAAATTGAACCCGGTGTATTTGTTTATGTAAGCCGTTATTCATCATTACGGGAAGTAGGCGACGGGTTTAGTCTTGAGAAATTTGAAGATAAAAAGCTGGTAAAAAAAATTACTGCAACATCTGCATCATATGATTCAATAACAGGAGGCTGGAAGCTTCGTCAATACGTAAGTCGTGAATTCCAGGACAATAACAGGCAGGTAATTACCGAAGGAGCCCAATTGGATACAATTCTGAAAATGAAACCAGCTGATTTCAAAGAAGAACGTAAATTTTACGAAACTATGTCAAATCCCGAACTTAACAGGTTTATTAATGAGCAACAGTTAAGAGGTGTTGGTAACGTAGAAGAATATCTGATAGAAAAACACCGTAGAAATGCTTCGCCATTCTCGGCCTTTATACTTTCAATGATTGGGGTTTCACTGGCATCACGAAAGGTTAGGGGCGGTATGGGACTGCATATCGGAGTTGGAATAGGGCTAAGTTTCTCATACATATTATTTATGACCGTTTCAACTACATTTGCAGTAAATGGAAATATGTCACCCTGGCTGGCCGTTTGGATGCCAAATTTTGTATTTGCAATTATTGCAGGTGTATTGTACAATAAAGCACCCAAATAGTATTCCTATATAAAAATTTATTGAATTTTAAAACCAATCCAAATTAAGTTGTTTTTAACTATTTGATATCCATTAAAATGGTGTTAATTTTGAAAAATTGTTAGTAAAAAATGCATGGGTTTGGAGTTTAAATTTGTAATTATGTACCCAGTGCAACTAATTAATTAAATAATTAATTAGTTGACTAACATCAATTTAACCAAAAATTTTGATTATGTCATTGAAAAAGCACATCCTTGACCTAAGGCAAAGAAAAGAAAAAGTACAACAGGGAGGAGGCGAAAAAGCTATTGAAAAGCAAGTAGCTATGGGTAAAATGACGGCCCGCGACCGGATTCTTTCTTTGCTTGACAATGAATCCTTTACCGAGTACGACCTTTTTGTTGAGCATGAAGCCCGTGATTTTGGGATGGATAAAAAGGAATTGCACGGTGATGGTGTCATTATAGGAACAGGAACCATTTACGGAGCTCCGGTTTGTATTTTCGCACAGGATTTTACAGTTGCCGGTGGTTCATTAGGGCTTATGCATGCCCGCAAAATTACCAAAATTATGGACCATGCACTTAAAATGAGAGTCCCCCTTATTGGGATAAACGACTCCGGAGGTGCCCGAATACAGGAAGGTGTGAACTCACTTGCCGGATATGGTGAAATTTTTTACCGTAACACAATTGCATCCGGAGTGATTCCTCAAATTTCGGTAATACTTGGTCCGTGCGCAGGGGGAGCCGTTTATTCGCCAGCCCTTACTGATTTTGTTTTTGTGGTGGATAATATTTCAAAAATGTTCATTACCGGTCCTGGAGTAATTAAAACTGTATTAGGCGAAGAAATTTCAATGGAAGAACTTGGTGGAGCCAGGGTGCATGCAGAAATTACAGGGAATGCGCATTTTTTTGCTTCAAGTGAACAGGAGTGTTTTGAGCAAATTAAAAAGCTTATAACATTCATCCCGTGGAATAACACTCAAAAAGCAAAGGTTTTCCCGCCTCGCGAACCAAAATTCAAGGGAAGTATTGAGGATATAATACCGGCTGACCCCAAGCAACCTTATGATGTAAGGGATATTATTAAAGCCATTGTTGACGATTCCGACTTCTTTGAAATAATGGAGTTGTTTGCACCAAATATTGTTATAGGCTTTGGTCGAATGAATGGTCAAACAACCGGGTTTGTTGCGAATCAGCCCTTAGTGCTGGCTGGGGTATTAGATTGTGACAGCTCCGATAAAGCTGCAAGGTTTATTCGTTTTTGTAACGCTTTTAGTATCCCAATTATTACCCTTGAAGATATGCCAGGGTATTTACCGGGGGTTGATCAGGAACACGCAGGGGTAATTCGTCACGGTGCAAAAGTTTTATATGCTTATTCTGAAGCTAACGTTCCTAAAATTACTGTAATACTGCGTAAAGCCTATGGAGGAGGTTATATTGCAATGAATTCGCGACACCTTGGCGCCGACTTTATGTTTGCATGGCCAACTGCCGAAATTGCAGTTATGGGGCCCGAAGGTGCTGCAAATATTATTTTCAAAAAAGAGATTGATGAGGCTGAGGACCCTGAAGCCATGAGAGCAATTATGGTGCAGGAATACATTGATAGATTTGCAAACCCTTATGTGGCTGCAGCAAAGGGCTATATCGATTCAGTTATTGAACCTGCCGAAACACGTCAGTTGTTATTACATGCAATTGAAGTTTCGAGCAACAAAAGCGATGCAAGACCGTTTAAAAAACACGGGATTCCTCCATTTTAAAGAAATATGCCATGGAAGAAAAAAAGACAGAGTTGGTTGATTTTGTAATTCTTGTAAGAAAATACAAAACAACACTAACTAAAAAGTTCACCAACCGTAAACCTTATGTTGCTCCCAATCCACACGAGATAAAATCTCATATACCTGGGACCATTATAAAAATAAATGTTAAAGAGGGGTCTAAAGTTAAAGCAGGTGATCCAATTCTTATCCTTGAAGCCATGAAAATGATGAATAAAGTAATTATGCCCATGGATGTGAAGATTAAGAAAATTCATGTTACCCAGGGAGAGAAAGTGCCCAAAGGAAGGGTAATGGTTGAAATTGAATAAAATTAAAGCCGGCTTCTGCCGGCTTTTTTTATGCATGTTGATGTATTTTTTCGGTTTTATCAATTAAACCCAAATTTGTCTTTAGCCATTTTTTCTAATGACCGTCATTAGAAATTAAT
>JBBIVA010000025.1:0-32568 GCA_037439945.1 Marinilabiliaceae bacterium
TAATCCCGGCTAAGTCATTAGTTCATTGCCTTTCTAATGACTAATCCGGGTTAAATAAAAAATACATAAACCCAATATCTTGTAAATTGTACCACCGAACCAAATATTTTTGGTTCATATAGATTATCATTAATACTTTGGGCACAAAAAACTCTGGACCCAATAAATGAAAAATGAGTTTCGCAATTATAATTTATTTTAATGCGCAAAATTGCTTCCATAATTGCTGGTGTGAGTATATACCTGGCTTAAACCTGATTGTTTGAGTGTACTACAAATTCTTTTTCGAATTCAATATTTCTGATTTTACAAGAGGCGTCGGTACAGAGAAGTTTTGAAATTTTTTACCGGATTTTCCAAATACCTTCTCAGCAAAGTTAGGAGATATGAAAGTTCATTCGTTAAAGTTTTTATTAAAGTCGCCATGAAAAAAAGCCCCCTGAAAATAGTAACCCTGTGTTCCTGCCTTCGGCCTTTTATGTCATAAGTAACCTATTGAGTATGTAGTTCCGAACGCTCAAAATCAATTTTATCTATATATGCCTTTTACAAAGTGATCATCTTTATATTTATCAAATTGTTTGCGGAATATACCACTGTTTCGATAAATATCGGGTCATACTAATCCGTTAGGATTATACGCCCAGGTCGGGTTCACGGCTTTAACCATTTTGGTTACAACGGTTGCCTTAAAATCGATTCTGAATTTTATATATAGCCTGTTTGTTTTAATTAGTTGGATAAAAAGAACTACAACGAACCCAACAACCAACATTATAAGTAATGCCAGAATTAAACCTGTACTTTTACTAGTTATTATAACAAGCAAAACGGTTAAAATAAAACAGGCTGTAATAACACAATTTTTTGCTATCAGCTTTTTTCTCAGCTTGTTTAACGGGGAAGACGGCGTTCAGTAGTTTGGGAGAATAGGTTGTTAATATCCTGCATAATATTATTATTCAGGATTTAAAAGGTTTTTTACATTTATGTTTTGCATCTCGGTTTTCGGAACTTCAAAAACAGTTTTACGCCTTAAACCCATTATGCCTGCCAGCATGTTTCCCGGAAAAGTTTCAATGCCGGTGTTAAAGCCTGCGACAACCGCATTATAAGACCTTCGGGCTGCCGAAATTTGAGATTCAATTTCATTAAGTGTGCGTTGTAAATTTAAAAAGTTCTCGTTGGCTTTAAGTTCAGGGTAATTTTCAACTGAAACCATGATACCATTTAAGGCTTTGGAAATCTGGTTATCAATGGAAACCTTTTCGTTGGCCAATAATGTTCCTGAATTTGCCCTGGCCCTAAGTTGTGTAACTTTTTTAAGCAGTTCTTTTTCGTGAAGTGCATATTGCTGAACAGTCGCAACCAAATTTGGAATAATGTCATAACGTTTTTTTAACTGTACATCAATACCACCAAAAGCGTTGTCAACCTCATTCTTTTTTCTGATTAGGCCGTTATAAATAAAAACAATTACAATAACGATAATTAAACCTGCAAATATTAAAATCATAACACTCTTTTTTTTATTAGAATAAATATACCAAATTGTGAAAAGCCGAACAATAAATAATTTGCTACAGAAAGAAATTGGCATTATTTTGTATTAGTAATCTGTAATATACAATTAAAAAGAACCGGTTTTTCAGTTGTTTATAAGGAAATAATTGGATGGTTCTTCCCAATTTTATTAATGCCATTATCCTGATTTTAAAAAGTTAAACAGATATTTAAGTTTGTATTCATGTATAGTTGCAATTAACAAAACTGTTCGGTTCATTTTATTGTTTATGAAGGCATAATGTATTTATAACTAAAAATAATGGGTAAGTTTGTATTTTAAGAATTAAACTGCATAAAGCCTATTTAATGGATAAACCTACAACTTTATCAAAAGTTATTTACAGGGAAGAAACAGATTCTTTAGGCTCAATGATGGTTCCGGCTGATGCTTTGTATGGGATTCATTCAATGAGGGCTGTTGAAAATTTTCCTGATAAAACCCCATTTCAGTTTGAATGGTATAAAGCCATGGGTGTAGTTAAGCTGGCTTGTTATAATGCTTACAAAAGTTTTAAAAAGGAGGCTCTGCAAAAATATTGTGAAAAAGATTTACCAATAACTTTTATTAAAGATGAAGTAATTGACACTTTAATAAAAAATTCGGCAAAAGTTTCCGATGGAGAATGGTTTGATCAGTTTGTTATTCCGGCAATTCAAGGGGGGGCAGGTACCAGCATAAACATGAATGTAAATGAGATTATTGCCAATTTATCGTTAAAAGACCTGGGAAGAAATTTAGGTGATTATTCACATGTTGACCCAATTGAGCATGCAAATGTTTATCAATCAACCAATGATGTTGTGCCAACGGCACTAAAAGTTGCAGTAATGCGCCTGCTGATGCGCCTTGAAAACGCAATTAACCTTAACAGGGAATTAATAGAAAATGCTGAAGGTAGTTGCAGAAATGTTCTGCGTCAGGGGTATACACAAATGCAGGGAGCAATTCCAACCTCATATGATAAACTGTTTAGTTCGTACAATAATGCTTTATCACGCGATTGGTGGAGAGTTTCAAAATGTCTTGAAAGGATTAAGGAGGTAAATTTAGGGGGGGGAGCTTTAGGTACAGGATTATCAATTCCACGGTATTTTATTGTAAATGTGGTTGGTGAGCTTCAAAAACTAACCGGTTTACCACTAACCCGAAGTGAAAATTTACCCGATGCAACGTCTAATCTCGATAGCCTTGTAGAAGTACACGCCACATTAAAGGCACATGCTGTTAACCTTGAAAAAATATCATCGGACATAAGGTTACTGGGAGCTGATTTATTTGTTAACAGGGAAGTGCTAATCCCCGCAAAGCAGGTTGGGAGCTCCATAATGCCGGGCAAGGTAAATCCGGTAATATCTGAGTATATTATTAGTTCTGTACACAAGGTTTACGCCAATGATATGTTGATCAGTAATTTGTGCGGACAGGGATGTCTTGATTTAAATGCCTATCTTCCTGTTATTGGCCATTCTCTGGTTGAAAGCGTGTTACTTTTGATTAATGCCAATGAAGCATCTGTAAACGGAATTTTTCGAGATTTAAGTTTACCAAAAAAATCTGGTTTTGATGGACCGGTTTACTTTAACCCATCAATAGTTACTGCCCTATCACCGTATATTGGTTACCATAAGGCAGGTCTGCTGGCCAAAGAAATGAAGCAAAGAAATTGTTCTGTTTTTAGTGCCAATAATGCACTTAAAGTGATTGCCGAAGAAAGACTCAATGAAATAATGCTTCCGCAAAATTTGTTAAAACTAGGGTATAGTATTAATGATGTGTTAATGAAATGATAAGGAACTTTCGTTTTTTGCAGGTTTGTTTTTAAATTCAAATAAATATTTATAAAAATAAGGTTACAAGTACAAATTTGTTGTAATTAAAAACCTTAAGTATTGATTTTTCCCGGTGGTGTATAGGGCCAAGATATTATTTATTAATTTAAAAAATCCTTTTATTATGAGATTAGGTGTGTTTTCAATTAGTCTTAACGTTAAAGATATTAAAGTTTCCAAAATATTTTATGAGAACCTTGGATTTGCCGTTTTTGGAGGCAATATTGAGCAAAACTGGCTTATAATGAAGAATGGTAATTCAATTATCGGGCTTTTTCAGGGGATGTTTGAAAAAAATATACTGACCTTTAATCCCGGTTGGGATGAGAATGCCAAAAAACTTGAAACATTCTCTGATATTAGAGAAATACAGAAACACCTTAAAGGCAAAGGGGTTAAATTTGAGTCAGAAGCTAACGAAACGGATAAAGGACCGGCAAGTTTTATAATTAATGATCCTGACGGAAATCCTATCCTTGTTGACCAACATGTGTAGAAATAATTTACATAATATTAAGTATTAGCGAAAGAGTTTGAAACAAAATTTCAAATCGATTAAGTTTATCAGTTGAAAAAAAAGAGGCAGTATTTTATTGGTTATATTTTAGGAATATAACATAAGGTGTTCATTGTCGATAAGTTATTGTTGCCTTACAAAAGATGCTGATATCTGAAAAAGGGTAATTAATTAATAATAAGAATAATGGCACGCGACAGACGACCACATATTGGTATTTACGGTAAAAGAAACAATGGTAAAAGTACAATTATAAACCGGTTAGCTGGTCAGGATGTTGCAATAGTGAGCAATATTGCAGGCACCACAACCGATCCGGTTAAAAAATCGTTTGAAATAACAGGTTTTGGTCCGGTTGTTCTGGTCGATACTGCAGGGATTGATGATTTTGGTGAATTAGGAAAGAAAAGAATTGATAAAACTATTGATTCCATAAAAATAATTGACCTGGCGCTTTTAGTCATTACAGGCAACGAGATGGGTGAGCATGAGTTTAACATTATTAATCGCCTTAAAGAATCTGATGTTCCTTTTATAGTGATTAATAATAAAGAAGATCAGGCTAAACTTACCTCCGAAACATCGGAGAGGTACATCGCCTGTGGTGCCAGAAATGTATTGCCGTTAAGTTTTGAAATGGATACAAGGGTAATAATTGATGTCATAAAGTCTGCAATACCCGAATCGGCATATAAAACCCCATCTCTGGTTGGTGATTTAATAAAGCAGGGCGATATTGTTTTACTAATAACACCAATTGATATTGAAGCGCCCGAGGGCAGGCTTATTTTGCCACAAGTGCAATCCATTCGCGATATTCTTGATAATGATGCTACCTGCATTGTAATTAAAGAAAGGGAAGTTGATGCGTTTTTGCGGAAAACCAATATTAAGCCCAATCTGGTCATTACCGACAGCCAGGTGTTCCTAAAGGCCGATGCTTCAATCCCTAAAGATATTCCATTAACCAGTTTCAGTATTTTGCTGGCACATTTTAAGGGTGATTTTCCCAATTACCTTGCCGGTACACCAAAAATTGGGGAATTAAAAGATGGTGACAGAATCCTGATTTTAGAATCATGCACCCACCATGTATCATGCGACGATATTGGACGGGTTAAAATTCCCAGGTGGATATCAAATTTTACAGGTAAGCAATTACAATTTGAAGTTGTTGCCGGGCTTGATAAAATTCCTCGTAACATAAATGAGTATTCGCTTGTTGTGCAATGCGGGGGATGCATGATTACACGAAAACAATTGGCAAACCGGCTTAAACCTGCTGTTGACGCCGGAATACCTGTAACTAACTATGGTATGGCTATAGCCTACACCTTAGGGATTTACCAAAGGGCGGTTGCCCCATTTTTAAAATCTGATAAAATAAAGGGTGATTATTTGTGAGAATTTATTTATAATTCTAAAAATGGCCCTTGTTTAAATTATATATAAAATAAGGATATTGGTGCTAACCATTAGATTATGTGGAGTTAGGGTTTTTGAAGGATTTAAAATTTCTTCAGTTGATAAATTTCATTTAAAAAACATTTACTTTTTTTATACATTTGTTTTAATAAATTAACATTGATTTTGGCAACTTATCAAAGCGAATTAATAAAAACAGGTGATTTAAATGCTTTCGGGGAATTTTTCCGGAATAATTATTCACGTTTATTAAAATATTGTCAGCTTTTTATTAAGAATACAAACATAGCTGAGGATTTGGTGCAGGAAACCTTTGTAAGTTTGTGGGAAAAACGAAAAAACCTTGACTCGGAAAGATCAATTGAATCGTTGTTATTTGTTAGCTTAAGGAACCGATGTTTAAATTATTTACGTGATGAAAATTATTTAAAGTATAGGACTGAAGAATTTAACAGCGACAAAATAGAACAATTACAATACCTGGCCCATTGGGATTATTTGTGGGAAGAGGATTTATCCATGGAGGAAAGACTGGTACAGGAAATAAACAAAGCCATAGAAAAACTTCCCCAAAAATGCCGGCTGATTTTTATTCTTGCAAAACTTGACGGGCTAAAAAACAGGGAAGTGGCCATCAAACTCGGAATTTCAACTAAAGCCGTTGAGAAGCAATTGGCCATTGCCAGGAAAAAGATATCAGAACAACTCGATGAAAATTATCCGCTTGGGTTTGTTTTATTTTTTCTTTGGTTTTGTTAAATAATGCCAAATATCAGTTTTGGTATATTGCTTTCACATTTTTTATCAATTTTTTTTGGAAACCAATACACTGTAATTTAAAAGTGCATTGAAAGTTTGGTCAGGCTAATAGTTATAAAATTGCGCGTTAGCAGGATTGATTGTTTGGTTTTTTAGTAAGTAATACAAACCCGAAATAAATTTTAATAAATTTTTGGTAGGGTTTTTTTTATTTATTGTGTACTCCTTTTAGAAATAATATTCAAATGAATGAAATTAAAACAATAATAGAAAAGTACCTGGCAGGAAATGCTAACGCTGACGAACAGAAGGGGATACTAAAGTTTATAAGATCGGGTAAAGAAAACCAGGATTTTTTCTATGAAATTAAGAGTGAATGGGAAAAAAGTAGAAATAAATCTTTTTCATTAAAGGAGTGGGAAGCCTGGACTAAGGTAAAAGGAAGAATTGATAATTCCACAAAAATGCTGAATGTATCAAAATGGAAAATCAATGCTTATAAAATAGCTTCATCAGTAGCACTGCTGTTACTGTTAACAGTTGTGGCCTCAACATTTATTTTGAACAGGCAAAAAGTTTTTGTATCAACGCGTGCAGGTCAAAACCTTAACATTCTGCTACCTGATAATTCCACTATTGTATTAAACAGTTCATCATCGCTTGAATATCATCCATTACTATATGCCTTTAGCCGAGAAGTTAATTTAAAAGGTGAGGCATTTTTTGATATTGCCAAAAGTAAAAAGCCTTTTAAAGTAAAAAGTGATGAATTATATGTTAGGGTTTTAGGTACAAAATTTATTGTTAGTGCCTATGATGAGTATAATAAATACAGAGTGGTACTTGAGGAAGGTTCTGTTAACCTTGCACTGGAATCCAAATGCGGCTGGTCACTTACTCTAAAGCCGGGCCAAAAGGCTGATATTGACAAAGGTAGTTTAAGCTGTGATGTTGAGCATGTTAATACTTTACTTTATACTTCATGGACAAACGGGGTTTTATATTTTTACGATTCCCCAATGTCTGACCTAGCAAGAAATCTGGAGTTGAGATATGGAATAAATATTCAGTTCGATGATCCAAAAATTAAAGAATTTATTATGAGTACAACCATCCGTAATGAATCACTCGAACAGGTTCTTGATTTAATTCATAAGGTTTTACCTGTAAATATTTTTACTAAACATGGCAGAATTGTGATTTCACTCGATGAAGTCAGGTATAAGAAATACATAACGAAAAGTAAACAAAGCTCATAAGTCCCTTTAAATAAAAACAGGGATGTGTTGCAGCACATCCCTGAAAAATGGTTCATTTTTTTTGTTTAACTCAACGCACAAATCTATGAAAAAAAAATGGTTTAATCAGTTCTCTATCCTTTGTTGGAATGGGGGCAAAATTCTGAGAGTTATGAAATTGGTGATAGTAATGACCTTTTTTTGCACCTTGCAGCTCTCCGCCAGTATAGTACTAAGTCAGGATAAGAAACTTAGTATTAATGTCCGCAATACCAGAATTGCTGATGTTTTAAGTCAGATCGAGAGTCAAACTTCCTATAAGTTTGCCTATAGCTCTCAATTTATTGACATGCAACGCGAGGTAAGTCTTAATGTAGACAATGCTGTTATGCAGGACGTGTTAAATAAATTGTTTTCCGGAACTGCGATTGAATATAAAGTTGAGAATGAGTTTGTAATATTGATCCCCCGGATTGACCAGAATCAATCTGGCAGCGGTAATGCCCAGCAACAGGGTAAGTCAGTGACCGGAACCATTGTTGATAAAAATGGAGAGGCACTTCCTGGGGTTTCAGTGGTAATTAAAGGTTCAGCTTCGGGAACGATAACCGATTTTAATGGCAAATTTGCACTTCAGGGTATTAAAAATGAAGATGTGCTTGTTATTTCTTTTGTTGGAATGGTTCAGCAGGAATTAGAGGTTGGGTCAAAGAATATTTTTAATGTGGTTTTGGAAGAATCAATAACCGGCCTGGATGAAGTTGTGGTAATTGGTTATGGTTTTCAAAAGAAAAGTGATGTTTCAGGCGCTATTTCCCAGGTAAAAGCTACCGATATGGTTAACCGTACCATTACAAGGCCAGAGCAGGCTTTGCAGGGGAAAACGGCAGGTGTACAAATTATACAAACATCAGGGGCGCCAGGTGCCAGCCCTCAGGTTAGGGTTCGTGGATATAGCTCTAATTCATCATCATCACCTCTTTTTATTGTTGATGGGGTTAGAAGTACTAATATTGGTGGACTTGACCCAAATGATATTGAATCAATGGAGGTGTTAAAAGATGCGGCATCGGCTGCAATTTATGGAGCTGAAGCCGGTAATGGGGTTATTTTGATTACAACCAGAAAAGGTAAAAGCGGAGTGTCAAAAGTAACATACTCTTACCAGTATTTAACACAATCGTTGGCCCGTATACCTGAAATGTTAAATGCACAGGAATATATTACATATATGCGTGAAGGGAATACTTTTCCCCAATCAAAAATAGATTCAGACTGGGATGGGGTTACCAATACAAAATGGACAGATATCGCTTTTGAAAATTCTCTCATGCAACGACACAATTTCTCTTTTACCGGTGGCAATGATAAATCAACATTTTACTTGTCGTTGGGATATCTTGATAACGACGGGATTGTAAAAGGGGAATTTGATACATACACCCGCCTAACTGCAAATATAAACGCAGATTACAAGGTTAACAGCTGGATGAAAGTGGGTACAACCAACCAGATTGAAAGATACAAGGTTAAATCAGTAGTTGAGAACAACGAATATGGAAGCCTATTATCTGCGGTTCTTCAAATGGACCCGTTAACAAAAAGTACATACGCACCAAATGAACTTCCGGCTTTAATGCAAAATGCAGTTAACCAGGGGTTTATTCTTAACCGTGATGACAACGGGAATTATTATGGCGTTTCATCTTTCTATGCTTCTGAACAATATCACCCATATATTATGAGTAGTAATAACGAGGCAAAAAACAACGGATTTAACATAAACGGTACAATTTATGGCGATTTAAACCCTGTAAAAGGTTTAATTATTACATCCAGGTTAGGTTATCGTTTTAACGGGGCCACTGTATCAAACTGGCTAAAGCCTTTTTACGGAAATGCAACTCAAAACAGAAACTGGGCAAATTACAATGCAACATCGTCAACAATTATTTATTACCAGTGGGAGAATTTTGCAAATTATAACCTTAAAATTGGTAAAAATTATATCAATTCAATGGTCGGGATGTCATTCTCTGAAAATGTAAACAATTTTGTTCAGGGAACTTTAACTGCAAAAGCTCCAACAGGTCAAACAGTAATTACCCAGCACGCCATTTTAAGAAATGACCCCTTGTTTGCCTATCTCAATTTTGCATCGCCGTCGTCAGAAAAAACACTGGCCGGTGAGGAAACCATGTGGAGAAAACTTGGTTATTTTGGCCGTATTGAATATAACTATGAAAGTAAATATTACCTGATGGGTAGTTTAAGGGCCGATGCCGCTGATTTGGCATATTTGCCATCGTCAAACCGTTGGGGTTATTTTCCGTCAGTATCCGGCGCCTGGACAATTTCCAATGAAAAGTTCATGGAAGGGGCAAAAAAATATGTTTCTTTTCTGAAATTGAGGTCAAGCTGGGGACAAAACGGTAGTATGGGGCCTTTAGGTAATTATATTTATGGTACTACAATTGGTACTTCGGGACTTTATCCGTTTACCGATGGAATAAACTATGTAACAGGGGCCAGGCCTACCTCAATGGGTAACGATGAATTAAAATGGGAAACTGCCGAACAGTTAAACCTTGGTTTTGATGCCCGGTTATTAGACAGCAGATTATCTCTTTCGGTAGATTATTTTGATAAAACCACAAAAGACCTTTTGGTTACTGGTTCAACGCCATCGTTAATAATAGGCGGAACAACTTCACCCATTAACGCAGGTACAGTAAAAAATACAGGCCTTGAGTTTGAGTTGGGCTGGAAGGATAATGTTGGTGGTTTCGAGTATGAAGTACGAGGCAATTTGGCAACTCTTAAAAATGAAGTAACCTTTCTTGAGAAATCCCTGGCACGTTTAAACGGAACAAATTTTCATACAAATGTGGTAACTGTTTTTCAAAAGGGATATCCGGTTTACTATTTTTATGGATATAAGCTGGATAAAATTAACCCCAATAACGGAGACCCTCTATTTATTGATAAGTTATCGGTTGATACAAACGGTGATGGGATATTTGATGCAGGTGATGGGCTAATTAATGATAATGACAAAACATATATTGGCGATGCAATTCCTGATTATACATATGGGATTACCCTAAGTGGGGCATATAAGGGATTTGACTTAACACTTTTTGGAACAGGATCAAAAGGAAACCAGGTGTTTATGGGTATTGCACGGGCCGACTATCCTGCCGGAAATAAAATTAAAGAAGTTTTTTATAATAATCGCTGGACAACCCCCGGGCAGGTAACCTCAATACCACGGGCTGCAAGTTCAGGCCTTGATAAATACCTGGTTAGTGATGCAATGGTGTTTGATGGATCATATTTTAAAATAAAACAGATTCAACTGGGATATACTGTACCAAAAAGCATACTTAAAAAGGCTTTTATGCAAAATCTTAGGGCCTACATTTCTTTAGATGATTTTATTACGTTCTCAAACTACCCGGGGTTCGACCCCGAAGCTTCGGCAGGTGCTGCAATAAGCGGTATGGGGGTTGATAAGGGTTCTTACCCTACTTCAAAGAAGTTTGTATTTGGGGTAACCATTGATTTTTAAGAATTAATGGAAAGTAATTATCACGGGAAATTAATTTAATTAAAATCGACAAAAATGAAAGCAAATAAAATATTGTTAATATGGGTATTTGTTTTAGGATTAACTGCTTGTGAAGACAAGCTCGATATTCTAAAACATGGAAACCTGGGAGCCATTGAAGAATTTTACAGAACTGATAATGAAGCACTGGAAGGCTTGGCTGCATTGTATAGCCGGTGGTATTCAACACATGATGGGGCCTGGATGATGAAAAATGTACTTTCAGATGATGTTTGGTGCGGTGGTGAAGGGCGCGGTGATAATACAAACCTGCACTATTTAAATGAATATATCTTTGGTTCTGAAAATGGAAATATTGAAGGTTATTATTCCAATTTATATGGTATAATTTATAATGCAAACATTCTTATTGAGCGTGTACAACCCGACTCTGAAGCAAAGAAAAGGGTTATAGCCGAGGCAAAATTCTTCAGGGCATTTGCACATTTTGAGCTTGTAACTTTATGGGGAACAGCCCCGGTGGTTGACCATGTTCTGTTGCCCTCCGAATATCACAAAGCCCCGGGCACCCCTGCAGCTCATTGGAGTTTAATCGAGAAGGATTTGAATGAAGCTATTCAAAGTAATTCATTACCTTCAAAATCATCAATTAACGATAGGGCAACTGGAATAAGGATTACCAAAGAAACCGCCCTGGCTTGGTTGGGAAAAGCTTATGTATTCCAGAAAAAATGGCCTGAGGCGGCAACAACACTTGATATGGTTATTAATTCAGGGTTGTATGGTCTTTACGGTGTTGACCAGACTGGTCAATATGAAGATGTTATTTTAATGCCTGCCGACAACTCATGCGAGTCAGTTTTAGAGGGAGAAATTAAAAACGATGCCCAAAGGCTTTGGAACAGGTTTCCTACAATCTTTATAATGGGAGGCTGGCGTATGAGTAAACTTACTATTACCCCTGGTTCATGGGCGGCATCAAATATTGCCCTGGGCACTTATGGGTTCTTTAACCCCAAAAAAGAACTCTATGATGCTTTTGTGGCAAGAGAAGGCATTAATGGCTACAGGCTTAATCAAACTATCTTGACCCATGCTCAGCTTAACACCATAGGAGTTACTTTAAACCAAAGTTTACATGGACATGATGGTTATTTCTTTTGGAAAAACCGGGTGGTTAACAGGGATTTAATTTATCCGTTTCCGGGTTATAACGTTACCCAACATACCAACAAAAGAGTTATGCGGTTTGCCGAAGTGCTATTGCTGGCGGCTGAGGCTCATTTAAAATCATCAACTCCAAATCAAGCCAGGGCCCTTACATATGTTAACCGTATTCGCCAAAGGGCACAACTTCCAGATCTGGCAACGGTAACAATGGATGATGTAAAAATTGAAAAAAGACTGGAACTGTGTAATGAAGCAGTACGTTTTCAGGACCTTGTAAGATGGGGTGATGCCGCAATGGTATTGGCTAATCAGGGTAAGGACGTTTATACGTATAACGGTACAACAAATACACGGAGTATTGAATATTCAAATACCAAATATGGGTTTAAGGTAGGTCAGCATGAGCTGCTCCCAATTCCTGCCAAAGAAATATTGCTTAATAAAAACATGAAGCAAAACCCCAAATGGTAAGTTTAAATTTACCAGGTTAAAACTTAGCTCTTATAGTGTTAAAAAGGTAATTATTTGAGTGGGAGAGGTGGTACTGCCTCTTTATAAAAGGGCAGTACCGCTTTTAATTCCTTCAATTTTCCCTTCATAAAAAATAATATTGCTATGCATATATTTGTCAATAAGTTAATTATTGCTTGCGTTGCCATTTTATTTGTTTTAGGTTGCAGTAAAAATGAAAATGATAAGCCCAATACTGAAAAAGAACCGGTAATTGAAACTGTTGAAGTAAACCTTAGTAAATTATTTTTCAAGCAATCAAATGGTGATGCCCATGGCAGCGGAACGCAAAATATAACTTTTAAAATAAGTACCGGAATGGCAGGCAGTCCATTTCAAAATGGGAACTTCAATTTTTCGGAACCGGGGTATTTTATAAGTCTGGATTTAAATACAATTAACACCAAAGCACTACCAAAACCAGGCGTGTACATGGTCAGTAACAAAAAGTCGGAATGGAGCGCAGATTATGGGCATTATAATTCATCATCTCAATCTGCTCCAAACAAAGGAACATTTTTTGTAAAAGTAGATAATGCAGGGAATCAGATTGTTCGCTACATAACTTCCGGAGAAATAACTGTTGAAATCCTTAATAACGGGGGTTACAGGATTTCGGCCAATTTAACAGCAACCGATAAAGGTGTAATAAAGGTAACCTATGAAGGTGGCCTGTTATCTGAAAACGAATTAGCAAACAGTAAATTTGAAATAAAAACCGGAATGCCAAATGGAAATGTTCCGGGACTTCGATATTACATTTTTTCACCCGTGAAAAATGAAAATGATACAAAGAAATACCCTGTTCTGTTTTGGCTTCACGGTATGGGCCAGGGGGGAAGTTCTTTGTATGCCCCATTAAATGGAAGTGATGTTAAAAATTTCTCATCACCATCTTATCAATCTTTTTTGGATGAGGGCGGCATGTATATAGTTGTACCCCAAAATCCGGAAAGTTCAGGTGGACACAATATGAGCTGGATGACAAATAACCATCAAACAGGAAAATCATTATTTATTGATGTTCTAAACAATGTAATTGACGAGGTATTGGCAGGTAACCAGGTTGATAATGAGCGGATTTTTCTGGCCGGATTTTCAGCAGGAGGGCTTATGGCCTGGCAAATTGCACTGAACCGGCCTTCTACTTTTGTGGCAATAGTGCCAATTTGCCCGGCTTATCGCCCATCGAATTCAGAACTTGAAAAACTTGTTGATAAAAACATCTGGATAATCCATGGTATTTACGATCCTGTTTGTAATTTCCATACACTGACCTCGGGAGTAAAAGAGAAACTCGTTGAACTGGGATCATCAAGTGTCCGGCTGAGCTCCCTGGGAATAATTAAAAACCCCGATGGGAGTAATGCTGAATCGCAACATCACGCTTGGGTTCCGGTAACTAATAATATGGTATTTAATGATGGAACCCTATATGACCCAACCCTGACAGGAACTTTTTTAGACTGGTTGAATTCATGTAAAAATTAATAGAGTTTTTAAACAAAAACACATTATGAAAAAATTAATAATCACATTTATCGGCATTTTGTTGCTCGCTGCAAACAATATAAATGCTCAGCAGGCCCTGTGGGGTGGTGCAAATATTATTTCACCCGAAATACATGAAAATAAAACAGTAACCTTCAGGTTTATGGCTCCTGATGCAAGGGAAGTAAAAATTTCAGGTGAATGGATGCCAAGCCAGGGTTGGATTCCCGGGTCGGAAGTAATGATAAAAGATGAAAAGGGTGTGTGGAGTTATAAAACAGACATTCTTGAGTCTGACCTCTATGGGTATGCTTTTATGGTTGATGGATTAAGAACCACCGATCCCAATAATGTTTTTATGATAAGAGATGTATCCACGGTAACAAATGTTTTTATTGTTGGTGGCGGTAAAGGTGATTTATATAATGTTAAAAATGTACCCCACGGAACAGTTGCACGCAGGTGGTATAATTCACCCGGTAACGGTAAAATGAGGCGGGTAACTATTTATACTCCCCCGGGATATGAAAACTCAAAGAAAAAATTCCCTGTTCTTTACCTTCTTCATGGTATGGGTGGTGATGAAGAGGCCTGGATTGCCCTGGGAAGAACTTCTCAGATTATGGATAATTTAATTTCGCAGGGAAAAGCTAAGCCAATGATTGTAGTAATGACAAACGGAAATGTTGCACAAGAGGCAGCGCCCGGAGAGTCAAGTATTGGTTTGCAAAAGCCAACCATGCAACTTCCTAATACAATGGATGGTAAGTTTGAAGAAACCTTTACCGAGGTAATTAAATTTATTGAAGCCAATTACCGTGTTAATGCAACTAAGGAAAATCGGGCAATAGCAGGATTATCAATGGGAGGCTATCACTCACTTCATATTTCAAGGTATTATCCTGATACATTTGATTATGTAGGTCTTTTTTCAGCTGCAATTCTTCCAAACCAAAATGCAAATTCAAAAGTTTACGAGAACTTTGATTTAACTCTTCAGAATCAATTCAATAATGGGTTAAAACTTTACTGGATTGGAATGGGAAAAACAGATTTTCTGTATAAGGCAAATGTTGAATATCGTGAAAAACTCGATAAAATGGGTGTTAAGTATAGTTATGTTGAAACCGAGGGAGGCCATACATGGACAAACTGGAGGGTTTACCTTTCACAATTTGCGCAATTGATATTTAAATAACAGATAAATGGAGAGGTTAGTTTTTTGGTTAGTTTTCTTTTCAATTCTGGGAGGGTGCAGTATTGCATCCGCCCAGGTATTTAAAAATGACGACCTAACAATTTCAAAGTTTGAAGATAGTATGTGGGTTGTAGAAACAACCGATAATACTACCATGTATATTGTGGAAGGAACAGATAAAGCCATGCTGATTGACACGGGTACCAAATGTGAAAATCTTGACAATGTTATAAGGCATATTACCAAAAAACCATTAGTTGTGGTTATTACCCATGCTCACCCCGATCACGCCGGAAACATTGATTATTTTGATGAAATTTGGCTACATCCATCTGATACAGTTTTGTTAAGCAAAAATTATAAAGGCAGCGTGCAATACTTATACCACGGGCAGGTGTTTGATCTTGGGCAAACCAGGCTTGAAGTGGCACATATGCCCGGCCATACGCCGGGTTCAGTGGTGCTGCTTGATTGGCAAACCGGAAATTGCTATTCGGGTGATGCATTTGGGTCGGGTATGGTGTGGTTGCAGTTACGACCCTTTACACCAATAAAGACTTATGCCAAATCTTGTATGGCAATGGAATTATTAATGGATAAGGGAATTACGAAAATTTACTGTGGGCATTACCCCTATGTAAAAAAAACTTACAGCAAGGAATATATTACTGATATGCGAAAACTTGCAATTATGTTGGATGAAGGTTTGGCTGAGGATGCAAAGCCATTCCCAAGAAAAATACCCCAGCTGGGCAGTAACAATCCAATGGTAGTTACTCTTAATAACGTAAGTATTGTTTATGAACCCGAACATATAAAATAACAGGTTATGATAAAAAGAATAGTATTGATTGCTTTTATGGTTATTTGTAAAACCGGGGTTTATTCCCAGTTTCCAGGAATGCCACCACAGGGGCAGGTAAAAACAGATAGTGTCAAAAGTGATGTTTTAAATGTTTTTAGGAAATATTCGGTCTATTTGCCGAAAAGTTTTTCATCTAATCCCGCAAAAAAATATCCGGTTCTTTATTTACTACATGGAGTGTTTGATACACATCAGGGATGGATTATGAGAGGGCATTTGCAGGATGTTGCCAATCAAATAATTGACGCGGGTGATGCTGTAGAGATGGTAATAGTAGTGCCTGATGCAGGTTCAGTTTGGAATGGTTATTTCAATATGGACGGATGGAATTATGAAACCTTTTTCTTCAGGGAGTTTATACCTCATATCGAAAAAACTTATCGTGTTATTGCAACCAAACAAAGCAGGGCAATTGCAGGGTTGTCAATGGGTGGCGGTGGAGCAACAGTTTATGCCCAAAAATATCCCGAAATGTTTTCATCAGTTTATGCCATGAGTGCCTTAATGGGGCTTGAACCGGGAGGTGGCTTACCGGCAAACGATAAAAAAGTATCTGAGTTAAATAAAACGGTTATTGAAAATCACTGCGTTAAGTTTATTTCCAATGCCACCGAAGGTGTAAAGGAAAAACTCCGGGAAGTTAAATGGTTTGTTGACTGCGGTGATGATGATTTCCTGTTTGATGTTAATATTGATTTTTACCGTGAAATGCGCAAAGCACGCATACCCTGCCAATTGCGTGTGCGCGATGGAGGCCATTCGTGGGAGTATTGGCACTCAGCATTATATATAGCAATACCTTTTGTATCGAGGGGATTTTCAAAATAGTATAACCAAAATGTATTAATTATGGATAAACGACAATTTTTTAAAACAGGTATAATGGGTTTGGGAGCCTTGGTAATTTCATCAAAAGTTAAGGCATTGGAATATTATCCCAACCATTCTGAGAAAAAATGGGCTGTGCTTTATGGTACCTGGTGCGGGTCATCCCGTGATGCAGGGATATGGATTTCGGAAGGGATGAATGGAATTGCCAACGTTTTTGATGTCAGGGAAAAGCCTGATCTTTCAGGTTATGATCATATTATTGTTGGTGGGTCAATACGCTCAGGGAAGGTTCCCGAAATTTTACAACAATTTATTGAAAGTAACAGAAATATTTTGAAGGGAAAAGTAAGGGGTTTGTTTGCCGTATGTGGAAACAGAATGCAACCTGTTGATTTAAAACAAAAAACAGACCTGATTGACAATCATTTGGCAAAATTATGTGGAGTATCAAATGTACCGGCAAAAGTGTTTCTCGGACGTGTAACCTACGGCCTTCTTGATGAAGATTCGCGAAAAATGTTGAAAGGTTTCAATATGCCGGAATATGATAATTTAAAAAGGTCTGATTGTTTGGCTTTTGGCAAGGAAATTCTTGGATTGGTGAAATAGATTTTCTTATAAAAGGAATACTATAATATTCAACATACAAACAACCATTGTTTACCATACAACCTTTTAAAACCTGGAACTGTTTAAATATTTAAGTTTATCAAACAGGCATGATACGCTTAAAAAATAAATAATAAAGAATAGTGTTTCTGCCTTTATTGAGAAGATTTTTTTCGAATGAAACGAGCCCCGGTTGTACGGGACAGGCTATACGGCTCTATTTTAAATTTATTGAAATTGGCTGTTAGGCGATAACTCCAAAGTTAGGTTGACGGTGGTTGTTCCAACCAAGTTGGTGAGTGAGTGTGTTGGCCTTGGCAAAACGGCGAACCAGCGTTTGGGTCAAGGCCGTTCGGGTAGTTTTTCCGCAAAGGGGCTTGCCAACTTTGCCTGAAAAACAAGCAATCGGGCAAGGCGGGTTGAAGCGTTGTTTTGCATAGACTTTCTTTGATTCCTTTTTTGTGTCATGACAAAAAGGTGATTGGGGTTTGGGGCCACGCCCCATATACGTTTCTTGCATATCGGCTAAACGCTTAATTCAAAAAAATTATTTACAGATGAAATGTCCAGTAATGGCACACGCCGATCTAAATTATTAAACCTCAACATCATGGATATTCCATTTGACCTTAAAAAATAAATTTCAACACATGAAACGAGCCATGTCGAACGTTTCGACACACAGGCCCATAGCTTGTCCCGATTTATCGGGAATTATTGGCGAGTTCCCCCGATAAGTCGGGGCAGGCAATCTGGCCGTTAAAAAACAAATTATTAACAGATGAAAAAGTAAATGTTAACACAAATTCACACCTTAAAATTAGTTACTATGCAAATTGAAAAAAACACTCAAAGTAAAGCAGTTATGTTATTAATTGGCATACCACTGTTTATGGCTTTAATTTGGGGTTGTGGCATGCAAAACCGGGAAACAGCCACATGTGATGAGCAGCAGCTTTTAGTGGGAGATGACATAGCTGTTGCACAAACCCAATACGGTAAAGTTCAGGGTTTTATACTACGGGGTATTTATAATTTCAGGGGTATACCCTATGGGGCTGATACAGGAGGCAAAAACCGTTTTATGCCACCTGTTGAGCCACAACCCTGGGAAGGAGCTTTGCCGGCAGTATGGTGGGGAAACACTGCCCCGCAAATAATGGATAACCGTTATGCCAATTCATGGGCTTCTTTTGTTGACCATTGGAATTATGATGATGTAAGTGAAGATTGCCTTAAGTTAAATATATGGACTCCGGCATTAAATGATGGTAAAAAACGTGATGTGCTTGTTTGGTTGCATGGAGGCGGTTACACTAACGGCAATGGTATTGAGCAGGATGGCTATGACGGAGAAAATTTATCACGGAAAGGCGATATAGTTTTTGTTTCTATCAATCACAGGCTGGGGCCCATAGGTTTTTCAGATTTATCAGCTGTTGGTAGCGCGAATTATGCTCAATCTGGAAATGTTGGAGCACTGGATATGGTTGCTGCACTTAAATGGGTAAATAAAAATATTGCCAGTTTCGGAGGAAACCCTGATAATGTTACCATAATGGGACAATCAGGTGGAGGTGCAAAAGTATGTGTTATTACAGCAATGCCCGCTGCAAAAGGATTATTTCATAAGGCGGTTCCATTAAGCGGCTCAACAACCAGGGCAATGAACCAGGATGTTTCAAAAAAAATTGGAGAATATATAGTTAAGGAGGCGGGTTTAAAACCGGGAGAAATTGAAAAACTCCAGGAAATGCCATGGAAGGATTATATTCATTTGGCCAATGCGGCAGCCAGGAAATTTGCTGAGGAAAACAAGGGAAATAATATGATGCGTGGTGGTTTTAGTCCGGTTGCCGATGGTATTGTGTTGCCCAAAGAGCAGTTTTACAGTGAATCTGATGGTTTATCTTCTGATGTTCCAATGCTTATATGTTCTACATTCCATGAGTGGTCAATGAGCCGGAATAATCCGGAACTGGAAAATATTTCAGATGAAAAGGCGGTTGAAATGTTGAAAATGAGAGCAGGTTTTGGGGGTGGTTTGGGTGAAAAAGCCCAGGATGTTTATAATGCCTATGCAAAGGTTTTCCCAAAAGCAAAACCAATTGAAATTATGGTATTGATTGCCAGTAGCCGAAAAGGTGTTATTGAAACTGCTAATGCAAAGTTAAACCAGAAAGCACCGGTTTATGTGGCATGGTTCGGATGGGAACCGCCAATGTTTAATAATAGAATGCGTGCTTTTCACTGCCTCGATATTTGCTTTTGGTTTGCAAATACTGATCGAATGCTTACACATACTGGTGGTGGTAAAAAACCCCGCATGTTGGCCAATAAAATGTCGGATGCCTTGCTAAGATTTATGAAAAGCGGGAATCCTAATGGCCCGGGGCTGCCAAATTGGCCCAAGTATAGTACAGATTTGGGAGAAACAATGGTACTTAACGATGTTTCAGAAGTGCTTAACGATCCCGACAGGGAGGCACGTACTTTATTACCTTAACGGCTTTTTTTCAGGGTAAAGCACCCCGATTATTATATAATAATATTAACCGATTAAAAAAGTAAAAATATGATAAATATGTTTAGTAAGATAAATAGACGGCTTTTATTTGTGCCCTTAATTTTAACCGCAACTTTTATAAATGGGTGTAAATCTCAGGAAGCAGTAAATGAGAAAATTGTGAAAACTATTCTCGAATCAATGACCTTAAAAGAAAAGGCTCAACTTGTAATTGGTACCGGAATGTTTTTTGAGCTGCCCGATTCAATTGCCGCTATGTTTCCCGGCAGCAACCGCATGGCCGACCCAAATGATTCTGTATATTCAGCAATGGTGGCCAAAATCAGAAAATTTGTGCCAGGGGCGGCCGGCAATACTGCCGAGTTTTTAAGTAAAGGAATTACTACACAGGTTTTAGCCGATGGCCCGGCCGGATTACGTATTCAACCCAGGCGTAAGAACGATGAAAAAACATACTATTGCACTGCATTTCCTATCGCAACAGTCCTTTCATCAACCTGGGATGTTGACCTCGTTTACAAGGTAGGCCAGGCAATGGGTAACGAAGTTTTGGAATATGGGGTTGATATATTGTTGGCCCCCGGAATGAATATTCATCGCGACCCGTTGTGTGGAAGAAATTTTGAGTATTATTCGGAAGACCCTTTGATTACAGGCAAAATGGCTGCTGCAATGGTTTCCGGGGTTCAGTCGAATGGTGTTGGAACTTCAATTAAGCATTATGCTGCTAATAACCAGGAAACCAACCGTATGTCGGTAAATACCATTGTTAGTGAAAGAGCCCTTCGTGAAATTTATCTGAAAGGGTTTGAAATTGCAGTTAAAGAATCACAACCATGGACTGTTATGTCAGCATACAATAAGGTTAACGGAGAATACGCTTCAGAAAGTCATGATCTGCTTACCTCAATTCTTCGGAATGACTGGGGTTTTAAAGGATATGTAATGACCGACTGGGGTGGTGGAAGCGATGTGGTTAAACAAATGGTGGCCGGCAATGATTTAATTATGCCAGGGCAGCCCAATCAAATTAAAACTATTATCGATGCCGTGGAAGGTGGTAAACTCGATGTTGCCGTGTTGGATAAAAATGTTGCAAGAATTTTAGGAATTATGTTGAAAAGCCCGAAATATAAGGGGTATCAATATAGCAGCAAACCCGATTTAAGCGCTCATGCAAAAGTAACAAGACAGGCAGCTACTGATGGTATGGTCCTGCTCGAAAACCGCAATAATACCCTGCCCATTAAAAAAGATGTAGTTAAAATCGCAGCTTTCGGAAATACTTCATATGACATAATTTCGGGGGGTACTGGAAGCGGTGATGTTAATGAAGCCTATACAATTTCAATGATTCACGGCCTTGAAGAAGCAGGGTTTACTGCTGATTCTGAACTCAGGACAATATATGAAGCATTTATTAAGGAATCACGTGCAAAGCAAGGTAAATCAAGTAACTGGTTAACAGCGCTTATGGGAGGAAAAGAACCTGTTGCCGAAATGAAAATTTCAAAGGAACTGGCCCAACAAATGGCAGGGAATAATGATATAGCAATTATAACAATTGGGCGCAATTCAGGTGAAGGCGGAGACCGTAAGCCTGAAGAAGGAGATTTTTACCTTAATACGGTTGAAAAGGAATTAATTGAACTGGTATCTGATGCTTTTAAAACAAAAGGAAAGAAAACTGTTGTTATTCTTAATATCGGAGGGCCAATTGAAACAAAAAGCTGGAGTGCAATTCCTGATGCAGTTTTGCTGGCATGGCAACCAGGCCAGGAAGCTGGAAATTCTGTGATGGATGTATTAACCGGAAGGGTTAATCCCTCAGGCAGGTTGCCTGTAACATTTCCAATATCTTACGATGATGCCCCTACCAAAAATAATTTTCCTGGTGTAGCTGTAGTTGAAGGTAATGAAGATGACAGGCCCGACTTATCAGGTTTCTCATTTATGAGAAGAGTTCCCTGGCAGGTTATTTATGAAGAAGATATTTATGTTGGATACCGTTATTATAATACCTTTAAAGTTGGTGTAGCCTACGAGTTTGGATATGGGTTATCCTACACATCGTTTGAAATGTCAGATCTTAAGCTAAGCAGTAATTATTTTAAAGGAAAAATCAATGTTTCTGTAACTGTAAAAAATACAGGAAATGTTGACGGACGTGAAGTTGCCCAGATTTATCTGTCAAAACCTCAGGCAAAATCGGCAAAGCCGGTTCTTGAACTAATAGCATTTGCCAAAACCAAACTTCTTAAACCAGGTGAATCACAGGTGTTAAATTTTGTGGTTGAGCCTGTTTCGCTTGCATCATTTAATGAAAATGACTCAGCCTGGTTGGCCGAAGCAGGTAAATATGAGATAAATGTCGGAACTTCGGTAAATAATATTATTGCAAAAGGAAGTTTCAATCTTAAAACCGACCTTGTGGTTGAAAAAGTATCAAAAGCTTTAGTACCAAAACAAGAGATTAATAAATTGAAATGAACATGTTTGTAAAATAAACACCTTGTTCCCGCTTTTCGGGAAACAATTATGAAACTCGCCCCTATTGTTCAGGGCGGGTTTCTCTGCCGTATGGGGACAAGCTATCCGGCCTTAATCAAAAAATTATTTACGGGTGAAAATTCATCATCCGAGTTCTGCCGTAATATCGGGACAAGCTATCCCACCTTATACTAAAAATTATTTACGGATGAAATAATACTGATTTGTTAGCCTTAGGATTGCTGATTATAACGGTTATCTGTTTTTCTTAATAAAAAATAAACCCAAATTTGTCTTTAGCCATTTTTTCTAATGACCGTCATTAGAAATTAATAGTCTTAAGTTATTTATTACATGCCTTCTATTTTGACAAATCGCTAAAGAAAAACTAAAAATTTGTAATCAGAAATGCTTACAAATTAAGTTTTTCTAAAGCAGCCTGTACCGACTATTCGGTAGGGTTAATCCCGGCTATGTCATTAGTTCATTGCCTTTCTAATGACTAATCCGGGATTAATAATAAATCAGGGGCATTATCAATTATTGAGAGTGTTTCTACCGGAGGGTCAAGTTCATGCTATATTTCTGTAGTTGGTAAGGGTAAGGTTGCTTTTGCCAACTATTCCTCGGGCGATGTTTCTTTTGCTTCATTTAATAAATATGGCAAATTTACAGGCCAGGCTGTTACATTTAAGCACAAAGTTTCAGGGCCTCATGAAAACAGGCAAAATGGGCCCCATGCACACTCGGTATTACCCGATAAAAAAAAGGAATATATTTACGCAGCTGATTTGGGAGCCGATAAATTGTTTGTATATAAAATAGGGAATGGTTCTGTTTCTATGGTTACCCAAATAAAAGTAAATCAGGGGGCCGGGGCTCGTCATTTCGACTTTTTTCCTTCGGGAAAAATTATGGCATCATTAAATGAACTACAAAATTCGGTTGATATTTTTGAACGGGATGAAAAAGGAATATTCTCAAAAAAAAACACAAACTATTTCATTTTTGCCCGATTCACTCCATAGTAGTAATTCCTCTGCTGATATACATTTTTCAGATGATGGGAAAAATCTATATGCCTCAGTACGCGGGATTAATCAAATAAAAGTATTGGCAGTTAGTACCGACCAAAAATCTGTTACATTGACAGGATCAGAAGGAAATGGTATTAACTGGCCCAGGAACTTTACTCTTGATCCTACAGGTAAGTTTTTGCCTGTGGCCAACCAAAAAGGGAATGATATAATAGTGTTTTACCGCGATAAAAACACAGGAATGATTTCACCGGCCTCAAAAAAAATTGAATTAAGTATGCCCGTTTGTCTTAAATTCTAATTCAGGGCATAACAAATTTAACACTTATGGCACAATGATCCGAAAGGGGGATTGTATAATACCCCCCGTTGTCGGTTGATTGGTAAGTAATATGGCTGCCGGGGACAAAATCAGCGTTTGTAAACAAGTAATCGAGCTTTCTGTTCCAGTACCCGTTTCCATCAACTGTGTGCGTAAAAAATTTAGAATTATCAGCCTGATATTCCATTAAGGGAACGGCTGCATTAAAATGGTGATAGAAAGGTTCCATCCAAAGGGTTTCGCCCGAATAATCATCAGCATCGAATTCACTTTTATCACAAACTGAATCGGGGAATTTACGTGTAATTAACGTGCCAGGAGGTAAGGCATTAAAATCGCCACCAATAATGAAGGTCGATTTAAGGCTGTCGAGTTTTTGAAGATGGGAAAATATTTTTTCCAACTGGTTTTTTTTTGTTCCATCCTTGGCATAGGGTTCAGTGTGAGTGGTAAGCAACACCAATGGTTTGCCATTTATAACAGTTTTGCACTCCAGAACACATCGTCTCAGGTAAAAGTATTTTAAAATAAAATTTTGTTTTTTGATACGGGGCAGGGAAATTATTCCGGCTTCTTGTAATGGCCATCGGCTTAGAATTGCCAGCCCTGAATTCATTTTCCCCAAGCTGTCTGATGGTATATGTAAAGATTTCCATTGTGGCGCGTAAACAGCATAATTTAAGTGCGTATTGTTTAAAAGCCATTGAACCTGGTCAACAAATGCACTACGCTTACTATCCCGGTCAACTTCCTGGATAAATAAAATATCGGGCCTGGTATTGGATACAAAATCTCCTATTCCTCCAAGGTTTTGCATTACCTCCTGTCCTGTCATTAAGGAACGTTTTCCAAAACAATCGAAGAAAAAATTAATCCGCGCCCCACCAAATTTAATGTTCCATGTCATTACCAGAAGAGTGTCTTTTTCAGGCGGGTATGAAATGCTTTCTGATGTGTAGTAAATAACATCAGACTCCCCTATGCGGTTTTTAAATGGGTCGCTTAAAACAACTATTATGGCTACAAGAACCAGTATCAATATAGAAACTACAAATTTCCGCATAATTTATAATTTTAGAAAGAGTAAATTTCTATAAAAAGCTTCTGAAAAACAATTGAAATTTTACATTGAATAATGATTCTCAATCTTCATTTTCTAATTAATTAAAAATTTTTAATTAATTATTCGTTGCCGGATAAACCCCAAATAATCATTTACTCTGGTTTGCGGTAATTTCTTGACAATGTAATTGCTTATACCGATCTTTATTTGGGGCAAAGTAATATAATTATAGTTATATTTTTTTTCGTGTAAATAATCCAACCTGAAAAATGTAAATACAGGGTTAAGATTTTATGCAGCAATTTGAAAAGCACATATTAATTGTTCTTTCAAATTGACCCAGATGTAAACGAATTTTTGGAAAAGAAAGAAAGTTTTGTAAACACCATTTTGCAATATTTACAATAAAATATGAATATACTATGGATAAGTTTTTAAACCTGATGTACGATTTTTTTGCCTTTGCCTTTCCGGGTGCATGCATATTAGGTTCTTTGCTGTTAGTTGAGTTTGGTTCATTGAGTTTGTTTGAAAGGATACCAGGAGCTTTTACACAAGGTTTATGGCATTGTTTTTTGTTTTTTTCGTTTTCCGGATATGTAATAGGTTATGTGTTAAATCCTTTAGCACGGGTTTTATTATTGCGTAAGTTGGGTTTAAATATCTACAAGGGTTTTTTGATTGGAAGGGATTCAGGTAAAAATGATAAAGCAAACATTGAACCAGGCAGTTTGAAAAACAATAGGTACCTAATTATGAAAAAGTACCTTAATTCTAATGACTTATCTTCAAAGTTTGTTCTAATAAGGGAGTATTCTCCAAGAAATGCCCAATATATTGAGTTTTGGGATATGCATGTTAGTATGTCGCTTAACCTGGCAATTGCATCCCTGGTTTTTTTAATGGTATTTTTGTATAATAAATCCATGTCGGGGATTTGCGATGAGTTAGAATTAGTTATACCTGTAACAGTTATATTGCTGGTGGTGTTTTTTACTTTTATCTGGTTAGCCGTTAAGTATTCTGTGTGGTGGGTAAGTGATGTAATAACCACTTATAAGTTGGTTAATAATAAACGATTTAAAAGGAAAATGAAATCCTCTGAATGAAATTAGTTTTTACATTATAGTATGGGTCTTCCGGTATATTCCGGGTGAAACCGATACCTGTTTTTTAAACACCTTCGTAAAATGATGCCTGTCACTGAAGCCGCATTTTTCAGCTATCTGGTCTATCGAACTTGATTGGTTATGCATATATGTTATTGCCTTTTCAATTCTCTTTTTTTGAACAAATTTTTGCAGGGTAATTCCTGTTGTAGCCCTGAAAAGACGTAAAAACGAGTTGGTTGCCATTGATGCTGTTTTTGCCAGATTTTCGTTTTTTAATTCATGCATATAATTTTTATCAATGTACCCCATAACTTTTAAAATACGCTTATCAAGTTTATTGTTTATCATTCTTTCTTTTGGGATTGTGCTAACCAGGCTGAATATGATCCTGTGCAACAGCATTGTTTCGTTAAATCCAAAGTTTCCATCAGTTTGTATTGTGAAATTTCTTATTTCACCAATTAATTCTTTTAATCCGGGGTTTATTTCATGTACATAAATATCGGGCTCTACATGGTCATGCTCAAATCCAAGGTTAAAATGTATAAACAAATGATCAACCATGCCGGGAATAATAAGATTGTTGTATTCTTTAACTGATTGAATCCGGCTGCCGTTTAAGCTTTCTGATTCAAAGTTTTTAAGCGATGTTGAAAAGGATGTGTATGGTGGAATTAATATTACTACCTTTTCGTTTAAATAAACTACCTTTTGGTTAAACCCTATTTTGGCACCTTCAATTGTATTATAATAAATGCGCCAAAACGGGAACGACATGTTATTAAACTCCCATTCACTCAATTTCCAGTAACGACAACAATGTAATTTAATTTCTAAATTACAAAAATGCTGCTTAATATCTGAAGGGTCCGACTTTACGTCTTCTGATGATTTCCAGATCATATTGTTGATGTTAGAAACAGACACAAATTAGCATTTTTTTACATTCTTTAATCCATATGAAGGTTTTAATTTTAAACTACGCAAAATAAAAACTCTTAAATAATAGAATAATGAAAAGTGCATTTAAAATAAGTCAGGCCCCCGATAGGAAAAATATTAGCTCGGTAACGATTGGAGTTTGCGCAACATGCGATCCAAGGGTTGATGATGACTCAAGGCTCCGCACCAGAAATATTATTGAGATGATTGCCAATTATCTTCAAAAAAACATTAAGGTACCAACCAATGAAACGGTCAAAGTTGTATGGACCCCAACCCTTATTGAAGGTGAAACAGGTGCCGATATGGTTGCACGTCAGTTTAAATCAGAAGGGGTAAATATTATTGTTTGTACCCCCGATACATGGGCCTTTCCCCAGTTAACCCTTATGAGCCTGATGGCGCACTTTCCAAAGGATACGCCAGTAAATATTACCTGCGGAAACAGCGCCCCTAAACCCGGAGTTGTTTATGCACATGCGGTTAACGGAGCTTTTGCACAACAGGGTAGGTTAACACATTTGAATATTGGAACCTGGGACGATTTTGGTTTAAAGCCTGAAATTAGTAGTTCAACGTTGCAAAGTTTATTGGATTGGGCCTTTGCCGCTGTTACCTATGTAGGATTAAAGGGCCGTAGGGTTGTTTGTTTCGGACATGACTCAATGGGTATGGAAACTGCTTTAACCCATGTTAACGCTACAAGGCAAACTTTTGGAGTGGAGGTTACCAGGCTCGATATGAAACTCCTTGCCGATAAATTGCAAAAAGGTGATTATAATAAAGCAGAGGTGAAAGTTCTTCGGGCCTGGTTGGAGAAAAATCTTAAATCAATTGATATTTCACAACCAAACGGTAGTGATAATCTCGACAAATCACTGGCAATGTACCTTATAATGCGTGATTTGATGGCTGATTTAAACGCAGTTGGCGGGGCATTTATGAACCAGCTTGAATGGGGAAGCGACCATCGTGGTATTCCCCTTCCAATATGCGATATGGCCGAGTCCCTGTTTAATTCAACATTTGATCACAACGGGCCAAAACCTGTTATGCCATTTGGTACCGAGGCCGACATGCAAGGTACCTTAACAATGCTTTTTAAAACCTGGCTTACAGGGGGAAATCCGCCATTATTTATGGATTTCAGAAAGGTTTGGGAAGCATCGGAATTAAAAGTTGCCGCCCAAAGGCTGGGAGTAAATATTAAAGGTGATGAAATTTGGGTTAACAAAGGTATTGTTGATGGTGATAATTCAGGGTCGGCAAGTTTAAATTGGGCAGGGTTACCTGGTGAAAAGATGGAAAATATTTTAAAAAGAGTTACAATGCCGCCGGCCGAATTGTATTATTTCCCGGGTGGCGGAAACAGTGTTAGCTTTTTTTCTCCGGGCGGAATTGATGGTATAGCAAGCAGGCTTACTTATAGCCATTTAAATGGTATGTTTAGCCTTATTTGGGATGAAGCACAAACAGTTGATTTACCTGAAAAAATCGCTTCAATGGTAGCCAAAAGTTCAAATGTAACCTGGCCACATAGCTGGATTGTTCCAAAATATGCATCAATGACTGAATATAAACAATTTGCCCCGGCAAACCATTTCCACATGACATGGCAATTAAAACCGGCAGTATTACAATACTGGATGGATTTAACAAATGTACTTTCTGTGGCGCCATGGCAGGCCAGACCAGCCTTTGTTGAAGGGACCGACAGGCCTGTACCACTAATGTTTTTAATTAATGGAGGGGAAAATAGTGCCAAAACCTTAAGGGCAAATGGTTTATAATCGTTTATCATGGTGGATTGTAAACTGGGAAAATCCGGGTTGTAAATCATTAATTCCGAAGACAAGGTTTTTATTCAAGTTCAATTACAACAAGGTAGTTATCTTATTTTGGGATGAAACGGGCATGGTTCGTAAAAACTAATTGATAAGTTTTTTCCTGAAACAATTATAAATAAATGATCTACAAAATTAGTACAGTTGAAAACCGGCTAAGCCAAAATTTAAAAGATGAGCTCACGCGATGTATCAGGACTGGCAATACGGCCCTGATTAAAAATTATTTAAGGATGAATATTTAACAAGACTTTGATTGTAATTATTTTGGGCATTATATTAGTATAATAACTTATTATTAATTAAATTATAAAACATTTGAAGCATGGGGCCTTTCTCCTGTCTGGCAATTGATATGGGCGCCGGAAGCATCCGAATTGTTCAGGGGGTTTTTGACGGTGGCTTATATTTAAATGAAATCCACCGGTTTGAAAATCATATTGAAAATCGCGATGGAGCCGACCGTTGGAACCTGAAGGAAATTACTGAGGGCATTATGGCAGGAATTGAAAAGGCTGTATCCGGTTCACAAATTCCGGTAAAAAGCATTGGGGTAGATTCATGGGGGGTTGATTTTGTATTGTTAGGTGATGACGGTAATCCGCTTGAAGACCCTGTTTCGTATCGCGACAATAGAACATCGGGAATGAAATATATGTGGAATACAATGATGACCGACATTGAAACTTTTACTAATACAGGGGTCAATTACAATGTTTTTAATACGCTTTACCAACTTCTTAGCTTAAAGGGCACCAAATTGCTTGATAGCGCTAACCGTATTTTATTTATGGCTGATTATATAAACTATTTTTTATGCGGTAATCCTGTTAATGAAATTACCCTTTCATCAACCAGCCAAATTCTGAGCTGTAAAACCAATGATTGGGATAAACAAATAATTAACCTGCTGGGATTAAATAAAAATTTGCTTACAAAACCAGTGCTTCCGGGAACAACATTGGGCAATTTAAATTTGGATGGCTTTAACAGACAGTTGGAAATTATGGCTGTTGCAGGGCATGATACGGCTTCTGCTATCACGGCAATACCATTTGAAAATGAAAATTTTGCATTTATTTCAACCGGGACCTGGTGTATTGTGGGAATGATTTCAGATAATCCATATTTATCAAGTTATGCTTTTAAATTTGGTATTACAAATGAGCGCACCTGTGATGGCAGGTTCAGGCCTCTGAAAAATATTATGGGATTATGGCTGGTTCAGCAATTAAGAGTAGCATTTGGGTCAAAACACTCATACTCCCAAATTGATGAAATGGCATCTAAAGCTACCATTTCAGAAATGTTAATAAACCCCGACGATCCGGATTTTTATAACCCAACGGATATGAAAAAGGCATTCGATGGTTACTTGATAAAAGTTCATGGTAAAACACTGAAAACCGAAGCTGATTATTACAGATGTGCTTACGACAGCCTGGCAAATAGCTTTAATGAAGCTTTAACCAAAATGGAATTTTTAAGAAACAAATCTTTTGAAACAATTCACATAATTGGTGGAGGATCTCAGTCAAAGCTGTTATGTCAGTTAACCGCAAACGCTACCGGTAAAAAGGTTATTGCCGGGCCGGTTGAAGGGGCAGTTATCGGCAACTTGATAACTCAGGCAATTGAAACCGGATATATTAAAAATTTGGATGACGCCAAAACTTTAATCTATAGTTCAACAAAAATAAGTAATTATAAACCAAATATATAACAGTTTATTTGTTGGTTGGCACCATGTTTTTTTTTTTAATTAAACAGTTATTAAATTTAAAATATGCTAAAAGGAATCTCCCCTTTAATCAGTCCCGAATTGCTTGCAACTTTGGCCAGGATGGGCCATGGCGACGAAATAGTCCTGGCCGATGCTCATTTCCCGGGAGAAACGTTTAACAGAAAGGTAATAAGGGCAGATGGTTTAAAAATAGCGAACCTGCTTGAAGCCATTTTACCCCTTTTTGAATTGGATAGCTACGTGCCGCACCCATTATTAATGATGTCACCTGTTGATGGTGACCATTTGGACCCGGAAGTTGAGAATAATTATTTAATAAGTATCAGAAAAACCAATCCCTCAGTTGAAGCTATTGAACGGGTTACAAGATACCGGTTTTATGAAATGGCCAAAAATGCGTTTGCTGTTGTTATGACTGGAGAAACATCGAAATATGGTAATATTATTCTAAAGAAAGGGGTAACGCCAATTTAATAACTTAATTTTAATGCCGTGAAAAAAAACAGGCTTGTTGAAAAACAGTACTTACTGCCTTTTATAATAGTTACCACCCTTTTTGCATTATGGGGATTTGCCAATGATATAACCAATCCTTTGGTGGCGGCTTTTAGCACAATTATGGAAATACCCAATGCCAAAGCTGCCCTGGTGCAGTTTGCATTTTACGGGGGTTATGCAACAATGGCCATTCCCGCTGCACTTTTTGTGCGTAAATACAATTATAAAAAGGCTATAATTCTTGGGTTATCATTATATGCAACCGGAGCACTTTTGTTTATACCGGCGGCACAATTTGAGATGTTTGGTTTTTTTCTGGCATCACTTTATATTTTAACTTTTGGCCTGGCATTTTTGGAAACTACGGCAAATCCATATATTTTATCAATGGGTGATGAAAAAACAGCTACCCGAAGATTAAACCTTGCACAGTCATTTAATCCGCTTGGGTCCATACTGGGTATGTTTGTGGCGTCAAATGTTATTCTTGCCTATTTACAATCGGAACAACGAAATGATTTGGGGGAACTTGTTTTTAATACCTTAACCGTTGCCGAAAAAGCTGTTATACGAACACATGATTTGGCCGTTATTCGCAACCCTTATGTTGCGTTGGGGCTGGTTGTCCTGGCAATGATTGTTGTTTTTTTGGTGGTTAAAATGCCCAATACCCGGGGCGACAACCCCCAAACACCGGCAGGCGGTTCTTTTAAGCGGTTAGTTAGGAACAAGAAATACCGGAGCGGTGTAATTGCCCAAATGTTTTATGTTGGGGTTCAAATTATGTGCTGGACGTTTATAATTCATTATGCTGAAAATATTGGAATTTCAAAAGCAGCAGCCCAACGTTATAATATGCTGGCAATGGCAATGTTTATTTTGTTCCGTTTTGTAAGCACCTTGTTGTTGCGTTATTTAAACGCCCGTAAATTACTGTTTATTTTTGCCGTGGGAGGGATGATTTCTATAACCGGTACAATATTCATTCAGGGTATAGGAGGGTTATACTGCCTTATTGCCACATCGGCATTTATGTCGCTTATGTTTCCTACAATTTATGGAATATCACTCGAAGGGATTGGAGAAGATACAACACTGGGTGCAGCCGGTTTGGTAATGGCAATTGTTGGCGGGGCCTTAATGCCCCCGGTACAGGGTGCCATAATAGATTTTGGAACAATTGCCGGATTGCCGGCTGTAAATGCATCCTTTATACTACCGTTTATTTGTTTTGTGGTAATTGCACGGTTCGGATATAAATCAATGGGTCTTACCGTAAAGGGCTGATTTTGCCGGTAAAAAAAAGTTAAGCAATAATACATGGAGAAAACAAAAATTAGGGTGTTATTTTTTGTAAAAATCAATTAAACATTTAAAGTTATAAAAAGTACAACCAAACATTACAATAA